>CAZXLG010000001.1:0-56301 GCA_964641335.1 uncultured Paracholeplasma sp.
CAACTCACTCCGATTAGCGAACTATACCGTAAAGAAAACCGGTGGTAACGCAATCCGTCTGTACTCAGAAGACATGAGCGAAACCGAAAGCGAATTTTTGGATTATTACTATCAAATTAAAAACGCGATTGCGAAAAAAGAATTCCTACTTTATTACCATCCAATCGTCGATATTAATACCAAAGAATTATATGGGGTTGAAGCCCTCTTACGTTGGAATCACCCAGAACACGGGTTATTGAGTCCATTTAAATTCATCAACATCATGGAACAATCCGGGGATATTTACTGGGTTGGTCTCTGGGGATTGGAATCCTTGATCAAGAGCTATTATGAATTCAAACAAGCATTCCCTAAATCCAACCTCAAATTTACATTTAACATCAGTCCTAAGCAATTGATGAACGAAGCTTTAGCGGTTGACTTTCAACGCGTATTAAAGAAGTATAAGATGAATGCGGAAAACATCATATTAGAAATTGTGGAATTCGCGCTCTTCGATAAACATGGCGTTGTATTACAAAACATCACGCAACTCAAAGCCTTGGGCTTCCAGTTCGCAGTCGATGGCTTCGGTTTGGACTACGCGACACTCGCGAAATTAGAAACCATGCCACTAGATACGATCAAGTTATCGAAAGAGTTCTTAAACGAAGAGCATTCCTACGTTAAATCGAGATTCGTAACCTTGCTGGTCGAATTTGCTGAGAAGAATCAAAAGACGATTATTTCTGAAGGCATTGAGAACGCGCAAATGTTACAAACCATCGCTGGCTATAATATTCATATCGTGCAAGGATTCTATTTTGCTCGTCCAATGTCCTTTGAGAATCTAAAAACATACTACAAGGAAACCGATTTATCGAAAATGATACAATTATAAAAAAATTATTTCAAAAGTGTTGACATTCTTTTTCGATGGGTGTATATTGTAAGTGTATTAGAATACTAATGTTAAAGGCAAAACTAGAGAAATCTAGCGACGCAAAGCTATAGGGCCTATATAAATGGTAGCCAGTTGTCATTTTTCGTGACAGCTGGCTTTTTCATATAAAAAATCAGGTGTTTACGAACAAGGGGTGTGAGATATGAGACTTTCAACCGTTCTTGGGATCAAGAAGACAACCACAATGACGGCTAGATTCTTAACGCTAGGCGTTATCATATCAGGTCTACTTTCACTCGGATTTGGGGTTGTCACATTTTATGGTTTATCCACCGGAACCTTCGTCATATCGATGACTGAAGAAGCTGCGCAAAAAGGGATACAATTATCCAAAGTCAAAACATTTAATGACGACACCGCAACTTCTAGACTGTTCGTTGATCCTGATGATGAATCCGATGAAGCGACCTACAGCTATTTAAAAATTGAAGAAGCAGTAGCTAACGATGGCCTATTTACAGATCATGAAGCAGATTATCTCGCATATTCCTTCTATGTCAGAAATAGTGGTCTAGAAATGATTAACTTGAATTACGCAGTGAACATCATAGACGTAACCAAAGGATTGGATAATTTCATTCGAATTATGATTGTTACACAAAGAGTCGTGGAAACAGGTCAACAACCTGATACCCCGATTCAAACCATGTACATGAAGCCGGATGATGCGGAAGACTTACCCTATGATATTAAATATCCTGGTATTCCACCTGCAGAACATTTCCTCTCTCAAAATTACTCAAGAGACCCCATCATTAGTAAAACCATTGAACGCTTCCAACCAGGTGCAGTTTACAAGTTTACCGTGTTTATGTGGATTGAAGGTTATGACACAACACCAAACATGGAACGTGGTAGTATCAAAATTGATATGAAGTATACGATAAGAGATGCAATGTAGTCTATGATCAAAAAACTTTATATCTCCATGATTTCCACGATCCTGTTAACATTAACCTTCACAACTTCAACATTTGCATGGGTAGTCATCGCAGAAACAAACCGAGTTGATGGCTTTCAAATCACCATGAATCCTGGTAGCAACTTAGAATTTTCATTGGATGGCATCAACTGGTCTAATGAAATCACCACAGCGCAAATTAACGAAATTTGGCGAGGTGCTAGATTAATGGATTTAACATCCACAGATGGTATCAACTTTATTGGAAATAGAATTCAATTAGTGGATGCAGAACTCAATTTCGAAGGGATTCCGAACGTCAATTACATTTCACTCGAATTGTATGCACGGACAACCACTCGATATAGAGATGTTTATTTAGTGGATAACGTTAGTTCTAGTTCAACCTATGATAACCCACCGTCTCGCGGTACATATGTGTTATCAAGAGGAGTTAACTTTAGGAGTCCAGTCACATTTAATCTTGGACCCGATGATATTGTGTTCGAAAATGAAATGAGAACCTATTACGCCAAAGACGCGATTAGAATTTCATTGACAGAATTAAAAACAGATAATCCCTTGGATACAAGAGATGTTAGTGAGTTTAGAAGTTTCATCTATGACCCGACAGAAAATCCTGATCGTGGTTATGGTAAAAACTATGGTGGCGTTGATTATTTGAGAAAAGCTAAACAAGTTTTCATCCAATTGCCATCGACACCACAACCGCTAATTGATACACTTTCAAAGTTTAACGAACGAAACGACTATTTACCACTCGATAACAAATCAAAAGTCGCGACATTGATTGTTACAGATCAACTCGATGATGAGAACAAACCGTATTACTTAGGTAAGTTCAGATTGAATATTTGGCTTGAGGGTTGGGATGCAGATTCATTTGATGCAATCTATGAAGATACATTATCCTTTAGGTTCGAGTTTCAATCGGCAGAAAGTATTGTAATTTAGCAACAAATCAGTTACAATCGTAATTGATATGAAATAAAAAAGACATAAAAATAAAAAGGAAAAAGGGGAAAAAAACAATGAGAAAATTAACTCAAAAATTAGTTTTATCAGTAGTAACGATGGCACTAGTCGTAATCGCACTTGGTACATCGACATTCGCATGGTTTACATTAACCAATAAAGCTTCAATTAGTGCATTCCAAGGTCAAGTAACAGCCGGTGAAGGTATTGAAATTACACTTGGAGACTGGAACGGTACAAACGCATATACAGCTCCTAGTGGAACTACAACATGGTATACTGTATTACCAGAATCTGTTATTGAAACTTATATTTTAAATATGCAACCAAACTTCCGTTTTGACAACGTAACATCACCAAACGGTGCTACAATCAATAATGAATCAGGTGTTGGTCAAACTTATGGCTCATCTTCTAAATATATTCAATTCCAATTATATTTTAGATCTTCTGCAGCTAAAAAAATCATATGGAGCACAGCTACACTAAGTGGAACTGAAGAAACATGGACAGTAAACGTTCCATCATTTATTCCATCAGATCAAGGTGCAGCTTGGACATTAAATAGCCAAAAAACAGTTGCTGCTTGGACTGGTGCAAGAATTTCAATCGTAGGTTCAGCAACCGTTGTATATCAAGCTCCTGAAGATCAATCATTAACTGTTCTTAACTCAAATGATGATATAACGTCTTTTGACTTAGCTCTTGTTGACCATGACAGTAATGCAGGTACTCCTGACGTAGCTGTTGTAGGTGCTGGTGCTGCTACTCCATGGGGAGCTGCTGCTTATGGTATTGCTGCTGGTAAAGATACAACTTATGGTGTAGCAATTCCTACAGTAGTTGTTACATCAGATGTCAATGACACTCCTGCTGAAATCTTAACTTTAACTGGTCCTACTGCTGGATATTATACTGGTAGTGTAATTGTTAGAATTTGGATTGAAGGCTTTGATGCTGACACATTTGATGCAATTTTCGATACTGAATTGTCTGTTCTTATAGGTTTTGAAGCAGTTAACATTTAATTAGTTAGTAATAAGCAATAAGGTTTGCATGGACACATGCAAACCTTATCTTTAAAATAATGACATTTTCAAGATAATCTCTTTGATACTAGATTTTAGGCAAATAATATAATATAATTGTATTAGTGAAAACGTTGTCTAAAAGGAGATGTGTCTAGTGAGTCAATCTAAATTTAAAATAAAAAACGTCTTAAAAATTGCTGGTAACGTATTATTCTATACTCTTATTGTATTATTGTTGTTATTTTCTATTTCGAATTTGAGTATTAAATCAAACAAAGATATTGCAAATATTATGGGACGAGGTTTTTTACCTGTAATTTCTGACTCAATGGAAGGTAATAACCCTGACTCATTTAACAAAGGATCACTAGTTTTAGTAAAATTATTAAGTGAATCTGATAAACATGAGTTACAAGTAGGTGACGTCATAACATTTTATGATTTAAATCTATTAGCCTTAAACACTCATAGAATTGTTCACATTACAGCTAATTATGTTGTTACACAAGGTGATAAAGCCGCATCAATTGCTCCATATGTTGATGGTGGAAATAATACAGGTGTTCAATATGAAATCGTTACGTATGAAAACATAAAAGCAATTAGAACAGGTCATATTAACGGTTTAGGTAGCGCAATCTCTTATTTACAAACTCCAGTTGGATTTGCGTTATTTGTAATTCTGCCAGTTGTATTATTACTTGCATATCAAGGATTTGTCTTAACAAAGACATTACTCGCTGTTAATAAAGAAAAGATTGAAGCTAAACATGCAGATGAAAAACAAGAATTATTAGAAGCGGAAAAAGAAAGAATTCGTAAGGAATTATTAGAAGAAATAAAGAAGGAACAATCAAAACAGTAGTCAGTTAAAAAGTTGAGGTAAAACGATGATTGAGTTTGCTCGTTATTATATCGACTTCATTATAGATTTTTTTGAAAATATCCGCAAATTTTTCAGCACTATTTTTGAGGCTTTTGCGGATTTATTATTTAATGATGTCGCTACATATATGAACAATTTAATCCAAGCTAGTAACAAATTTGGTTTTGGTGACTGGCTGATTGCCATTTTAGTCCTTGGGATTAACATGGTTTTTATTGTTTTCTTCATTCTCAAGATATATCAACTTCTCAGGGTTTATATTCGTTTTGTTAAAACAGAAATGGATAAAGATGAACTCCTTGAGGAAGTCGCATTATTAACGCAAAAAACCGTCGAATTAGCCGACGAAAAAAATAAGATTTTAATGTTGAAATTGGGTGGTGCATCCGCATCCTCCTCACTTCCTGGGAAAGAACAGGAAAAACAAGACAAGAATGCCCCACAAGCACTTGGTCAAACTCGCTTTGCTAAATTGATCCAAGTCGATGAAGCCTATAAGAACGTCATTACATCCATTCAAATGACCCCAGAAGATACCATTGGCTTACCTGAATTAGTGAACCGTTTTATCAACTTCTCAGCTTCACGTTTAAATCTATATTACAATGAGAAAATTATTCGTACATTCTTTGCTGGTATGGCAGCCTCTAAGATTTTAATTCTAGAAGGTATTTCTGGTACCGGTAAAACATCCTTACCTTATGCGATGGGTAAGTTCTTTGGTCATGACTCAGCGATTATCTCAGTTCAACCATCTTGGCGTGATAGGGCCGAAATGATTGGTTATTTAAACGAATTTACCAAGAAGTTTAATGAAACAGACTTCTTAAAAGAACTCTATGAAACGACCTACCGCGAAGACTTAAACTTCATCGTCCTAGACGAATTAAACTTAGCTCGTATTGAATATTACTTTGCAGAATTCTTATCCATCATGGAAATGCCAAACGAAGCCGAATGGAAAATTGACGTAGTTTCTGACCGTCAACCTACTGACCCAAAACACTTCATTGATGGTAAAATATTGGTTCCACAAAACGTATGGTTTGTCGGTACTGCGAACAAGGATGACTCCACATTCACCATTACCGATAAAGTGTATGACCGTGCATCATCCATCGTCATGAATACTAAAGCTGAATTCGTTGATGCTCCATATACTGAAGGTGTCACGATGAGCCACGAATACTTGAAATCCTTATTTGATGAGGCTTGGAAAGCTCATCCAATTTCACCAAAAGCCTTGGATAACCTTGGTAAACTCGATGATTTTATCGCCCAAAAGTTTAAAATTACTTTTGGTAACCGTATTATGAAACAAATTAAACTCTTTACACCGATTTTCGTCGGTTGTGGTGGTTCAGAATATGAAGCACTCGATTATATGGTTGCGAGAAAAATCTTGAGAAAATTTGAAGTCTTGAACTTACCATTCTTACAAGATGAATTGAGCGAACTGATCGTATTGCTCGATAAACTATTCGGTAAGAACGTATTCAAAGAATGCATTGCATTCCTCACAGATCTCAAGAAGATGAACTAGGTGAGCCTTTAAATGAAAAAGAGACAAACCGACAAGTTAAGTCAGTTCTATTATTCATACGATCAAACATTCAAGGATTTAGAAAAGTCCCATACATTTCCAAAAACCTTTTACACCGCTTTAATGGCTGGTAAAAACACGCTTTATCAAAAGAGTATGTCTGAGACAAAGACATTCGATGAAACGTGGATTAAGACCATTGAATCGTATTTCCCAAGCATAGAAAAAATCATATTAAACCCAAAATCTGGGTTAAAATACTTAGAAGAAATTGTACCAATCGAGAAAGCCAAAAAGATTCGCAGTAATTCCATTCGACATTTAGCTTCTCATACCCATTTTATTCGTGAAATACGCGATGAAGTGGTTATGCCAAAGAAGATTATGACCACGGAAACTGACGTCGACTATGGTACTTATGAAAACCGATTTGTGATGACCCTCATAGAACGGCTTTTTAACTTCGTCCGAAGCCGTCATGAACTCATTAAAGATAACATCATTTCCTATCAGAAGAAACATTTTAACTATACATCTAACTTTCAAATTAGCGATTTAGTGGTCGATTTAAACCTCGATGTCGTTTTTAAAGAAGACCTAGAAGATAAATCAATCAACATTTATAATAGAGGGATTCTTGAGCGCGTCGAATATTTGTCTAAGCGTGTCACATCCATCCGAAATTCACCATTTATGTCCTTAATGGCGGGTGAAAAAAAGGTATTACCTCCTATTATGCAAACCAACGTCATCTTAAAGAACGTAGATTTTAGAAACTGCTATGTCTTATGGTTATTCCTAGATCGATATAACACACTAGCGTATGATGTTACGGTTAAAGAAAAAGACCTAACCTTTGATAAATCCTATCAGGATGCGGTTGAAAGACTTGCCTTAAATACGTTCTCAATGGTTGCGTTCAATCAAGGGGTTAGAAAACCTTCTTACGATGAAATTGTTGAAAAAGAAATTGTTAAAAAAGCCTTTAAGATTGCGAACATTCACATCAATGATGTTGTCAATACACCAGAACCAATCATCGTTGAAGATGAACGCATCAACCAATACTTCCTACAAGAAAACATCAAAATATTCAAAAAACGTGTCGATGAAGAAGTTGAACGCAGTTCGACTTATGAGGTAGGGCTAAAACGTGCTTTACGTGACACCATTTCGATTTCAAATGCGATTTTTAAACACCATTTTGAATTAGAAGAAAATGATGATTTCTTCTCACGTATGGTCAAAGATGATGACGTCGAAAAGAACCTCGAAGTCAGTAAGGAAAAAGCGAAGATTGCGAGAATCATTCGAGAAACCAAAGAAGTCGATTATAACAATGCGATACGTCTAGAACGTAAATTGATGAAAGATATTGAAGGTGCGAATCAAAGACTCATTTTGATGAACCGTAAAAAGACTGAAGATGAAGCTGAACGTATTCGCATTGAAGCTGCTCTCAAAGAACAAAAAGATATCGCTGCGAAAGAAGCACAAATGCTCGCCGATAACTTAGAACTTGTGAATCAGAACCGTGATGCGCTCGCACTTGAGAAGAAACAAGTCGACGATAATATTGCAGCAGAAACTCAAAAAGCGATTGAAGAAAATAATACACTCATCAATAACCTTAAACAGACTCTGCAAAATCAATTAGATCAGAAGATTGCGACTCTAGATCGTCACTTCCAAGCAGAACGTGAAGCGATTGAAAAAGAACAGGCTAAACAAATCAAGAAACTTGAACGTGAAGAAAAACTCGCGATTACCGAGGCTCAAAAGAAAGCCAAAGCGGAATATCGACTTGTCGTATCTAACCTCAAGAAGAAAGCTAAGATTGAGCATGATCGTATGATGAAGAAACTCAAACTTCAACGTCAAAAAGAACAAGAAAAATTGCTCAAAGAATTTGAAAAACTCAAATTATCTATGGCGAAAAAACAAGAGAAAGCCCTCCTTGATATTCAAAAACAATCCGAAAAGGATATTGAAAAGCTTAAAAAAGAGGGTTTACCAAAAGATTCTAAAAACAATAATATCGATTCTGATGAATCATAATAGTAAGGAGGACATCTAGATGAAAAAAATCATTAAAATATCGTTAACGGTATTTACAGTATTTTTCTTTCTAGCGGCGGTCCTTTTATTATTGATGGGCACCATGGCGTTACAAGAAAATCGATACTTGAAAATATTCAACCACACGTATTCTGTTGTCGGGTCTGGGTCGATGGAACCTACAATCATGACCGGTGAATTTATCATCATACGTTATGACAAATACGAGGATGTTTATGAAGACGTATCCAATGGTGATACACCGATCATCGCCTTTAGAACAGATAAAAATATAGTCCATAGAGCGATTGAAGCAACCCCGGATGGTTTGATCACCAAAGGGGATAATAATCCTACTCAGGATGCGGGTTTTGTTACTGAAGAGAATTTTACTGGGGTAGTTGTTGCTCATTTCATGTTATTCAGTTTTGGGGACATTGCTCTAAATTATAAGAATATTGTTTTCTTAGTCATCATCATTTTGTTACTCTTTGTATTACTGCATGAACTTTATAATTTTATTCAAATGATTCGCCAGGCTCAGGAAAGCAAAATGCTTGAGAAACATGAATTAGAAAAAGAAGCATGGATTAAAGCCGAGAAAGAACGTTTAAGAGTCGAACTTGAAGCAGAGATGAAAGCTCGTCGAGACGCTGAAAATACGCATAAAAATACCGCCGAATAAGGGCGGTATTTTTTGTATAATTTTAGCAGTATTTTTGCTTGAATTAATATGAATAATCTGTCACATTTATTAAATTACTTTAAGAAAATTCCACGATCCAGAATGCTCATTGCTTCATCAATGATACGGTCGATTTCGGCTTCTGAGATATCCTTTTTGAAGATAACCTGTAATCCTACGAAGTTTGATATGCCCATGAGTGTATATGATAGTGTTTCTAAGTCTAAATCAGGTCGAATCTCTTTCTTATCGACAAAATCTTTAAGGTGTTTGATATAGGAATCTGCGAAGCTTTCATAATAATTTTTGAAGATATCGAAGTCTACAAACAACGATTCCCAAATGATTCGATAGGCTAGTGGGTCTTTTAAAGCATAGGTGATGAAGGCTTTGATCCCGGCACGTTCGATATCATAACGATGAACTAATCCCTTGGTTGCGTCTGCACTAGACTTACGAATAGAAACGCGATATAAGTCGAGAATATATAGGTATAGAGCCAACTTGCTATCGAAGTAGATGTAAAAAGTGCCAGCAGCAATCTTTGATTTCGCAATGATATCATTGATTGAAGTTGCTTGGAATCCATTTTTAGCAAAAAGCTTTTTGCCAGTATTCACAATCTTGTTGAATGTTTTTATACCTGAAGCAGTCTTCGGGTATCGATGCGTTTCTTTATTCATAGTCATCACCGATTTTATTGTATAGCACAATTCAGTATAACACAAGCATTTTTAATCACATATTTTTCATATTTCAAAAATTTGTCCTCCATTAAAGTGTCGTATTTAAGCCCTTATGTGATACATGAAATTATATTTCATAGATAAAATTAATTCAGTTGTATTAATGGCTGAATTGGAGTTCACAAATGAGGGTGAATAATTATTTTTATGTAAGCGCTTGACAACTCATTTCCAATCACGTAGAATGAAGATGTGATATGAATTTTTATTCACGTAATTATGAACTGAAATCCAAACTGTTGTTCAGTCAAATAATAATAGACGTAATAAAAATCTAGGAGGATACAATGAACCAAAAAGTTTTTATCGTTGGTGCAAAAAGAAGCCCGATTGGTGCGTTTCTTGGAACACTTAAAGATCTTCATCCAGTTGAATTAGGTACTCAAGTTCTTAAGAAGCTATTAGCTGATTCGAATGTACCTAAAGACAAGATTGATGAAGTCATCGTTGGTAATGTGATCCAAGCAGGACTTGGACAAAACATTGCAAGACAAATTTCTATGAAAGCAGGACTTTCTGAAGAAATTCCAGCTTATACCTTAAATATGGTTTGTGGCAGTGGTATGAAATCTGTCATGAATGCCTATGTGAGCATTCAAGCTGGGTTCTCTAATCTAGTTGTCGCTGGTGGTGTTGAATCCATGAGCGGTGCCCCTTATGTCGTGACCTCTAAAATTAGAGATGGCGTTAAGATGGGTGCATTTGACATGAAAGACACCATTTTACAAGATGCTTTACATGATTCATTTACCCCTGGTATGCATATGGGAATCACGGCTGAAAATGTCGCAGCAAAACACCAACTTACCAGAGAAGAAATGGACTCATTCGCTTTAGGTTCTCAACAAAAGGCCATTCAAGCGGTTGATTCTGGCAGATTTGCTGATGAAATTGTTCCGATTGAAATTAAATCTAAAAAGGAAACCATCGTATTTGCTAATGACGAATATCCTAACAGAGGTACGAACGCAGAAAAGATGTCAAAATTAAGACCTGCTTTCAAGAATGATGGATTAGTCACTGCGGGTAGTTCATCTGGTATCAATGATGGAGCAAGCTTTATCATCTTAGCTTCCGAAGCCATGGTTAAACAATATAACCTTCAAGTATTAGGTGAAGTTGTTGCTGTTGGTCAAGGTGGGGTTGATCCAAATCTTATGGGTTTAGGTCCAGTGCCTGCAGTTAAAGATGTTTTAAACAGAGCACATATGAAGTTATCCGATATGGAACTCTTAGAACTCAATGAAGCGTTTGCTGCACAAAGTCTAGGTGTTGTAAATGAACTTGCCGAAGCTCATCACGTATCCAAAGAATCACTATTAGCAAAAACAAACGTTAATGGTGGTGCGATTGCCTTAGGTCACCCAGTCGGTGTATCTGGCAATAGAATCATCGTAACACTCATCCATGAATTAAAGAAACAAGACAAGCATGTTGGCTTAGCAAGCCTATGCATCGGTGGCGGTATGGGTACTGCCATCATCGTCAAACGATAAGAGGAGAATAACATGAAATTACAAGGACAAGTAGCCATCATCACCGGTGGTGCTAAAGGTATTGGTATGGAAATTGCGAAAGCTTTTGCTAAAGAAGGTGCAAAAGTGGTCGCTGCAGACATGGGCGAAATGACCTATGAATGCGAAAACGTATTTTACAAGAAATTAAACGTCACAGATTCTCAAGGATGCAAAGTATTCTTTGATGAAGTGATGGCTGAATTCGGTCACATTGACATTTTAGTTAATAATGCGGGTATTACAAAAGATGCGATGACTCGTAAGATGACAGATGAACAATGGGATGCAGTTATCAATGTTAACCTTAAAGGTGTATTTAACTTAACACGCCATGTTGGACCACAAATGGAAAATCAAGGTAAAGGTTCGATCATCAATATTTCATCTGTTGTCGGTGTATTCGGTAACATTGGTCAAGCAAACTATGCAGCGACTAAAGCCGGTGTCATTGGTTTAACCATGACTTGGGCTAAAGAATTTGCACGTAAAGGTGCGAATGTCCGTGTCAATGCCATCGCTCCAGGGTATGTTATGACAGACATCCTTAAGACTGTGCCACAAGAATTATTGGATGGATTTGCTAAATTAACGATGTTAGGTCGTCTTGGACAACCAGAAGAAATCGCAAAAGTTGCCTTATTCTTAGCAAGCGATGATTCATCTTACATCACAGGACAAACATTAAACGTTAACGGCGGTATGCGCCTTTAATTGAATCTAACACTTGCCAAACCTCCGTTTGGCTTGTCGTTCGTTATAAAACCGCCTCTTTAAGGCTAGAAAGGATCTCATTATGAAACCATCTGTAGGTATCGTTGGTACAGGTATATACTTACCAAAAGGTAGAATGACTGCGAAAGAAATCGCAGAAAGAACGAATGGCGTTTGGATTGAACAAGCCATTGAAGAAAAATTAGGTATTATGGAAAAAATTACGCCAGCTGATCCAGTGATGGATGGTTCCCAAGAAATGGGTGCATTGGCTGCGTTAGATTGTTTAAAGAACACAGGAGTAGATCCAAAAGAGATTGATGTGATTCTTTGTGTGACAGAAGAATGGAAAGAATATCCACTCACAACCTCTGCATTATATGTTCAAGACCGTATTGGTGCGGTAAATGCCTGGGGTATCGACGTTCAAAACCGTTGCTGCACCACAGTATCCGCGCTTAAAATGGCCAAAGATATGTTAATCGCAGACGATGATGTCCATATGGTCATGGTTGTTGGGGGTTATCGTAACTTAGACTTCGTGGATTATACCGATAAAAATATGTCCATGATGTATGACTTAGCCGCTGGTGGTGGCGCCATCATCCTTAAAAAGAACTATGGTAAAAATTTACTGTTAGGTTCTCACATCATTGGGGATGGATCGTTATCAAGAACTGCAGGGGTCGAAATTGGGGGTATTTGTAACCCAATTACCAAAGATAATGTTGAAGAAGCGAAGAAGTCTTTAAGATTATTAGACCCAATCAAGATGAAAAATCGTTTAAATGAAGTGTCGATGCCAAACTGGTACAAGTGTATTGAAGAATCATTACGCAAATCGAACTTCTCAAAAGAACAATTTTCCAAAGATGGATTCTTAGCAATCCTTCATATGAAACGTTCAGGCCATGTGTCTTTACTTCAAGATTTAGGATTAAAACCTGAACAATCGATTTATCTAGAAAATTATGGACACATTGGTCAGATTGACCAAATCCTCTCCCTACACTTAGCATTACAAAGTGGTCAAGTTAAAGATGGCACAATCGTTTGTATGCTAGCGGCAGGTATTGGTTATGTTTGGGCAGCCAATGTCATAAGATGGGGGGCATAAGATGCGCGAAATCATTAACCTCTTATTCCTTGGCTTACAAGACTCATCGATACTAGCTTTAGTTACTTTAGGGATTGTCATTATCTATAAGACGTCTTTCACCACTAACTTTGCTCAAGGGTCGATTGCGACGATTTCTGCTTACTCAGTCACTGCGTTATTTGACATTTGGTTTAAGGAAATCTTACCTGTAAATCAAGCCTGGATTGGTTTGGTGATCTCCATATTCTTCGGCGTCATCATCGGCGCAGGCTTTGGAGTTTTCATCGATACGATGATCATCCGAAAATCCAAATATTCGAACCCTGTATCAAAACAAATGATTACCATGGGTATTATTCTCATGATTTCCGGTTTAATCTCGGTTGTATTTTCTAGTTTAAATATGGAACTTAGAACTCCAAGAGCACTTGTGCCTTGGAATATAACCCTAAAATTTGCAGGACAACCCAATTTAACTTTATCAGGTCATGGATTCTTGACCATTGTCATTTCCACCATCGTCATCACAGCGATATTCCTCGCTTTAAAGTATACAAAATGGGGTATTGGTGTTCGTGCAACAGCTTCAAATGAAAAAGTAGCTGGAATGATGGGGATTAATACAAAAATGATTACTGCGATGAGCTGGGGATTAGCCGGTGGATTAGGAGCTTTAGCCGCTAGTTTATACGCACCACTCATCTTCACATTAGGACCAGATATGATGGTCATCATGCAAGTGAATGGCTTCTTAGCCGGCGTCTTAGGTGGTTTCTATACCTTTGGTGGTCCGATTGCAGCAGCCTTGATGATCACATTTGCAAGAGTCATCATTAAAGACTTACTATTTGGTGTTAACATCAGTATTCTTGGGAGTAACATTGACCAATGGGTACTCACATTTGTGTATTTCTTATTACTGATCGTCATCTTAATTAAGCCAGTTGGAATCTTTGGCAAGAAGATTGCGAAGAAGGTGTAAGACTATGCAAAATACATTTAAGAATTTGAAAAATAGCCCACTCTTTGGCATCTTCCTATTTACGATTGCGATTGTACTGGTTAGATTACTTGGAAATGCTGGGATTATTAAACAATCCACCATCGACTTCTTATCCATTGTTTGGATTTACTCGATTGTTGGTTTAGGTTACTCATTATTACTTGGGTACACCGGTTTAGCCTCCTTAGGGACTGCCGCATTCATTGGTTTAGGAACGTATGTGGTATCATTTGCTGTTGCTAGCGCTGGATTACCCCTCATTGTTGCATTCATCATTGGGATTGCGATTGCGATAGTCTTAGGGACACTCG
The DNA here is from genome assembly GCA_964641335.1 of uncultured Paracholeplasma sp. Taxonomy (GTDB): domain Bacteria; phylum Bacillota_I; class Bacilli_A; order Acholeplasmatales; family UBA5453; genus Paracholeplasma. The sequence continues at coordinate 14,434 of CAZXLG010000001.1, forward strand.
TTGGGTTTATCTCCTTGCGTATTGAAGGGATGTACCTTGCTATCATTACCCTAGGATTAGCAGAAATCATGATTGAAATCTTTAGAAAAGCCATCAATATTACTAAAGGTAATGAAGGTTTTCAGTTTGAACAATTTAATTTATTCGGATTTATGGAAGGTACAAACGCACTTGCTTATCGAAATGTCGTTTACTTCATCGTGATTGCTGTGTTAGTCATTTCGATGATTCTATTCTTGAACATCGTCAATAGCCCTACAGGTAGAGCGATGTTATCGATTAAAAACTCCACTTCAGCAGCACAAGCGATGGGGATTTCCGTATTAAAATACCGTTTATTAGCCTTCGTTTTAGCCACCATCATGGCTGTGATTGGTGGAATGCTCTATATGCCATACTTTGAATATACCGAACCGAATATATTTAACTTAGCCGTATCCTTGAATATCTTAGCGGCGGTCATCGTGGGTGGATCTAAATCCATCTGGGGTGTCACATTGGGGACATTCGTCATTTTCGGTTTAAAAGATATTATTTTAAAACAAATCCCATTCTTTAGAGATAATGGTAACGCTGTATTCTTCCTCACAGGGGCATTAGTCATCTTAATAGTCATGTATTACCCTGGTGGATTGGTTAAATTATTTGGTGACCTCAAAGTCAAAGCGACCAATTTGATTAATGATTGGAAAACTAAAGGAGGTAAAGCATGAAAACAGTCGTAACTGAGCATACTTTAGATCCTAAGGTGATTCTAAGTGTTCAAAATCTCACCATGAAGTTTGGTGGATTAATCGCCGTAGACAACTTATCTTTCGACGTCAAAGAAGGCGAAATCTTTGGTTTAATTGGACCCAACGGGGCTGGTAAAACCACCGTATTCAACTGTATTACTCAATTCTACAAACCAACCAGTGGAGAACTCATCTACCGCGATAATCAATCTAAGGTAGTTAAACTCAACCACATCAAAGTTCACAATGTCATCAAACATGGAATTGTCAGAACCTTCCAAAACGTGGAATTGATTTGGGAATTAAACATTCTTGAAAACCTACTCATTGCAGGACATACCCTTTATAAATCCAATTTCTTCGATCATTTGTTACATACACCACGATACAAAAAAGAAGAAAAAGCGATTAAAGAAAAGGCATTAAAAATTCTCAATGACCTCGGATTAACACAATATATGTATTTCTATCCACTTGGTTTACCATATGGTGTACTCAAACTCATCGAACTTGCAAGAACGTTGATGGCCAATCCAAAACTCATTATTTTGGATGAACCAGCCGCTGGGTTAAACGATTTAGAAACAGAAAAATTGACAGAAACCATTCGTAAAATTCAAAAAGAATACGCATGCACGATTTTCTTAGTAGAACACGATATGGGCTTAGTCATGAAGTTGTGTGATACCATTTGTGCCATTTCCTTTGGTAAGAAATTAGCCATTGGTACCCCAGCACAAATCAAGAAGGACCCTGTGGTCCAAGAAGCTTACTTGGGGGGAGAATAATCATGGCACTATTAGAAATTAAAGATTTAGTCATTGATTATGGCATCATCAAGGCAGTTAAAGGGATTCACATCGATGTTCAACCAGGCACCATTGTTGCGTTACTTGGCGCAAACGGTGCAGGTAAATCCTCACTCATTCGCTCAATATCCGGAGCTGTCAAAGTGAAATCCGGAGAAATTCTCTATCAAGGGAAAAATATCGCGAACTTAGACACCCATAAGATTTCTGAAATGGGCATCAAACAATCCCCTGAAGGACGTATGATTTTTGCGGGATTGACTGTTGAAGAAAACTTATTAGCCGGGGCTTATACGGTTAAAAAAACAGATATTCCAAAATTATTCGATGAAGTTTATGGGTATTTCCCAGTCTTAAAAGAAAGAAGAAAACAACAAGCTTCAACACTCTCAGGGGGCGAACAACAAATGTTAGCCATCGGTAGAGCACTTATGGGTAATCCAGAAGTCTTATTGTTAGATGAACCCTCGTTAGGACTGGCACCACTCATTGTTCGTAATATCTTTGAAATCATCAAGAAGATTAAAGAACGTGGAAAAACCATTTTAATAGTAGAACAAAATGCGTTACAAACCCTTAAAATCGCTGACTATGCTTACATCCTTGAATTAGGTAAGATTGTTGGTGAAGGTTCAGGTCAAACCCTATTAGCTGACGAAAAACTCGTCAATGCCTACTTAGGTTCTTAAATTAGGTTTCTAGTTTCAAACGAAACGATAATATATGCCAAAAGGCAAGAAAAAGGAGAAAAATATGAAAAGAATTGTAGCATTATTGTTAGCAGTTTTTGCAGCTTTCACGTTAGTAGCGTGCCAAGAAGCTGAAGTTACTGTTAGCAGACTCGTCGTTACGCCACCAACAAAAGTGGAATACGAAGTGGGAGAATCTTTTAACGGTGCAGGACTAGAAGTTAAGGCCGTTATGTCAGACAAGACTGAAAAAGTCTTGACAAGCAGCGAATATACCTTAACTGGTTTCTCATCCGCATCCGCAGGTTTAGTCACTGTGACAGTTTCTTATGAAGGCGTTACAGCAACATTTGGTATCGCGGTATTCAACCCAGATGCTCCAGAAGTTGCATTAGCACTTACACTTAAGTCACTTCCAGAACAACAAATCTACAACAAAGAAGAAGCATTTGATGCAACTGGTCTTGAAGTTGAAGTTACTTACTCTACAGGTAGAAAACAAGTCTTAACACCAAGCCAATATACCTTAACAGGATTCAAACAAGGTGTTGTTGGTAAGTATGACGTTGTCGTTACTTTCGGTGAACTAACAGCTTCTTTCTATTCAGAAGTTAGAGCAGTTACCGTTCAAGGTGTCACTGCAACCACGATTAAAGTTGGTAACACCGCTGTATTAGCAGGTGCATGGTCTGTTGTTGGTGCGCCATTTGCAGCAGGTATGAAGGCAGCATTCGAAGTTGTAAATGAAGCAGGCGGTATTGACGGTAGAACAATTGAATATGTTAACCGTGATGATGCATTCGATGGTACTGTTGGTTTAACAAACACAAAACAATTAATCAATGAAGATAAAGTATTCGCATTAGTAGGTCATTTCGGTACTCCAACTGTATCCGCAACATTAACTACAATTCGCGAAGCTGGTATTCCAATGGTTTATGCCGCTACAGGTGTTAACCTACTTTATACCGAAAGAAATCCACTTGACCCAGTCATGCCAGTTCAACCAATTTACCTAACTGATGGTAGATTAATGACTGCTAGAGCATTAAAAGAAGCTTTATATGGTCCAAATAAAGATCAAAAATTAGCTGCAAATGCTAAGATTGGTGTTCTTTATACAACTGCACTTGATGGTACATCCATCAAAGAAGGTATCGAAATTGAAGCGAAGACTCAAGGCGTTAACGCTAACTTCATTTATGCATCCTTCTCAGCAGCTGATACTGCATCCTTAACATCTACTCTACAAAACATGCAATCCCAAGGTGTAGCTGCAATCATCATCGCTTCTAACCAAGCGCCATTCAAAGCTGCAATCGGTACAATGCAAAACGTAGGTATCAACGTTCCAGTATTCACATCCTATGTTAACGCTGACGCAACTGCAGTAGATGCTACAATCAACTATACATTTGATATCTATACAAACGCATGGGTTGACTTAACATCTGAAAAAGGTCAAGCTGGTTTAGTTGGTTTCGTTGCTGCTATCCAAGCTGCAAATTTCTTAAGCGAAGCTGAAAAAGCTGCATACGCTGCAAACTCATTCGCAATTGCTGGTTATATCGCAGCAATGAACTTCATCGAAGGTCTTGAAAGAGTTGAAGCTTCTGGTAAAGAATTAACTTGGGAATCCTATATTAAAGCTATGGAATCCGCTCCACTAGACGTACCAATGGGTGGTACTGTTGACTTCGGCGATGGTAAACGTTGGGGTATTGACTCAATGTCATTATTACAATATACTGTTGTCAATGGCGATAACCCTGCAACTGTAGGTACTGTTGAAACATCTTATAAAGCATTCGTTAAAGTTAGAGATATCGAAACCTTAACACAAATTCAAGCTAAATAGTTTATTCCTTATAGGGCTGGGGGAGCGTAATGCTCCCTCAGATTCCCTATTTTTATAAAGAGAGGTCACTTATGAAACAAGCCAGATACATTACTGTAAAAGAAATGATTGATTTAGTAGGACCCAAAGATGAAATCGTTGTTGGGATGGCGGCTAACGAGCCACAACTCTTCATGGCGAATTTACACCTCTGTGCCGATCGTGTTGAGAAAGTCACGGTGACAAATTGCTTACCGATTGTTAATGCCGATTTTTTCATTGATGAAAAATATCGTAACAAATTCAACCTTGATGGTTGGTTTTATACCAATGTTTTAAGAAAAGTACATCCACATGGCAATATCTCGTTTATTCCAAACCACTTACACTTAGCTGGATATAAGCGTTTATTTTATAAAAAACCACATATGTTTGTCACAGCTGCTAGCATGCCTGACGAACATGGCTTCATTTCATTATCCACCTCAAACGTGTATGAAAAACAAATGGTTGAAGCCGCAGACATCGTTGTTCTTGAAGTTAACCCAAATTTCCCACGAACCATTGGGGATGTTGAAGTTCACGTCAGCGAAGTCGATTATTTAGTGAAAGCAGATTACCCTGTTCCAACCATACCAGATACCGAACCAACCGAAAAAGATATGATAATCGGTCGCTTAATTGCTGATAAAATTCACGATGGTGATACCATTCAACTTGGAATTGGTGGTATGCCAAATGCCGTAGCGAAGTCATTATATGGTAAAAAAGACTTAGGTATTCATACTGAAATGTTTACCAATGAAATGATGAATCTTATCAAAGCGGGTGTCATCACGGGTAAGAAGAAAACCTTGCATCGTGGTAAGCACATCGCATGTTTCGCCTTAGGTACACAAGAACTCTATGATTTTATCCATGACAACCCATCATGCTGGATTCTAAATGGTAAATATGTGAATGACCCAGCCATCATTGGGTTAAATGACAACCAAGTATCGATCAACTCCACCATCGAAATTGACTTATCAGGACAATGCTGCTCTGAATCCATCGGTACCCAACAATTTTCAGGAACTGGTGGTCAAAGCGATACTGCCGTTGGTGCACAAAATGCCAAAGGTGGACGTAGTTTCATCGCATTATACTCAACAGCAACTGTTAAAAACCCTGTGACTGGTGAACGTGAAGAAGTCTCAAAGATTGTCTCTATGTTAAAACCAGGTGCAGCTGTTTCTTTATCACGTAATGACGTTGACTATGTCGTAACCGAATATGGTATGGTTGCATTACGCGGTACCAACATTCGCGAAAGAGCGAAATTACTCATTTCCATTGCCCATCCTAAATTTAGAGAACAACTTACCAAAGAAGCGATTAAAGCAGGATATCTCCATGAGTCATTTTTGGATTAACGATAAAAAAGTATACTTCGAGGATGAAGGCAGCGGTAAACCCATCATTTTATTGAATGGCATCATGATGTCTACGCGAAGCTGGGCACCGTTTGTTGAAAGCTTTAAGGCTAATAACAGACTCATTCGTGTTGATTTCTTTGACCAAGGACAAACCGATAAACTCATTGGTGCATCCTACACGCATCAAATTCAAGTCGATTTACTCAAATCCTTATTTGATCATTTGAAACTAGAACAAGCAAGTATCGTAGGGATTTCCTATGGTGGCGAAATTGCAATCCAATTCGCCATTAAACACAAACACTTGGTCGATCGCTTGGTGCTATTCAATACCGCCGCTTATACCAATCCATGGTTAAAAGACATCGGTCGTGCCTGGATTGCGGCTGGGAAAACCAGAAATGGTGAAGCGTATTACAATACCGCAATTCCAGTCATTTATTCCCCGTTATTTTATGAAACCAATCAAGCTTGGATGCAAAATCGCAAAAAGGTATTGGTTCCCGTATTTTCCAATGAATTATTCTTAGATCAAATGGAACGACTCACACTATCTAGTGAATCCTACGATGTCAAAGAGCAACTTCAAGAAATAGAAGCAGAAACCTTGATAATATCAGCGGAAGAAGACTATCTTACCCCTGTAGATAATCAAAAATTTGTAGCTGAACGTATTAAACATTCTCACTGGGTCAAAATACCTGGGGCAGGACATGCATCCATGTATGAAAAACCACTCTTATTTACCACGTTATGTTTAGGCTTCATCAATGCTAAAGATACGAAGTACACCATATAGGAGGGACATATGGAAAAGAAATTTGTTCAACTCAAAAACGGAGAAACCTATGCCTATCTTGAAAAAGGTTCAGGTAAACCACTCATTTTGATTCACGGGAACTTATCATCATCGGTATATTATTTACCGCTGATTGAACGTTTACCTGAAAACATTAGAGTCATTGCTTTAGATTTACGTGGGTTTGGCGATTCCAGCTATACTCAAAAATTTGATTCGTTAGCTAATCTTGCAACAGATATTCAACTATTCATGTCAGAACTAAAGATTAATAAAGCCGTTATTGCAGGTTGGTCTTTAGGGGGCGGGGTCGCAATGGAATTTGCGAGTCGCTATCCAAGATCCACTGAAAAGTTGATTCTCATCAACTCAACGACCCACAAAGGCTATCCAATTTTTAAAAAAGATAAAAATAATATGCCAATCTTGACTGAAGGCTATAAGTCTAAGGATGAATTAGCAACCGATCCACTTCAAGTAAAACCGATTTTAGAAGCGATTGCGACTGAAAATACATTCTTCATGTCGTATATTTACGACTTGACGATTTACACACACCATAAGCCAACCCCAGAAGCAAATCAGCTCTACATTAAAGAAACCATGAAACAACGTTGCTTAGTCGATGCAGACTATGCCCTTGCTTGTCTAAATATGAGTGATACACCTAACCTTTATTCAAAAGGGGATGGATCGATTAAGCAAGTCAAAGCAGAGACGTTAATGTTTTGGGGTACATTAGATAAAACTGTACCAGAATTCATGGTTCAAGACAATTTAAAAGCAATTCCTCATGCGAAGTTTGTGAGGTTTGAAGCGTGTGGTCACTCACCACTCGTTGATAAACCAGATGAACTAGCAAAAGAAATTTTAAATTTCATACAATAATAACTTAAAATACAAGATGGTTTCCATTTTGTATTTTTTTTATAAAATGTTATTTAAATCAGATAAAAAAAGCTATAAACAAAGGATATTCAACGCTTACCCTCGATTTACACGCTTATTATTGATATAATAAAGATAGACGAAAGTGAGGATTTCAATGTGTCTATTGAACTTGAAAAGAACCTTCTGACAGAAGTGTCCCTTACAGCACCGATGGAATTCATTCACCAACAGGCAGAATATCAACGATTAATGATGGCTTATTATGCTGCGATGCGAGAGGTCCAAACCAAATTTGAAATACTCAATGATGAACTCAATGTACGTTATAAACGAAATCCAATTGAGTTCATTAAGGTTAGACTTAAAAAAAGTCAAAGTATTTTGGAAAAACTATCTCGTTATGGTCTTGAACGCACTCTCGACAATCTAAAACAAATCAATGATATCGCCGGGGTAAGAATTGTTTGTACCTACTTAGATGATATCTATGAGATTGCAAATATGTTTGTATCTCAAGATGATGTCACCTTGATTCAAATAAAGGATTATATTAAAAAACCAAAAGAAAATGGTTATCGTAGTTTACACCTAACCATCGAAATTCCAGTGTATTTTAGTGACTCGAAACCGCGATTACGCGTTGAAGTTCAAATTCGAACGATTGCAATGGACTTTTGGGCTTCGCTAGAACACGACATGAAATATAAAAAACATGTACAAATTCCGAAAGAATTAAGAGAAGAATTAAAGTCGTGTGCTGAAATTATTTCAACTACCGATTTACGTATGCAAAAAATTAAGAATGAACTCGACAAAGTCGTCATTCAAGCGGAAAAAGGAGATCAGATATGACCCACTTATTTACGCCACTCACCATTAAAAATATGGAACTTAAGAACCGAATCGTGATGCCTCCCATGTGTATGTATAGCGCTACAGAAGCAGGTATGGCTACCGATTTTCATGTCATTCATTATGCCTCTAGAGCAGTTGGTCAAATTGGTTTAATTACCATTGAAGCTACGGCGATTGAACCAGATGGCCGAATTACTGTCAATGATTTGGGAATTTGGGATGAAGAACACGTTAAAGGTTTGAAATGGATTACCAAACAAATTCATGCCAATGATGCAAAAGCGTCACTGCAAATCGCCCATGCTGGTCGAAAGTCAAAAGCTACAGACACATCAAAAGCCCCAAGTGCTATTGCGTTCGAAGGGTACCCTACCCCAAGCGCGATGACCGTTGACGATATCAAAGACATTATTGAAAAATACAGAAAAGCAGCTAGACGGGCTAGAGAAGCCAATTTTGATTGTATCGAAATCCACGCTGCGCATGGCTATCTAATCCATGAATTCGTATCCCCAATTTCGAATACACGTACTGACCAATATGGGGGTACTCAAGTCAATCGAAATCGATTGTTATATGAAGTGATTGAAGCCGTTCGCTCAGAGTGGCCTATGGAATACCCATTATCTTTACGTATTTCAGCAGAGGACTATGTTAAAGAAGGACTACACCCACAATTATGGGCTGAAATCATCAATGGGATGCCTCATGGATATGTCGATATCATCCATGTATCCTCAGGCGGATTGGTAAAAGTACCAATTGATGATTACCCAGGATATCAATTGATGTTCGCGAAAAAAATTCGTAAAGAAACCAAACTGACAGTGATCGCAGGGGGTCTCATTGAAGACCCAGTTATGGCTAATGGGGTGTTAGAGTCAGACGAAGCAGATTTAATCTTCTTTGGTAGACTTGCTTTGAAAGATCCGTATTTTCCGTTACGATTTGCACAACGTATGCGTTATGACTTAACCTGGCCTAACCAGTATATTAGAGCTAAAAAATAATGTTGAGACTTCCTAATTAGACTACATTCTAAATAAGGAAGTCTTTTTTATTTGCATAAATAGAAAATAAGACATATAATAGAAATGTAGACCCCCACCCTGGGGGTATAGGAGGACCCTGTGAAACATGAAACTGCTTATCAAACATTAAAGAATGCCAAAGGCCAACTCGAAGCTTCTTTAAAAATGCTTGAAGATCATCGCTATTGTGTGGATATTTCGAATCAACTGATGGCTACAATTGCTTTGATAAAAAGAGCAAATAAACAAATATTGTCTGAACACTTAAATCATTGCGTGATTGAATCGATTGAGAATAAAGACGCTGAAGCAAAAATTAAAGAGATCGAACAACTGATTGATAGGATGATGTAAATGGACAAGAAGACATTTAATATTGAAGGCATGACCTGCGCTGCGTGCGTCAGGAGCGTCGAAAAAGCAACCTCTAAAGTCGAGGGTGTTGAAAAAGTCACAGTGAACCTTGTGACAAATAAAATGGAAGTCGAATATGATGCAGCCAAAGCGGACATTAAAAACATCGAAGAAAGTGTTAAAAAAGCCGGTTATAAAGCCACTTTAATGACCGAACCAAAACAGTTTTCTGTTGAGGGGATGACCTGTGCTGCCTGTGTGAATACTGTCGAAAAAACAGCCAAAAAAACACCAGGTGTACTCACAGCTGAAGTCAATTTAACTACTGAAAAACTCAAAATAACTGTTGACCCTAGTGTATTTAATGCGGATGAATTAAAACGAAAAGTCATGATTGCCGGTTATCAATTAAAGACCGAAAAAACGTTGGATGAACATCAAAAGAGTAAAGATCGTGCAACCAAAATCATGTTATGGAAGTTCATCATTTCTGCACTTTTCACATTGCCGTTGCTCTATATTGCAATGGGACATATGATTGGCTTACCACTACCAAGTTATTTAGATCCTCATATGGCAAGCGAGACGTTTGCACTCACCCAATTATTTTTAACAATACCAGTGATATTGGTGGGGTATCAGTTTTATTTGATTGGATTTAAAACGTTATTCCATCGTAATCCCAATATGGATACTTTGGTGGCTTTAGGTACTGGTGCTGCCTTTGTACATGGCTTATATAATACAATGTTGATTGTCACAGGCAAACTCCACACCGCAGATTTGTATTTTGAATCTGCAGCGGTCATCATTACTTTAATTATTTTAGGGAAATATTTTGAAACCATCTCGAAAGGTAAAACCTCTGAAGCAATTAAAAAATTAGTGGATTTATCGCCTAAAACAGCGGTCGTTTTCATCAATAACGAGGAACATGTTATTCCTGTAGATGATGTCATAAAGGATGACTTGATTGTCGTAAAACCAGGCGAACGAGTGCCTGTAGATGGCATTATCGTTGAAGGTAACTCATCGATTGATGAGTCGATGATTACTGGGGAATCTATTCCTGTAGAAAAGAAAATAGGCGATTCTGTCATCGGAGCTTCTATCAACAAAAATGGTGCTATAACCATTCGTGCGACAAAAGTAGGTAAAGATTCTACTTTAGCTCAAATCATCAAATTGGTTGAAGATGCACAATCTTCGAAAGCACCAATTGCAAAACTTGCTGATAAAATATCTGGCATCTTTGTTCCGATTGTCATGAGTTTAGCCGCATTGACATTCATCTTTTGGTTATTGATGGGTGAGTCAATTGATTTTAGTTTATCCAATATGATTGCAGTATTGGTTATTGCTTGTCCATGTGCACTCGGTTTAGCTACCCCAACAGCGATTATGGTCGGGACTGGTAAGGGTGCCTCGAATGGTATTTTGATTAAAAGCGGTGAAGCCTTAGAAAAAGCCCACGAAGTCGATGTCGTTGTACTGGATAAGACTGGAACCATCACGCTTGGTATTCCCCAAGTTAAGAAAATAATCTCAACCTCAAATTATTCAGAAGACCAACTATTACAAATCGCAGCCAGTCTCGAAGCCAAAAGTGAACACCCACTCGGTGAAGCGATTGTCAAAGCAGCAAAAGACAAAAACTTTAAATTTAAAACGGTAGATAATTTCTTAAATCACCCTGGTTTCGGTGTTGAGGGGATGATTGAAGGTAAATCGATTCGTATTGGTAATCTGAAGTTCGTCAATGCACTGAAAGTTAAAATCGGTCAACTCCAAAAATTAGCAGATGAGTTATCACAAGCAGGAAATACCTTGATATATGTGGTGGTTGATCAAACAGTGGTGGGATTAATTGCGATTGCCGATGCCATTAAGCCAACGTCGAAAAAAGCAATTAAGGCCTTACAAAATAAAGGCATTAAAGTTTATATGATGACTGGTGACCATCAAATCACTGCGAACGCAATCGCGAGTGAAGTTGGGATTACCGATGTTATTTCCGAAGTACTCCCAGAAGATAAATCCAAAGAAGTGGGTAAACTGAAAGATTTGGGTCATAAAGTAGCGATGGTTGGTGATGGCATCAATGATGCTCCAGCGTTAGCGTTAGCGGATGTCGGGATTGCGATTGGCAATGGTACGGATGTTGCAATTGAATCTGCCGATATCGTTTTGATGAAAAATGATTTGATGGATGTTTCTACAGCGATTGAACTGTCTAAAAAGACGATTATTAATATCAAAGAAAATTTATTTTGGGCATTCTTCTATAATATATTGGGTATCCCAGTCGCCATGGGTGTGCTATATCTCTTTGGTGGACCACTATTAAACCCAATGTTAGCAGGAGCAGCTATGAGTTTCTCAAGTGTCAGTGTTGTAATGAATGCACTGAGATTAAGACGATTTAAACCTCAAAGAAAGGAGGAATTAGCATGAAAAAAAGAATTCAAATTGAAGGCATGAGTTGCATGCATTGTGTCAAACATGTTACGAATGCTCTTAATGATGTTAAGGGTGTATCGAATGTGGTTGTTAATTTAAAACAAAACGATGCTGTGATTGAAGTCAGTGATAACGTAGATAATAAAGTATTGGTTGAAGCAGTAGCAGAAGCTGGATATAAAGCCGTTAAAGTAGAACTTGCCTAAAAAAATAATGGAACTTTTCAAAGTGAAAAGTTCCATTTTTATTATCCTAAAATTGCTTCAATGGCATCAAATACCTTAGAGAGTGGAATCTCAGAAGAAATGGTATTTTCTTCATTACCAGCAAAGTGAATACCGATTAAATTACCTGCACTATCAAACATTGCACCACCCGAGGAACCAGCCCCGAGAGCCGCATTGGTTTGGAATGAACTACATGTATTTTCACAAAGTTCTGAATCCTCACCCAAACTGATTGGTACATTTAATGCAGTAACAACGCCTTCTTTAACGGTATTAAAGTTTTGTGGACCACCTGGCGAACCAATCGAGAAGACGGTTTGTCCAACATAGACAGGTTTTACTTCACGTGTTGTGAATTGTTCATCATTCAATACATTAAGTTGAGCACGAGTCGTTAATTTGAGAATTGCTAAGTCAGTATCCACTGTATAGGTACCTTCGAGGGTTGCACGGTCATTCAATTCTTGACTATTATAGTAAATACGATAAATCGTACCACCTTCAGCGACGTGGGCATTTGTGATGATGTAATAATCATATTCAGTAAAAGTATTAAACCCTACAGTCACTTCACGACTATCGCGATCAAAGATGACACCTGAACCCCAAGAAGTACATGTGGTAGTAAATTCGCCTTCATTACAGTTATAAATCCCAACGACACTATGTTTTTTAGCTTCAACAATGGCTAAGTCAATGGATTTAAATGCTGTACCAATGACATCGGCATTTAAGATATGTTCAGTATCATTACGTGTATATTTGATGTTATTAACTGTGAATTGCTTGTTGGCTTCACCTGGCTCAAAAGTCACATCTGCAACAAACTCAACATCGATGGATGTTCGCTTAGAAATGACCTCAAATTCGGTATAGGTTACCCCATCTACAGTGATTGAAATCAATTCATCTTTTGTGACATTTTTAATGGTGGTGGTAAACACATATTGACCTTCACCATTTCGAGTAATTACCAATTCGGTGACTTCAGGTTCTTTACGGATTCGGTCAATCAAATCACCGATAAATTTATAGGTTTCTTTGGCAGCAGTTTCATACACTGTATTGAGCGGAACCCCTTCAATACGAATATCGACAAAAATGCTCGTTACATAGAGTAACGCTAGCACAACTATGGTATTTCGAATGTAACCAAAAAATTTCTTCATAGGGGATTTCTCCTTAACCAAAAAATAGGGTATATTTCTTATCAATAACATTATATCACAACAAAACACATAGAGATATACCCCACATTATTACATAAAGTGGGTAAAAACATTTACAAAAAAGAAGATTATGCTATAATTAAATAGGCTCAGGAGGAAATACAATGAAATTTGAAAAACTATCAACAAATCGTGCTAAATTTACATTTGATGTAACCCCACACGAATTCGAACATGGACTTGATCACGCATTTGAACATGCTGTTCAAACAGTCGAAGTAAAAGGGTTTAGAAAAGGCAAAGTTCCTAGAAATATTTTTGAAACTAAATTTGGTGTTGAATCATTATACGAAGATGCTTTAAATCACGTTATCAGCCATTTATATCAACAAATTTTCGATGAAAAATCCGTCGTAGTCGTTGGTGAACCACAAATCGACTTAGACATTAAGAACGTTAAAAGAGGCGAACCATTCTCGGTTGCTATCATCGTTCCTATCAAACCAGAAGTCACTTTAGGTGCCTACAAAGGTGTTGAAGTAGCGAAGAAAAACTTATCAGCAACAGATGCTGAAATCGATGCTGAAGTGAAAAAATTGTTAGCACAAAACTCTTCATTAGAAGCAAAAGAATCGGACGTTCTTGAAAACGGCGACACTGCAATCTTTGATTTCGAAGGTTTCGTAGATAACGTTCCATTTGATGGTGGTAAAGCAGAAAATTACGAATTAGTCATCGGTTCTGGTCAATTTATCCCAGGTTTTGAAGATGGTATGTTAGGTATGAAGATAGGCGAAGCAAGAGACATCAATGTCGTGTTCCCTGAACAATATCAAGCTGAACAATTGGCTGGTAAACCAGCAGTGTTCAAAGTGAAATTACATGAACTTAAAGTGGCAAAATTAGAAGAACTTAACGATGCTTTCGTTGTCGGATTAAAACGTGAAGGTGTTTCTACCGTAGAAGCATTAAAAGCTGATATCAAAGCAAACCTCGAAAAACAAAAAGAATCCAGTGAAGCTGACCGCATCACCGGTACTGCTGTGAAGTTTGCATGCGACAACGCAACCGTAGATATTCCACAAGAAATGATCGACCAAGAAGTCAATCAATTACGCAAGAATGTTGAAAATCAAGCTAAGCAATACAACATTGAATTCGAAATGTTCGTTCAATTAAATGGATTAACTATGGATCAATTCAATGCTGAAATGGCAAAACAAGCAAAAGACAGAGTTTTAACTAGCCTTGTTATCGAAGCTGTAGCACAAAAAGAAAATATTGTGGCTACTGAAGCTGAAATCGATGCTAAATACGATGAAATTGCTAAAATGTATAAGTTAACTGTTGCTGATGTGAAGAAACAACTTGAACCAGAAGTGGTATCCAATGAAGTTACTTTCAACAAAGCAATTGATTTACTAACTGCAAGCATTAAAGAAATTTAATTAATCAAGGGCACATTGGTGTCCTTTCTTTAAAAAAAGAATTGGCACTCGAGTGTTTCGATTGCAAATTGTGTTATATTTATGTATAATAATGACACAACAAGATGTTCTTGTATATAATGATATCAAGAGGTGATGATATGGAATCAAAAAACCTTCCCGCAATCGTTGTTAGAGGTATAGTACCTATTCCAAACAATGATTTTAGGACAGAAATCGGACGACCTATTTCATTTAAAGCGTTAGATGAATCGGAAAACTCCTTTGGTAATTACATTTTAATTTTGATTCAAAAGAATCCTCTCATCGAAAATCCTACGCCAGCGGATATAGAAGAGTATGGTGTTTTAGCCAAAACAACCATGAAATTAAAGTTACCTAATGGCAACTTAAAGGCGAAATTTAATGTGATTTCTCGTGTTAAAGTGAAAGAATATTTCTTAACTTCACCGTTTTTCGTTGCGGAATACGAAGAAGCACAAACCATTGTATCTGATGTCGATCAAGAAATGACATTGGTACGCATGGTCATGAATGATGTTGTAACCAATGCGAACATCGTTTTGAACAATGCTCAAGAAGTCGTAAGAACGGTTCAATCCGGCTTAACTACCGATAAATTAGTCGATACCATTGTTGCAGGTCTTAAAGGCAATGAACAAGACAAGTATCGCTATTTAGCAGAACTCAATTTAAATACCCGTTTAAAGATGGTTCTTGAAGATATTGCGAAACAAAAGATGGTTTCTGAATTGGAACAACACATCAACGAAGAAGTCAAAAAATCAATTGACGAATCTCAAAAAGAGTACTACTTAAGAGAAAAAATGCGTGCCATCCAAAATGAATTGGGTGACAAAGCACGTAAAGAAGATGAAGTGGATGAACTTCGTAAGAAAATTCTTGAAGCTAAAATGCCTAAGGATATCGAAGAAAAAGCCCTTCAAGAATTGGCACGTTATTCTTCAACCCCACCAGCTATGGCAGAATCGGGTATCATCAAAACTTACCTCGACTTCTTAGTAGCTCTACCTTGGAAAAAAGCAAGCCGTGACTCCAATGATTTGAAGAAAGTTCAAGAAAAACTAGACAAAAATCACTACGGTTTAACTTCAGTGAAAGACCGTATTGTGGAATATCTTGCAGTCAAGATTTCGACTAAGAAGAATCCACAGACCATCCTATGTTTAGTTGGACCTCCAGGGGTTGGTAAAACCTCATTAGCGATTTCGATTGCAGATGCGTTAGGCCGTAAGTTTGTCAAACAATCCTTAGGTGGTGTACGTGATGAATCCGAAATTCGCGGTCATAGAAGAACCTATATTGGGGCATTACCAGGCCGTATTCTATCTGGTATGAAGAATGCAGGAACGATTAACCCAGTATTCCTACTCGATGAAATCGATAAGATGAGTTCAGATTATAAAGGTGACCCAGCATCTGCGATGCTTGAAGTCCTTGACCCTGAACAAAATGCGAAATTCTCTGACCATTACTTAGAAGAAAACTACGATTTATCCCAAGTGTTATTTATTACAACAGCGAACTACCTCGAAAACATTCCAGCGCCACTTCGTGACCGTATGGAAATCGTTGAATTATCTTCATACACTGAGTTTGAAAAATTCAATATTGCGAAGAGTCATTTGATTGATAAGCAATTAAAAGCACATGGTATTACTGAAAAAGAATTCTCCGTGACTGATGAAACGGTATATTACATTATCCGTCATTACACCAGAGAAGCAGGGGTGCGTGAACTCAATCGCTTCATTGGCACACTCATCCGTAAGGGTATTAAAGAAATCCTTATGGAAAAGAAACCAAGAATTGATGTCACCCTCGATAATGTAGAACACTATTTAGGCAAGCCTAGATTCTCTCATAATTTAGCCGATGTCAAAGACCAAGTCGGTGTAGCAACCGGTTTAGCATACACCCAATTTGGTGGGGATACGCTATCCGTTGAAGTTACTTATTTTAAGGGAAAAGGCTCGTTATCACTCACTGGTAAATTAGGCGATGTGATGAAGGAAAGTGCGATTACCGCGTTATCTTATGTCAAAGCGAATGCGGAAAAATTCAACATTGATCCAACCTTCTTTGATGCCCATGACATTCACGTCCACGTACCAGAAGGTGCGACCCCTAAAGATGGTCCATCTGCAGGTATTACCATCACGACAGCCATCCTTTCCGCCATCACAGGTAAACTGATTGATAAAGAAGTCGGTATGACCGGTGAAATGACCTTAAGGGGTTATGTCTTACCAATTGGTGGATTACGTGAAAAATCGATCGCAGCGCATAGAAGTGGACTTAAGACCATTCTTATTCCTAAAGAAAATGAAAAGGATATTGAAGACATTCCTAACGAAGTGAGAACTGCACTCAAGATTATCACAGTTGCGAATATCTCAGAAGTTTTTGATGTTGCATTTAAACACTAAACGAAAAGCCCAGCGATGGGCTTTTTTGTTGACTTAATTAGAATCGTTAATTAATGGTAAAAATAACTCTCTTTTATGATATAATGATTTCGAAATGAGTGATTCTACATGTATATAATTAAAAGTGCTGAGTTTGTTAAAAGCGGGACCAATGAATCTCATTACCCAGAAGCACTAAAATCTGAATATCTTTTTTTAGGCCGAAGCAATGTGGGGAAAAGCTCACTAATTAATGCCATAGTTAACCGAAAAAGTTTGGCAAGAACGTCTTCTGAACCTGGTAAAACCATCACGATGAATTTCTTCAAAATCAACGATGAAATTTACCTTGTTGACGCCCCAGGGTATGGGTATGCCAGAAGAAGTCAAACGCAAATAGCCCTATTCCAAGAAATGTTACTCGACTATATTAAAAATCGAGCCTCCCTAAAACGTATTTTCATGTTGATTGACATGAAAGTTGGTGCAACCAAAGACGATATTGAAGTATATGACTCGATTAAGCGTGCAGGGTATGAAATTACGATTATTTTGACCAAACAGGATAAACTCAATCAAAGTGAACGTGCAAAGAATCTCAATATGATTAAAAAACAATTGAACGATGCTGAAGTTTTAATGATTCCAACCTCAAGTGAATCTAAACGCGGCATTGATAAAATCCATTCGATATTTGAGGAGGACTTACATGAATAAAGTGATGATTATGACAGACTCAACCTGTGACTTAACCAAAGAACTGATTCAATCTAGAGGCATCCATGTGGTACCTTTATATGTGAATTTTGGTGATTTGAGTTACCGTGATGGTGTCGATTTAACTACTGAAGAACTTTATGCTAAAGTGGATGAACTTGGGTTTTTACCAAAATCTGCAGCGGTCTCCCCAGGCGATTTCGTCAATCAATTCACCCATGTGATTGAAGCCGGTTATGACATCGTTTGTATCACCATCGGTTCGAAATTATCCGGAACCCATCAAAGCGCATTGTTAGCGAAAGACATGGTTGATCCTGATCGTATCCATGTCGTTGATAGTAATAACCTGTCTTCAGGGGTCGGTTTAGTCGTTCTTAAAGCCTGTGACTTAAGAGATCAAGGACTAGATGCGAAAACCATCAAAGAAAAATGTGATTTAATTACCCCTCGAGTGCGAAGCCAATTTGCCATCCAAACCATGGATTATTTATATAAAGGTGGTAGATGTAGTGCACTATCGGCATTCTTAGGTGGTGTATTAGCGATTAAACCCATCATTCAAGTCAATGATGGTAAACTCGATGTCTATAAAAAAGCCATTGGTAAGATGACGAGAGCCCTCGATTATATGATGGAAGATTATCAATCTCTATACGATAAAATCGATAAAGATTATGTCATGATTACCCATTCTTTAGCCGATAAATCTGCAACGTATATGAAAGAAAAAGTGGCTGAAATTGGGATGCCTAAACAGTTGTTAGAAACCTACGCTGGTTGTGTAATTTCAACGCACTGTGGTAAAGGCACCATCGGTATTTTATATATCTTAAATGAATAGTTGTCAATAGCCCTAAGTTATTTACAATACACGGTATATGTGTTACAATAAGACAAACGCAGAACGGGAAGAGTAAGCAAACCCCACTTTAAAGAGACAGATTGGTTGGTGAAAAATCTGAGGTGATTTGCAGAAGGTAGCCCAGGAGTTGATTGAGTGAACGCAGAGTAGCTCAATTCGGTTGACCCCGTTATCGGTAATGAAGTGCTACTTAGCAATAAGTAGAATTAAGGTGGTACCACGATCAATCGTCCTTAAGAATGCAAATTCTTAGGGACTTTTCTTTTTTAGGAGATGATGTTATGGATCGTATTGTGACAAAAAGACTGGTTTTAAGACCCTTAAAATCCAGTGATGCTGAAGCGATGTTTGATTATGCAAAAACGGATGAAGTCGGACCAAAAGCCGGATGGACACCACATAAAACAGTCCAAGAATCGCTTCATATTGTACAGTACATGATGAACTCAAATGAAGTGTGGGCAATAACACTTCGCGATAATGACACCTTGATTGGGACCATTGGTTTACACAAGGATGAGGATGAAAAAGATACGTTTAGAAGTATTGGATATGTATTACATCCAAAATACCATGGGTTAGGACTGATGACTGAGGCAGCGAAAGCTCTTATAGTCTATGCGTTTGAACAAACCAACACCGAAACGATTGGGTGTGGACACTTTTTAGATAACATTGCGAGTAAGCGAGTCATTGAAAAGTGTGGATTCATCTATCAAAGAACCATCGAAAAAGATTTTACATTGTTCGGATTTAAAGTTAAAAAAGCGTGTGCTGAATATGAAATAACAAAAGATATGTATAAGGAGAATAACATTATATGGCAACAACACTAGATACCAAATATAATCATAAAGAAGTAGAACAGGGGCTTTATCAATATTGGCTTGAAAAAGGGTATTTTAAAGCAACTGGGAAAAAACAAGAACCTTTTTGCATTGTGATTCCGCCACCAAACGTTACCGGTAAATTACATTTAGGTCACGCCTGGGATGGGACTTTACAAGATATCATCATTAGACGTAAACGTATGCAAGGCTACGATGCGTTATTTTTACCTGGCATGGACCATGCAGGGATTGCGACTCAGGCAAAAGTTGATGAACGATTAAAGAAAATGGGTGTTTCTCGTTATGACATCGGTAGAGAAAAATTCTTAGAACAAGCTTGGGCATGGAAAGATGAATATGCTGGACATATTAAACGCCAATGGGGTGTTTTAGGATTATCTTTGGACTATTCAAGAGAACGTTTTACCTTAGATGAAAAACTATCTGAAGCAGTTCAAGAAGTCTTCATCAAGCTTTATGAAAAAGGCTTAATTTACCGTGGTAATCGTATCATTAACTGGGACGTTGAAGCGAAAACGGCCTTATCGAATATCGAAGTTGAATTCGTTGAAACAAAGAGTAAACTATTCTATTTCCGCTACCCACTCGTTGATGGAACAGGCCATATGGTCATCGCAACCACCCGTCCTGAAACGATGTTTGCTGACCAAGCGTTAATGGTTCACCCAAAAGATGAACGTTATCAAGCCTTTATTGGTAAAAAAGTATATATTCCTAATACTAAAGTTGAAATTCCAATCATCTCAGATGATTATGTAGATATGACCTTCGGTACTGGGGTTGTTAAGGTTACCCCAGCCCATGACCCCAATGACTTTGAAGTTGGTAAACGTCATCACTTAGCGATGCCTTTATGTATGACTGAGGATGGACATATGAATCGTATGGCATTCAAGTATGAAGGCTTAGAACGCTTTGAGTGCCGTAAACAATTGGTTGAAGACTTGAAGCAGGCTAATCTTGTTGAAAAGATTGAAGAATATACCAATAACGTTGGTCATTCTGAACGTACTGGGGTTGTTGTCGAACCAAGACTCTCCTTACAATGGTTCGTTAAGATGAGACCATTGGTTGATCAAGCGATTGCGAAATCGGATACTGAATTTGTCCCTAAACGATTTGAAAAAGTATACTTAAACTGGTTAGAAAATATCGAAGACTGGTGTATCTCTCGTCAATTATGGTGGGGTCATCGTATACCGGTTTGGTATAAAGGCGATGAAGTCATCGTTTCAAAAGATAAACCAGGGGAAGGGTATACCCAAGACGAAGACGTCTTAGATACGTGGTTTAGCAGTGCTTTATGGCCATTTTCAACCCTCGGTTGGCCAGAACAAACCAAAGATCTTGAAAAATATTATCCAACCAATGTCTTAATTACGGGTTATGATATCATTTTCTTCTGGGTTGCTCGTATGATTTTCCAAGGCGTTGAATTTACAGGAC
This sequence comes from uncultured Paracholeplasma sp., assembly GCA_964641335.1. GTDB lineage: Bacteria > Bacillota_I > Bacilli_A > Acholeplasmatales > UBA5453 > Paracholeplasma. The sequence continues at coordinate 35,463 of CAZXLG010000001.1, forward strand.
AATCCCCATTCAAACAAGTATTGATGCATGGACTTGTTCGCGATGAACAAGGACGTAAGATGTCAAAATCACTTGGTAACGGGGTTGACCCAATGGATGTTTCAGAAGCCTATGGTACTGACGCATTACGCTATTTCTTATCCACCAACGCCGCACCAGGACAAGATTTACGTTATGAAACTGAAAAGGTTGCGTCATCATGGAACTTTATTAACAAGCTTTGGAATATCGTTCGTTTTATCGACATGAATATCGATGAAAAAACCGATGATTTCGATGAAAAGACGTTGTCCATTTATGATAAATGGATATTAACTCGCCTCAATGAAGTCATCGCTGATACCGATCAAAACTATGAAAAATACGAATTCGGTGAAGTTTCTAGAACACTGTATAATTTCATTTGGGACGAATTTGCAAGTTGGTATGTTGAAATTGCGAAAGTTACCTTAAAAGATGAACGCAAATCAAATACCCAAAAAGTATTGCTTTATGTCATCAAACAAATCTTGAAATTACTACATCCATTTATGCCATTCGTCACAGAAAGACTCTATCAAAACTTGACTCAAGAAGAATCCATTATGATTGCTTCCTGGCCGCTTGTAAGAACCTATAGCTTTGAATCCACATTGAAGGAAGTCAGTGTCTTGTTTGAGATGGTTACGAAAGTTAGACAGCTTAGACAAGAGATGAATATTACACCATCGAAACCTCTAACCATTGAAATTGTCAGTGGATTAAGCATTTTGAAGGGTGAAAAAGATATGTTTAGCTATTTCTTAAGAAGCCATGAACTCCATATTTCTAAAGAAGAAACCCTCAAGGCTGAAACCATTTTATTGGCGGGGTCTGGGTATGAACTCTATGTATTAAAGAGTGACATCATCAGTGAATCTGAAGAAAAAGCAAAATTAGAAAAAGAATTAGCGACCATCACTAAGGAACTCGAAAGAGTTAAACAAATGCTTTCAAATCCAAACTTCATTAACCGTGCAAAACCGGAAAAAGTCTTAGAAGAAAAAGCGAAACTCGATAACTATCAAGCACAATACGATGCTTTGATGAAAAAGCTGGGATAATATGTTTAATAACATTATAGACGCAGTTCTATGGATTGAACACCAAGTTAAATTTAAACCAAAAACCGATTTGGATCGCATGAGAGCGGCTGCAAACGCATTAGGTAATCCGCAAAATGCCTATAAGATTATTCATGTGGGTGGTACCAATGGTAAAGGGTCTGTTGTCAGCTACATCTCTACCATTCTAGCAAAACACATGAAAGTAGGGACATATACATCGCCTTATATCTTAAAGTTTAATGAACGCATTAAAGTGAATCTAGATATGATTCCAGATGATTTATTACTCAACTATATCAATCAAATGTTCGACTTTAATGAATCATTTAAATATAGTTATGGCGAAACGTTGTCGTTTTTTGAACTGGTAACGTTAATAGCGTTCCTTTATTTTAAAGATCAACGAGTGGAGATTGTTGTTCTTGAAGTTGGTTTAGGTGGCTTATTGGACGCCACCAACATCGTCACACCAATCGCATCCGTCATCACGACGATTGGCTTCGACCATATGCAACAACTTGGAAATACCCTCGAATCTATTGCGTATAATAAATTGGGTATTGTGAAACCAAAAATCCCACTCTTTACAGCAGTAGATGCTGATTTATGGACACAATTTGAGCAGGACTGCCAATCGAAGGGATCCCCTATCTATATTGTTAAAGATGAAATGATTACGATTGAATCGAAAGAGCCCCTCGAATTTAGTTATGAGTATCATCACTATAAAACCGGATTACAAGGCTTATATCAAGCAAAAAATGCAGCATTGGCGATTATGGTTGTCAACTATTTATTTCCCAAATTGCCAATTCGTTCCATTAAAGATGGAATTGCTGAAACCGCATGGCCTGGCCGTTTTGAAGTAATGAATCGAAATCCTTTGGTGATCCTAGATGGCGCACATAACCGACACGGTATTCAAGCCTTGACAAACAGTATACAAAATACCTATCCTGACGCAACGATTCATACCCTTTTTTGTGCTATGGGGGATAAAGAAACCGCGCTTATGTTACGCATGGTTTCGGATATTTCAACCAGTGTTACCGTCACTCATTTTGATTACAAACGTGTAGCTGAACTTGCTTTACTACTAGATCAAACCCCACATCCGAATAAACAAGCCATTGAAGATCCAGTGACAGCTTTTGAGACCATTTTATCAAAAGCAAATAGTTCTGATATCATCCTCATCACGGGTTCATTATACTTTGTTTCTTATATTAGACCCTATTTACTCAAACGATTTAACCTTGCCTAAGGGCTAGGTTTTTTCTTTATTATGAATCTGATTAAGGTATATATCTTTTAGAGGTGATTAGGATGTTTATGATTAAAGAAATGATGGATGATGACAAACCAAGAGAACGTCTCATCGCACATGGGGTTGATGCCTTATCCAACTATGAATTGCTCGCTATTTTGTTGCATACAGGAACAAAATCACAATCTGTAATCGAATTATCAAAAACCGTGTTATATCGATTTGAACAGTTAAAAGACATCGAAAAAGTGAGTTTTGATGAATGGATTCAACTCCCTGGCATAGGGGTTGCTAAAGCCTGTACGCTTTTAGCAGCTTTAGAATTATCGAAAAGAATAGCAAAAAATCATGATGAAAAAATGGTTCAAATTCAATCGACAAAAGATATTTATTATCATTTACATCATCGATTAAGTCATTTAGAACAGGAACATTTCTATACGCTTTATTTAGATATGAAAAATCAAATACTTTCCACTCAAAGGATTTATATTGGCACACTCAATCAAACGAGTATTCATCCGAGAGAAATCTTTAAAAATGCGGTCAAATTATCGGCGGCATCGATGATTTTTGTACACAATCACCCCAGTGGGGATTCAACCCCTTCGTTATCGGATTACAAGGCGACTGAACAGTTAGAAGCCTCAGCCAAAATCATGGGAATTCAAGTCATTGATCATGTCGTAATTGGTAAAAAACAATGTTATTCACTGAAGGAAAATCGGAAATATCATTTTGAATGATTTTGTTATATAATAGAAACACAAGGATGTGAGTCTATGGCTAATTCAAAAGAACCACTGATGATTGAAAATCAAAACGAACCGAAAGAACCTAAACAAAAACCGAGTACCAGTACGAAGTTTTGGGTTGCCATCGCGTTTGGTGTCATCATTTTATTTTTACTCATTCTAATTTCATCCATCATTGATATTGGTGAACGCTTAGCGAATATTCACGATTATGTAGCCTATGGCTTTTATGTCTTAGCCTTTTTACTCACGTATCTTTTGATTATCAACCCTGTCAGAATTATTTTAGTCTCTCCAGCATTTTCGATTGAAACCGTCATGGATAATAAACCGACCCACAGACGCTATCAAACTTATAAACGTGTATCGAAAAACTTGATGGAAAGACATGAAATCTCACAAACTGAAAAAGATAAACTTCAAGCGGTTTTAGGTAATCCAGAAGAACTTCAAAAAGCGTTAAATGAAATTTACAACTCAACGATGAAAAAGAAGATGAATCAAGTCATCATGAGACATGCGAAAACCGTGTTGATCTCAACAGCGATTTCACAAAACGGACGACTCGATTTATTCACGGTCATTGTTGTGAATATTCGCATGATCAAAGAACTTGTTCAAATGTGTGGGTTTAGACCGAGCTATAAGAATTTAGCCAAACTAACCATTAATGTCTTTACAACCGCGTTGATTGCAGAAGGGTTAGAAAACATTAATTTAAACGATATCTTACCAACGTCAACCGCCAATATGCTAGGTGAAATTCCACTCATTAAACCGGTGATGTCCTCGGTTGCTCAAGGGATCACAAACGGCTTATTAACGCTAAGAATCGGTATTGTTACACGTAAATATCTATTTGCAGATAGCAAAGAATTAAGCAAAAAAGCCATTCAAAAAGGTGCCTTTATGGAATCGCTAAAGATGATTCCAACCGTAGTCAAAGATTCCATCATTCATTTCCCTCAGAAGTTCTTTGATCTATTCAAGAAACCAAAAGATGAAGAATCCGCAGAATTTTGAAAATAATTGAGGGTTCCGATTGACATTAGTTATTAACTAAGGTAAAATAGTAGCGTTGCAAAGAATACCACATAGAACAGGTTATAAATATGGAACCATCCATTACCTTAGATAGTGAGTCTTCAAAACATAATAAGGAGGTGTATTTGTAATGTACGCAATGATTAAAACTGGTGGTAAACAAATCAAAGTTGAAGTTGGTCAAGAAATCTATGTTGAAAAGCTAGATGCCCAAGCAGACGAAGTGGTTACCTTTAATGAAGTTTTACTCATCGGTGGTGAATCTACAGTCGTAGGTAATCCATTAGTGAATGGCGCATCTGTTACAGCGAAAGTCGTTAAACAAGGTAGAGGCAAGAAGATTATTGTCTTCAAGTATAGACCTAAAAAAGACTACAGACGCAAACAAGGTCACAGACAAAGCTATACAAAACTAGTTGTTGAATCCATCAACGCTTAAAAAAAACATATGATCAAGTATCATGTGAGTAAGGACCAAACGATCACATCCATTCGTGTGAGTGGACATGCCAATTATAAAAAACATGGCGAAGACATCGTTTGTGCTGCAGTATCTACAGCTACCATCCTTTCAGCTAATTTGCTAGAAAGATTGGGCTTTAATTTGGATTACACAGTCAAAGTCGAAGAAGGTTTCTTTGATTTAAATGTGATTAAATCCAATCCTACGCTTGAGCAGGTTCTCATCAATTTAGAGGCCACACTCAACGAACTTGAACTACAATACCCTAAATATATAAAACACCAAAAGGAGGGATAACATGTTACAATTAAACATTCAGTTATTCGCATCGAAAAAAGGTACGGGATCCTCTCGTAACGGACGCGATTCAGCAGCTCAACGCTTAGGCGCAAAACTATCAGATGGTCAATTCTGCACTGCTGGTTCTATTATCTACCGTCAACGCGGAACAAAAGTACATCCTGGTAACAACGTTGGTCGTGGTGGTGACGATACTTTATTTGCTAAAGTAACCGGCATCGTCAAATACGAACGTCTTGGCAGAGATAAAAAACAAGTTTCAGTCTACGAAGGATAAGCCCAACTTATCCTTTTTTTTCAATTCAGGAGGTTCACATGTTTAAAGATGAAGCATTCATAAAAGTTAAAGGCGGCAGAGGTGGCGACGGCATCGTTGCATTCAGACGCGAAAAATACGTTGAGTACGGCGGTCCTGCTGGTGGCTCTGGTGGCGCAGGTGGCAACATCTATTTTGTTGCTGAAGAAGGCTTATCCACACTTTTGGACCTCTCGTTTAACAAGCATATTACTGCGAAAGATGGCACATCCGGACTGAATAAGTCTCAAAATGGTCGAAACGCAGAACATACCTATATTAAAGTACCGATTGGTACCGTCGTGTATGATCAAGAAACCAATCTCATGATTGGCGATCTGACGATGCATGGTCAAACCTTATTGATTGCCAAAGGTGGTCGTGGTGGACGCGGCAACGAAGCGTTCGCAACCCATCGTAATCCAGCTCCAGAAATTTGTGAAAAAGGCGACTTAGGCGAACAAAAGAACTTACGCGTTGAACTTAAAGTCCTCGCGGATGTTGGCTTAGTCGGCTACCCATCGGTTGGTAAATCCACACTCATATCGGCTGTATCACGTGCAAAACCAAAAATTGCAGAATACCACTTTACCACCCTCGAACCACACCTAGGGCTTGTTTATGTGGGTGAGAATAAGAGCTTTGTTATGGCTGACTTGCCAGGTTTAATCGAAGGGGCATCCCTTGGTGCGGGTTTAGGCATTCAATTCCTAAAACACATCGAACGCTGCCGTGTCATCATCCACGTTGTTGAAATGGATTCCTTAGAAGACAAGAATCCTTATGAAGATTTCATTAAAATCAACAAAGAACTCGAATCATATAACTACGATTTACTCAAACGTCCCATGATCATTGCAGCATCCAAAATGGATCTACCAAATGCTTGGGCTAATTTAGAAAAATTCAAAGAACAAATTGGCGATGACTATGAAATATTCCCAATCTCTTCTGTAACCTCTCAAGGGCTTAAAGAATTGGTGTATCGTGCGATGGAATTGGTTGAAGTCACCCCTAAATTTGAAATTAGTGAAGTCCACAAAAACTACATTAAGAACAAAGAAGAAGCCTTCTTCACAATTGAAAAAGCCGCCGATGGTGTTTACGTTGTTAAAGGCGATGGGCTCTACCGTTTATTCATGCGTACGGACTTCTCGAAAGATGAAAACGTTAAACGATTTGCTCGACAACTCCGTAGCTATGGGGTCGATGAAGCTTTACGAAAAGCTGGCGTCCAAAGTGGCGATACGGTTAGAGTATTTGAATACGAATTCGAATTTACAGATTAATAAACCCAAATCACACACTTTCTTTCACGGAAAGTGTGTTTTTATTTTATAATAGTGTTAAGGAGAATGTGATTATGAAATTAAATATTGTTACAAACATTGTACCTAATGAAAAGAAGCGTATTTTTATTGTTCACGGGATTGCTGAACACGTAGGACGTTACGAACATGTAGCTGCATTTTTAAATAAACATGGTTATTCAGTTGTTCGTTTTGATCTAAGGGGTCATGGTAAATCGGACGGTAAACGAGGGTATATTAAGTCTTATCGAGATTTTTTAGACGATGTTAATCAAGTTTTTGCGATGCATAAAGGCGTCCACAACATCCTATTTGGGCATTCAATGGGTGCGCTTATTACCCATTTGTGTATGTCTCAAGAAAATGAATTTGAAGCATCGATTACCAGTGCTGGACCGACTTGGTATATCAAGGATGTCCAATTTGTCCGATATATCGGATTTAAGTATTACAGTTTCCTTCAAATTAAAAATAACTTAGCTAGAAATATGCTTTCTCACATTGAAAAAGTCGAAGATGATTATATGAGAGACCCACTTGTACTCAAGAAGTATTACATCAATTTGGTCGGGGAAATGTTTGTCAAAGGGGTTAAACACCTTAATGCGAACCTGAGATACCATCAAAAACCAATTTTGATGTTACATGGAGAACTCGATAAGATTGTACCAGTCGAATTTTCTAAGAGATTATTTGATTTATTGCCACAAACAGATAAAACCATCAAAATCTATCCAAATGATTGGCATGAAATCTTAAATGAACTAGACCGTGAAGAGGTTATGAACGACATTCTAAGTTGGCTTGAGAAACACTAAAAAAGCATACCTTATGGGTATGCCTTTACTGAAGTATCTCTTATAAGAGGTACTTTTTTCATTTGATAAGTTTGGATTGCTTCATAGACCAGGTGTGTTTCGCAGTACGCTTACGACCATTGATGATGCGTCTGGTTTCAAACTTTAATGGGATTAATGCCAAACGTTCTTTATAATTCAATGTGTTAATCCTTCTTATGGTAAGTTTATCCAACCGTTTCGCATGACGTTTAACCTGAATTTGAAGGATTTCTAGTTCAAATGTGTATTGGTTGATGGCTCGGTGCGATTTGAGACGATTATGATTGAGATTCTCTTGAATTCGGGTTCTCGCGAGGGTATCTTTATCACCATAGAAAGCAATCTTTTCATCAAAGACCTGGGTGGCTTGTTTGATATCTTGATCCACAGCAAATACTTTCTTTGACATATCCTTATAAGCCATAGCCTGTTCGGAATCGATGGTTGTGTTCATCACTTTAAACTTGTTTTCGAGCTCTGTAATCACGCTTTCGGTATTGGTCTTGGTTGCGAGCAACAAACCTTCACGACTATCAACCGCTTGTTGATAAGCCTTTATGCCCGCTTCAATCTTTTCATTATGTTGTTCATTGAAATGAACCATGGCCGTATCAATCGATTTCAATTGTGATTGAAGTTGTTTTTCCTGAACTTTTGTGAAGGATTGACGGTAGTTTTCAAGATCACGTAACTTATCATTCATTTTGTGTACACGTTTATCTAACGTTTGAGCAATGTTATGTTGTGTGAGGTCGAAGGCTGTTTCGTATTCTTTCATGATGCGATGTTGTTCAGAACGAATTTGAATAAACTGTTGATCACAAAGTTCAATTCCACGTTTATGTTGATTTAAAAATTGGGTACGTGTACGAATTGCAGATTTGGTTAGATTAATGTAGGATTTTGAGAACACCTTTTCCAAAATTTCATCCATATCGAGTGCTTTTAAGGTTTCTTTGGATGTATTGAGTAAGTTCGAATTGGTTTCATGAATGAGTGTTGTTAGTTTCTTAATAGCATCAATCGAATCGTAGTATACTCTACCTTCTTCATATTGAGATCGGTCAAGATTTTTTTCACGCATTTCACGATTTTTCTCGATTTTAACCAACATGAGCTCAAGCGGTTTATGGTTTTTATCGAGACTGTTCATTTCTTTGATTGTCTTGCGAATTTGTTCTTGAATATGTTTGATTAAGTCTTTGTTTTTAGTGATTTCCTTATTGAGTGTAGATATCTGATTATTGAGGTTTCGAGCGGTCTTTCGCTGTTGCTTACTAATCAATCGACCTTTCAATAATGAAAGTTGCTCATAGATCATCGATTTGGTCGATTCAATGTTGGCATTTTCATTTTGTAAATAAGCGATTTGTTGGAATAAATCGGTACTTTTGGTTCTAAGTGATTTCAATTGATCATCGAGCATCGCGATTTGTTCAACATAGAGTTTATGTTCAGATTCATAATCACTGATAATCGATTCTTTTAGGTTCATGTATTTAAATGCGGTTAACTCATTGATCTTTTCTTGATAGTAAGCTGTGGTTTCAGCTTCGAGTTCTTGGATGAGCTCGGTCTTAAGTGCGCTTTGTTCTTCAAGTATTTTTAGGATGAATTTGATAGAACCACGCCACTGTGTAATCGAAGACGTTTGATAGATATCTCTTAAGAGTAGAAGGATATTTTCAAACTCATTTTGCATGACCAGTAACATTTGGAAATACATATCAAATAAACGTTTTTGACGTTGAGTTTCGTTCATACTGGTATCTAGGATACGTTTCGCTTTACGAATCCCGATTTCCTTAGTATGACGGCTCTTTTCGAGTTCCACACGCGAATCATATTCGATTAATGCTTTAGACTCTTGAACTTCCATGATTTGTCCAAGTAATTTTTGTGAGAACGAAATCATTTTCTGTTCAAAAATACGTGTTTCCTTGGCTTTATCTTGTTCGAATAAGTATTCTTTTTCACGTTTTTGATATTGAAGTTCGAACGATTTCTTGCGTTCATCAAAGATATGCTTGTAACCTGATAAACTGTTTTTCGCATATTCCATGTCTAAATAAGCGACCACGTTGGTTCGCTTGATATCGGTATCATGAGTGATGTTGATACGATTTTTATCATGTTTAAGGGTGTTTTCGTCGATGGCTGAAATATAGTTTAATTTACGTTCATCTAAAGAAAATAATTGTTTATAATGGTTATTTTCGAGGGTACGATAATTCATTTCAGCATCATGAATTTCTCTAGCTAATAAAACCATCGCTTCATAAGGGAAAATTTCAAGACCTTGTTGTTCACGTAAGACTTGGTTATCAATGAATAAACGCTTTTCAAGCATTTTGTTCTGTTCAGTGAGTTTTACCCATTCACGATCAAATTCGTATTTATGTTTTTTCAATTCTTGATCTTTAAAGCGTTCAGCAATCTTTCTTTTTAAACGGTAAATCTCTTGTGTTTTGATGTATTCAAAATCGTGTGCTAGCAGTTCAGCTTGATGGTGTTTTTGACGAATTCGATTTTGAATCGAGGTTTGTTTTATGGCGATTTTAGCTTGGTTTTCTAAACTAGAACGCTCTTTGATGTATGCTTTATTTAAATCAGCTAACAATTCTTTGTAGTTTATGGCTTCTTTAGACAATTCAGTACGGCGGTGTTGTGTCACTTTATCAAGCTCTTTAATTTGCATGTTGAGCTGTTCTTTGGTATTAGCCAGTTTAGAGTTATTAACTGTGATATCCCTTGAATAGTTTCGGATGATTTGATCTTTTATGTCTTCATAGGATTGTTTTAGTTGGTCAAGTTTGGCGTCATATTTATTAAGGCTGACTTCAAATTCATCACGGGTTTTACGGTCAAGATCTGCATAGGTCGTTTTCAATAAATCCATTTGTTTTTGGATATCTTCAATCTCTTTTTGAATGATTGATTCTTTTTGACCCATGGTTTTTTGGAATTTCTTTTGAATATCGCGTATTTTTTGATTAAATTTGATGGTGACGCGGTTAAACACCGTTTTGATCTTTAGGATAGAGTCGTCAAAATCGGTTTGTTCAAGTTGTCGTTTAGTTTGTATGGTTTGAAGTTCTGAGGACAGTTTAGCTAGTCTCGCTTGGTCGGCTGCTTTATTGTCCTTAATGGCACTTTCAAAACGTTTTTCAATATCTTTTAGGGTTTGTTCTTTAACCTTTTCGATATCATCAATGGCTTTTTGGTAGGCTTGTTTCTCTTGATCATACTCAAAATCAAGTTCTTGATGACGTTGTTTCATCTCAAGTAAAGCGCGATAGATGTGAATATTTGTCTGTTGTGTCTGACGTTGGAAGCGAAGATGAATATCGGTTAACTTTTTATTGGCTTGAATGTTTTCTTCGACTACCTGCTGTTTAAATTGCTTAAGGGTATCGGCGTAATCGGTATCTAATTTGTGTAAGGCATCTTGATGGGTTTTATTGAGTTCTGTGAGTTGAATGGAGTAATCTTTGGTATAACGAATTAATGAGTTTTCATATTGTCGATTGAGATCTGTAATTTGATCGAAGAGGTTTTCTAAAGAGACACGGGTTGATTTTAGTTGATGTGAGGTTTCATTGGTTATCGCGTAAGCGGTTAAGACATCACGAAAAAGCGTATCGAAACGCGCTTTTTGTTTAGATTCATAATTTTTAGCGTTTATTTTACTCAAATAAACCACCTCTAACTCTTGTTTATTATACCATAACAAAGCCATCATTTGGTATAATCAAACTGTAAAGGTCATATCTAAACATGAAAACTATCGAAAAATTACAATTTCATTTAGATCCAAACTCTAAAATTATAACCAAAGACCCAGTACATTGGGTATCCATCGAAACACAAAAAAAGCGTTATGACTTTCATCATAACGACCTAGATGACCCTAACTATGTCTTGTATCAAAAAAAGATATTTGATGAGTTTATCGGTATATATTTGAAGCAAGGTGAATTACTGGATTATGGGTGTGGTGAAGCAGCAATTTTAAAGACTTTTATCCCTAATTTAAGGGTATATGATCTTTTTTATCATAATGATGTAACGGTGTTTGAATCTACTTATGATACGATCATTTTGATTGAAGTCATGGAACATCTTGAAAATCCTGAAGCAGTGATCCAAAAACTTACAAAACTTTTGAAGCCAAAGGGACGTTTAATAATCCAAACCCAATTTTATCCATCTTTAGAACGGATGTCTGATTGGTGGTATGTCAGGGATGTGACCCATGTATCCTTTTATAATTTAGAATCCTTAAAGTATTTCGCAGCGCGTTATGGTTTTGAACTTATCTATACGGACTTTAAATCACGGGTCGTGCTTGAAAAAACCGTTTTATAGGGTAAAACATGTTATAATAGAACTATTATTGAGGTGATTTTTTTATGTATGCATACATTGTCGGTAGTATCACTGAAATTGAACCCACGCATGTGGTTTTAGATAACCAAGGCGTTGGTTATTTAATTGTAGCTCCGAATCCGTATATTTATAAATTAGGTGAGTCTGTGAAGATGTATGTCCACCACCATGTTCGTGAAGACCAAGATAATCTCTACGGATTTGATTCTAAAGAAGCACGTAATTTGTTTGAGGATCTCATCAGTGTCTCTGGTATCGGTCCGAAGAGTGCCCTCTCGATTTTAGCTTCTGGTAAACCCGATCAAATTGAATACGCGATTGAAAATCAGGATGTTAAATATCTAACGAAGTTCCCTGGAATCGGACCTAAGAGTGCTCAACAAATCATTTTAGATTTGAAGGGTAAACTTGATAAGAAAGCCTTAGAAGTAACCTCCAATCAAAAAGACGAAGTCCAAGAAGCTTTAATGGCACTGGGGTATTCCCCATCAGAGTTGCGTAAAGTGATGTCAAAACTTGACCCAAGTTTATCCACAGAAAAACGCATTAAACAAGCACTACAATTGATGATGAAGTAGGTAAACCATGAAAAATGATGAACGTATCATTTCATCCTTAGCGATGAAAGAGGATGAAGATCAAACGTTAAGACCCCAAAAATTAAATGAATATATCGGTCAAAAAGATATCAAAGATATGTTGGATGTCTATATTAAAGCCGCTTTAAAACGTGAAGAATCGTTGGACCATATTTTGTTTTATGGGCCACCAGGATTAGGGAAAACAACACTCGCGCAAATTGTTGCGAATGAGATGCACGTCAATATGAAAGTCACATCAGGGCCTGCAATCGAACGCAGTGGTGATTTGGCTGCGATTTTAACATCGCTTGAACCTGGGGATGTCCTATTTATTGATGAAATCCATCGTTTACCCCGTGTGGTTGAAGAAGTCTTGTACGCAGCTATGGAAGACTATGTCATCGATATCGTGATTGGTAAAGATCAACAATCGAGATCCATTCGTATCGATTTACCCCCATTCACGTTAATTGGTGCGACGACCCGTTTTGGCGATTTGTCCGCCCCATTAAGAGATCGTTTTGGTGTCGTAATGAGACTCTCTTTTTACAATCAAGATGAATTGGGTTTAATCATTAAACGGACCTCAGTCGTCTATAAAACAGAAATCAAACCGAATGCAGTGTTTGAATTAGCCAAACGTTCTAGAGGTACACCAAGAATTGCGAACCGTTTATTTAGACGTGTCCGAGATTTCGCTGAAATCATTGGCGATGGGATTATTACATTAGAAATCACCAACCATGCCTTAGAAAAATTAGGCATTTCATCGAATGGATTGGATCATACCGATAAGCGTTATTTATCGGCGATTATCGATAAATTCGCTGGGGGTCCTGTTGGATTGGAATCGATTGCTGCGACGATTGGTGAAGAAATAACAACCGTAGAAGATGTCTATGAACCTTATTTATTACAAGAAGGATTCATTAAACGTACTGCTAGAGGCCGTATTGCGATGCAAAAAGCGTACGAAGCTTTAGGTAAAAAATACTTAAAAGGATTATTTGAAGAATGAGAACAGCCGATTTCGATTTTGAGTTACCAGAAAGATTAATCGCTCAACACCCACTAAAAAGCCGTGACGAATCACGCCTTTTTGTTGTTGATCGTCAAAAATCGAGCTTTATGCATACACAGTTTAGCCACATTTTAGATGAACTGACAGACCATGATGTACTTGTGATTAATAATACGAAGGTCATGCCGGCGCGTTTAATTGGGGTTAAAGAAGATACCAACGCTATTATTGAGTTATTATTACTCGAACAAAATGGCGAGGTATGGGATGCTTTAGTCAAACCAGGTAGACGTGTAAAAGTAGGGACTAAAATCAGTTTTGGTCAAGGAAAATTGATTGCAACCTGTATTATGGAAAAAGAAGAGGGCATCAAGTCCTTTATATTCAGTTTTGAAGGTATTTTTTATGAAGTGCTAGATGAACTTGGAGAAATGCCACTGCCCCCTTATATTCATGAAAAACTCGAAGAAAAAGACCGCTATCAAACGGTCTATGCGAAAGAAATTGGGAGTGCAGCTGCCCCAACCGCAGGCTTGCACTTTACGAAACCACTCTTAGAAAAAATCAGAGCTAAAGGTGTTGAAATCATCGAGATTACATTGCATGTGGGGTTAGGAACATTCAGACCCACATCGACCGAAACAATCGAAGATCACCATATGCATGAAGAACTCTATCAAATCACAGAACAAGCGGCGTTTAGATTGAATCAAGCCATGGCGTTAAAAAAACGTATTGTTGCGGTTGGAACAACCACGGTCAGAACCCTTGAAAGCAACTATCAAGATGGTTTTCACCCAGGGGTTTTCCGCACGCGCATATTCATTTATCCAGGGTATACATTTAAAACCATCGGAGCATTGATCACAAACTTCCACTTACCAAAATCAACACTCATTATGTTGGTCTCAGCGTTTTCTACCAAAGATTTAATACTAAAAGCCTATCAGGAAGCCGTTAAACAACAGTATCGCTTCTTTTCATTTGGCGATGCGATGTTCATTAAATAAATAAATCCATATCACGCCGATATGGATTTTCTTTTTATATAATGAAGAATGAAATGAACGCGATGAAGCCAACACTCACACAGTATATTCCAAAATAGAATAAGTGTTTGATTTGAAGTCGTTTCATCACAAAATAAGCTGCTACATAGGTAGTTACTAAGGTAAAACCGAATGCGAGAAGATACCCTACCCAGTCAATCGACTCGGTTTGAGAACTCAAGTCCACTAGGGATAGTAACGATGCAGGAATGGATACAATGATATAGCATAAGAAGGAGAATTTTAATAGTGATTTTAAAGAGAGTTTTTGAGATAAACCACCAATGATGGTTGATCCACTGCGGGATACGCCTGGAAAAATAGCAATACTTTGTGTTAAACCAATGAAAAGGGCATCTTTATATGTAACTTCATCATGGGTTTCAGATTGATTTCTAAAACGGTAAATCACCAATAATAATGTGCCTGTTAGTACCAATGCTAACCCGACAAACCATAGGCTTTTAATCGAACCAACCCAATCTTTTAGAATGAATCCAGCAATGCCAATAGGAATAACAGCAATCATCAATTTAAGAACATATTCAAAGTCACTTTTAGCCGATATATCCTTTTTAAAGAGAAACTTAAAGGTTTGTGTAATTAGTCTTAAAATATCTTTATAAAATAAAACCATCATCGCAATCAATGAAGCCATATTGGTGAACATTTCAAAGGCCAATCCAGGTTGTTTTAAATTGAAAATATATTGAAACAAGACTAAATGTCCAGAAGACGATATGGGTAATATCTCTGTAAATCCTTGGATAATCCCTAACAAAATATACTTAATCCAATCGATAAACATAGTAATCTCCTTTTTTTCATAACTACACTAACTATAACATAAAAACCAAATATTTGTGTCATAGAAATGGTATATTTACTTGTAAAAACAAGTCTAGCCACGTATAATCATACTGAAGGGGTGTTCACATGTTAGCCACTTATCAACTCGACAACTTTACCATCCTTGCTATTATATCAATCGCATCGTTGGTAGTACTTGTCAGTTTAAATGCGTATTTAAGAAAAAGAAAACCAAAAACGTTTGATCGAACTCAAATTGATCCAAAATTCATTCTCGATTTAAAAAATGCATTTGGATTTGATAATTTAATCTCTACTAAGGTAGAACACGAAAGGGTAAAATTTACTGTAAATAATATCAAGACAGTTAATTTTGAAACCTTAAAGACATTATCGAATAAAGGCGTATTCGTTAAAGGTAAAGAAATCACCATGACCTTTGATTATGAGCCGAAACATATTAAGAAATTACTAGAAAAAGGAGTTTAACTATGGAAAAATCATTTAAAGTTATCGCAGAAAATGGTATTCACGCGAGACCTGCTACCAATTTAGTCACATTAGCAAACCGTTTCAAATCCGACATTTGGTTAATTGCCAACCAAAAAGCTGTCGATATGAAGTCCATTATGGGCGTCATGTCATTGGGTATCTATCGACATGCCGAATTCACCATTCGCATTCAAGGTGAGGATGAAGTACTCGCGATGGATGCGATTACTGAATTACTCATGAAGGATAATTTAGGGTTACCACTTAATGTCTAAGTTTAAAACCGTGATTGGTGGTTTTTTCATCGGACTAGCCAACATCATTCCCGGCGTTAGCGGTGGGACCATGGCTGTCATTTTTGGTATCTATGAAACGCTCATTAATGGCGTTTTATCCATTTTTAAAACCCCTATTAAAACCCTTAAAGTGCTGTTTCCGATTATTCTTGGCTTAGCGATTGGTATTGTTTTTGGGGTCTTTGTTATCGATTTTGGGTATCGTGAAGTCCCTTTATTAACAACACTCGTGTTTATCGGACTGATTTTAGGTGGGGCAAAGCCCATTTATAAGAAAGTCACAAACTTCGATACAAAGCACATGGTGGTATTTTTATTAGCCTTCATCTTGATGATTGCCTTGCCATTACTCAACTCCAATCTAACAGTTCATACGGGCTGGGTTTACTATGTTGTCTTAGTACTGGTTGGATTCATCGCCATGGGTACGATGATTGCACCAGGAATCAGTGGGTCGATGGTGTTATTATTATTGGGTTATTACACCCATGTATTAGGCTTAGCTAAAGGCGGGATTGAAGCCGTATTTACATTGGACATGCCGCGTTTATTCCAACTTATTCCACCTATTTTTATGTTTGTTTTAGGTGCTGCCATCGGACTCGTTGTTTTTTCAAAACTCATCTCTATTGTGATGAAACGCTATGAATCGATGTTTTACGTGGCTATTTTTGGATTATTGGTATCCAGTCCAATATCGATTTTAATTGTTTTAAATCAAAACCAACCATTGAATACCTTTGGATTACTTGAAATTGTTTCAGGTATTATTTTATGTATAGGAGCCGCATACTTATCGTATGTGATAATTAAAAAGAGTGAGAACTAAAAAAGTTAAACAGGCGTATGACGCCATTCATCAATCCAATTTAATCATTACCACACCACAGATCATTAAAGCAAACTTACCATTGGTTTTAGAAGTCGGTAGTGGTAAAGGCAAATTCATCACTGAACTTGCCAAATTACATAGTGACTTACATTTTGTTGCTTTTGAAAAAGACATTAATGTGTGTTACCGTATTTTAGAAAAACAAGAAGCATTATTGTTACCCAATTTAACGATTGTTCAAGATGATGCAAATGCGTTATTATCGTATTTTGATCCTAAAAGTGTATCAAAAATCTATCTTAACTTCAGTGATCCGTGGCCGAAGAAACGTCATCACAAAAGACGTTTAACAGCAGAGAGTTATTTGAAGATGTATGAAACCATCTTGATTGAAGGTGGCGAACTTGAATTTAGAACCGATTTTGAGCCTTTGTATCAAGATTCATTGGAATATTTAACCACTTCACGGTTCGATGTGTATTGGGCTAATACCCAGTGTGAAGAACGTGAAGCGGTGTCTGAATATGAAGAAAAGAAGCGAAAGGAAAGCCCAATTTATGGGTTTAAGGCGAAATTAAAATGATTAAGTTTGATCCGATTTATGAAAAACTCATGAGTGCATTTGGAATTTCAGCGTATGAACACAACGTTTTCCAAATCATTTTGAATGAAATGCGTAAATATCCAAATTATGAGATAGAAGTCGATAATATCGGTTCTATTTTCGCAGTAAAAAAATCCAAGATTAACCATGCTAAAACTGTCATGGTTGCAGGACATATGGATGAAGTTGGTTTGATGATTTCTGACATTTTACCCAACGGAGCCATCAAAGTCATTCCGATTGGTGGATTGGTTGCTGAAGTATTTATTTCACAAAAACTATATGCCGAAACTAAAAATGGATTAGTCCCAGGAATCATTGGATCTGTTCCTCCACATCTATCGAAAAACCAAGCGGCAGATTTTCCAGATTTAATCTTTGATATAGGTGCGAAATCCAAAGAAGACGTCTTGAACGCGGGCGTGAATGTCGGAGATATGGTATTACCAAAAAACGATTTTGAATTCAATTATGACCAAACCAAAGTCATGTCAAAAGCAGTAGACAACCGCTGGGGTTGTGGTATGGCTTTAGAAATCATCCGCGATTTCCACGATATTGATTTACCATTTAACTTAGTCGTTGGTGCCACCGTCCAAGAAGAAGTCGGCTTACGAGGAGCGGGTACCGCTGTATTTAAATTTAAACCTGATTTTTTCCTGGCTTTAGATGCTTCTCCACTTAATGATTTAGCCGATCCAAAAGCATCTGGAAAAATGGGCGATGGTTTCTTAATTCGTTTGTTTGACCCAAGAAATATCATGGCTCCACGCTTATTTAGATACTTTAAAGACCTCGCAAGTGAACATCATATCAAGCATCAAGTTTATATCGCTAAAGGCGGTACTGATGCTGCCAGAGCCTTAGATTCAAATGATGGTATCATCGCGACCACGATTGGCTTACCAGCGCGATATATTCACTCCACAGTAGCGATGTTTGACCTATCTGACCATGAATCAGCCTGGCTCATGGTGCGCGCATTACTCAAAGATTTAACCAACGAGAAAATTGCTAAACTACAAAATCCACTGTTATAATAAAAAGAAAAGGAGGATTTTTTATGCAATATAAAACCCTATCGAATGGTGTATCCATGCCGATGTTAGGCTTGGGCACGTTTAAAGTCTCTGAAGGCGAAGCATACGACACCGTCTTAGAAGCCTTAAAATTAGGGTATCGTCATATCGATACAGCACAAATTTATGGCAATGAAGCCTCGGTTGGTAAAGCCATTAAAGATTCTGGAATCAGACGCGAAGAAATTTTTGTAACAACTAAATTATCCCCAATCAACTTGGGGTATGAAGAAGCTAAGAAAGAACTCTTAATTTCACTTGAGAAATTAGGACTAGACTATGTAGATTTATACTTAGTTCACTGGCCAAGCCCATCGGATGCGCTTAACCAAGCGACTTGGCGTGGGATGGAAGAAGTATATGATCAAAAACTCGCCAGAGCAATCGGGGTATCGAATTTTAAAATCCACCATATAGATGCTTTAATGAAAACAGCGAGAATTAAACCAATGGCAGATCAAATTGAGCTACACCCTGGTTTGTATCAATTGCCGATGCAAAAATACCTTGAAGAAAAGAACATCGCACTGATATCCTATGGGCCATTCATGAAAGGTGAACTATTCATTGAAGACGGTCCTTATTATCCAGTATTAAAATCGATTGCTGACCAGTATCAAAAGACGGTAGCTCAAGTAGTCATCGCTTGGGGATTAAAACGTGGAATCTTCATGATACCCAAATCAGTAACCCCTAAACGCTTAAAAGAAAACTTTGAAGCGAAAGATTTAGTGCTTTCTGACGACGATGTTAAACGCATCAATGGCCTCAATCGTGGTAGACGTGTATACACGGACCCAGATAATAATTCCTTTGTAAAACAAGCTTAAATGCACCGGTTTGGTGCATTTTTTTTGTATTTTTGAAAGAAAAAGTGTAGATAGCGTTTATAAAAAATGCCTTCTTTAGAAGAAACTGACAATAATGACCATATCCTAGGCTAAAAAACAGCAGAATTCAAAAATTAGATGGGTCATTCGTTAAGATCGCGTCATGGGAAGGTGTACCAGCGAAACAATACGCTTCCATGATTACGGGTTTACATGTTGAAAACGTCAAAATCATCGGTGAAGGCGTTTTTGATGGTAACGCTCAAAACGGTGATTGGTGGGTAAACCATAAAATCATGCGTGGGGCGTGGCGTCCGAATGGTCTATTTTTAGTCCATTCTAAAGCAGTCTCTTTACAAGGTGTGACCATTAAAAATACTCCGTCTTGGAATTTACACCCATATTTTTCAGAAAAAATTGACTTTATTGATTTAAAGATAGAATCACCGAAAGACTCTCCGAATACCGATGGTTGTGATCCGGAATCCTGTAAGGATGTTCGAATCATTGGGGTTAATTTTTCTGTAGGCGACGATTGTATTGCCTTAAAATCAGGAAAAATTGAATTAGGCAGAACCTATAAACAACCATGTGAACGTGTATTAATACGTAATTGCATGATGAAATATGGACACGGGGCTGTGGTGTTGGGTTCAGAAATGTCAGGTGGGATGAAAGATATTGAAGTTTCACAATGTTTTTTCTTAGATACCGATCGTGGATTGCGTATAAAAACCCGACGTGGTCGTGGTAATGATGCAGTCATCGATGGCATTACATTCAACAACATTTACATGAAAGGTGTGCTCACACCGCTTGTGATGAATATGTATTATTACTGTGACGATGACGGAAAAACCGAATATGTATGGTCGAAAAACGTTTTACCAATCGATGATCGTACCCCATATTTAGGCCGATTCACATTTAAAAACATGGTATGTGACGACGTCCATGTCGCCGCTGGATTTTTCTATGGACTTCCTGAACAACCCATTAAAAAAATTGAACTTGAAAATATTCAATTCAACTATGCTGAGATTGCACAACCAGGGATACCAGCAATGATGAGTTTTGAAGAACCAAGAACAAAACAAGGCTTATATTTTAACTTTGTAGATGAAGTATGTATTAAAAATGTGTCCATCAAAGGACAACAAGGGGAAGCTATCCATCTCGAACACGTTAAAAAAGAGAAAATCTCGGATATTACCTTGTAAAACAGTGAAGTTTGCACTAAAATAGAGATGAGTGTCTATCATATTGAACGGGGGACAACAAATGCAACAACCAATTTTACAACAAATCATGGATTCAGGGGTCGTCGCAGTCGTTCGTGCACAAACCAAAGAAGAAGCGCTAAATATCGCTTTGTCATGCATTAAAGGCGGGCTCAAGGCCATTGAATTAACTTTTACGGTGCCGAAAGCAGATGAAGTCATGGCTTATTTGGCACAAACAATACCTGCAGACCAACTCATTCTTGGGGCTGGGACTG
>CAZXLG010000002.1:0-35073 GCA_964641335.1 uncultured Paracholeplasma sp.
TGGAGAAGCATCGGTGAGTTCACCAACACTCTTCACCACTCGTCAGAAAAAAAAAACTAGGCTGGTTGACCTAGTTTTGATTGAATATGGATTGTAAGTAATCGATGACGCCTTCTTCGGTATTCGGTTTATAAGTAATGGCTTTAGCCACTGCTTTAACTTCATCGACTCCGTTTTTCATAGCAACCCCATGTGAAACAATTTGAATCATGTCCACATCATTTAAACCATCTCCAAAAGCGATGACTTGGTCTGGTTCAAATCCGTAATGTTGACGAACCAGTTCGACAGCTTCCCCTTTAGAGGTGCGTTTTTGATAAATTTCAAAGATTGCATTTTTAGCATCACTTCCCCAATCTCTAAATTGAAGGATGCCATCACAATCATTTAAGATGAACTCTTCAAAGGTTTTTTTGAAAGCAACATCGACAATATACATGACGCCAGAAGGTTCTGGGTTATCGGGATGGGTAAATGGTCTATCGACAAAGAAGGTATCTTCGTTTTCGTGGTATAACCAGTTTAAACGATCACTCGGTTTATAGACATATAGTCCATTGTCGACAGAATAGAAAGCAGTCTTCGTAAACGGCTCAGCAAATAGGAATAGTTTATCGATGATTCGCTTAGGGATTGTTAAGGTTATTTTTTTAAAGTGGGGATCTCTAGGATTTTCGATAGAACCGCCATTATCCGTAATAATCGGCGTATCTAATTCAAGCGCTTGATAATAGTGGTAACAACCCCTAAATGGACGTCCGGTTGAAATGACGATTTTGTGGCCTTCTTTAGATAGTTTTTTTATGTAATTCACAGTGTTGTTGGTCAATTCAGAATTGGCATCTAGCAGAGTGCCATCCAAATCACACGCAATCATATAATTCTTCATTTTTATCACCGTTTATATTATCGCACACTTCACTCAAAAAACCTAGCCTGAACTGTATGGCTCCAAAAGATAATTCTTTATCTTTTAGGCTGGTTAAGGTATAATTATAGGGTAAGGGATGTGAAAAAATGAACTGGCAAGATTTCTTTTCATTTAGACTAGAACTCGGGTATCTCGGGATTTTTTTCGCTGGTGTGATTTTTGGTTTTACATTCTTACTCTTATTTTATCTTTACACCATCTTACAAACCATGAGAAACAAGAACTTCTACAAAAAAGCCATTGAACCCGATATTGATGCTGAAGAAATAAAACTATTGATTAAAGATGCACAAGATCAATTCAAAAATAAAAAAGACCGTGAAGAAGCCGGCATGGTTAACCATCTAAAGAGCATTTCCTTAGAACTATCGAAAGATATCGCAACGAAGTTTTATCCATCCTCAAAACACCCATTATTAGAACTCACGATTCAAGAAACCTTACAACTTGGTCACTACATCACGGACCGCGTTGACCGTTTATTTGACGCAAAACTCTTAAAAATCTTTAGAGGTAAAACCCTCGCTTCATTAATGTCGCTCTATGAAGTAAAAGAAAAAGTGGATGATTCTGCTGTCATGAAGGTTGAAAAGAAGTTCAAAGTCAGAAAACGCATTGGGGATTTTTTCTCTGCGATTAATATCGCAAACCCTGCCTATTGGATTAAAAAAGTGACAGTTGATAAACTTACCCAAGTCATTATATTAAAAATATGCTTAGCCATCATCGGTATTGTTGGCGAAGAAACCTATAAGATTTATAGCAAGAATGTATTCCAAGTCGAAAAATCGATTGATGCAGGCGTTGATAGTCTATATGAATCGATTCAATCAGAAGTGAAGGAGGAAGCTGACGATGAGCCTATTCAACCGTAAACCCTACGCAGAGTTTATAAAAAAAGATATCCAAGGCTTTAAAATCCATCAATTTGTAAAGATTGAAGGGTTGAAACAACAAGGTCAACGTAAATTTAAATCGTCTGAATTCATTTCACCGATTTTTGGTTTATCTGTGAAAGATGAAACAGTTGCGCCATTTATCATCAAAAATACAGGCGATATCAAAAAACGCTATGATGCGTTTAGAACCAAACCAATGACCGATTTATCCGAATACGCTGAGTTTAAATCAACGATTTTAAATAATCAAGCAAGAAAAGAAATCTTTGGACAAGATGCAGTCATCAATCCACAACGCAAGTATGAGGATGAACGTAAAAAAACCAAAGAACTTGAAGTACCATTCATCCAAAAAGCCAAAGAAGTTCCTACATTTATAGACCCTAAACCACAAAAACCTATTTTTGAGGATAAGGTGGTATTGAGTGATTTTGATACAATGGAACCAAAAGTTGACACAAGAACTGTGGATGTTGTCAAAAAGACCGATATTCTATTTGATCGATTCAATTCTAAAGAAGCAGAATCTCCAATCATCAATAGTGACTTCAAACAGGATAAATCAAGCTTCAAAGAACCTGAAAAACCAGTTCAAAAACCTGTAGAACCAGCACCTAGACCAAGCTTTGTAAGACCTACAAGACCGTATAAATTCCCATCTGTATCGATGTTTTCTAAGATTCAACGTGATCAAGATGCAAGACCTGCTTGGTTAGTTGCCCAAGAAACTACTGTAAACGAAACGTTACTACAATTCGCCGTCCCAGGCCATGTGCACAATATTACCAAAGGGCCAACCGTTACCCGTCACGAAATTGAACTCGAACCCGGGGTCAACGTCAAAGAAATCAACCGTATTAAAGATAATTTAATGATGAATCTCGCGGCTAAATCGCTACGTATTGAAGCCCCAATTCCTGGTAAAGCCTATGTTGGACTTGAAATTCCAAATGCGATCCCTGAAATTGTTGCCTATGGTAATGTCGTTGATAGCCCAGATTTTATGGACGATCAAAGCCATCCATTAAAGGTCGCTTTAGGTGTGGATATTGATGGTAAAAATATTTACGCAGATATCGCTAAGATGCCGCACTGTTTAATTGCAGGGGCTACCAACTCTGGTAAATCTGTTTGTGTCAACACCATCATCGTTTCTCTATTGATGAAGAATCATCCTGATGACTTAAAATTCATTTTAATTGACCCGAAAATGGTCGAATTATCCATGTATAATGACTTACCACACTTGATTACGCCAGTCATCACTGATCCTAAAATGGCTGCAACCGCACTTTCCTGGGCGGTTGAAGAAATGGATAAGCGTTTCATGACATTCGCAACCAACCGTGCGAAAGACATCAAAGGCTATAACGAACGCGCCAAAGAAGACCCGTCGTTAGAAAAAATGCCTTATATTGTCATCGTCATCGATGAACTTGCGGACTTGATGATGGTTTCTGCAAACGATGTTGAAGAAGCCATTCAACGCATTACTCAAAAAGCGAGAGCTGCGGGTATTCATTTACTTGTTGCTACACAACGTCCGACTACCGATGTTGTTAAAGGAACGATTAAAGCCAATATTCCATCCCGTATCGCGTTTAGAGTTGCTTCGTATGTCGACTCAACTACCATCTTAGATGGTGCTGGTGCTGAAACCTTACTCGGTAAAGGGGATATGTTATTTAAAGAAACTGAACGTCCGATTCGTTTACAAGGGGCGTTTATTAAAGACAGTGAAATTCAAGTCATTACCGATTTTATCCGTGATCAAATGCCACCAAACTTCTTGTTTGACCATGATTCTTTAAGAACATTTACAGTTAAGAAGGAGTCGGCAGCCAACGATGATTTGATGTACCCAGTAGCTCAATATGTTGTGAGAGAAAATAACGCCTCAATCAATGCCATCCAAAAAGAATTTGGCATTGGCTTTAACCGTGCTCAACGCATCATAGAACTTTTGGAAGAACAAGGTATCGTCTCAAAAAATGAGGGTACTAAAGCGCGTCAAGTCTTAGTCACATTGGCAGAATTGGAAAATATGTTATGACCTTAAAAGAAATATCAAACCTTGTTATTGCCAAAAGTGAAGACTTTGAAGCGAAACAGGTTTTACAAAAAAAAATGAAAGTTAAGACAATTACCTTAAACATCATTGCCTTATTGGTGTTTGGGTTGTCTTTACTCTACATGGTTCAAGGTTATACGACCTTCACCAGTGGCTTACAAAAAATCCTCCTAATCTCATTTAGTGGGGTTTTTGTCGTTGTTTCAGCACTATTTTTAATCTATTTAAATAAACCAGCTACGTTGAATTTATCTAAATTATTTAGGCTATTCAAATGGGTGGATACCATTCAGTTCTTTATCATCAGCCTGTTGATTGTCCTTCATGTCATCACATTTTATGTGTTTACCGCGGAAGTTTTCCAAAGTTCGATGCAACCAACGCTTCAAGAACATGATCGATTGATTGTTTATCAATTTGATTACACCCCAAAACGTAATGATATAGTGGTCATATTCATGAATAGTGAACACTATGAACATGTTGATGACTCGAATTACGTGAAACGGGTGGTCGGTCTCCCAGGAGATACAATCGCAGTTGATCCATCGAATCAACTACTCATTAATGGTGAGGTAATTCAACAAATTCCAACAAGCTATGTACAAATGGTTAAAGATCTCATTGCTTTTTTACCAGACTCCAAAATTCTTGAAGGTTTTTACTTTGTCTTAGGAGATAATGTATCAAATTCACAAGATTCGAGAAGTCTTGGTTTTATTAGAGAAGAAGATATCAAAGCGAAAGTGATCTTTCGATTTTATCCAATCGTGGGGGTAATTGAATGAAACAAGTCCAATGGTTCCCCGGACATATGTCCAAGGCTTTAAGAGAAATTAAAGAATCACTAAAATTAGTCGATATCGTCTTTGTATTACTCGATGCTAGACTACCTGAATCCTCGATGAATCCAAGAATTCAAGAAATCATCGAATCCAAACCCGCATTAATTCTCTACACCAAAGCCAGTATGGCCGATCAAAAAGAATTGAACAAATGGTTAGCATACTACAATAGCCAAGGTTTTCAAGGGCTAAAAATCGATGCGATTACCGGTTTGAACATCGGTAAAATTAAAGACGCTACCCTAGAAATTCTCTCTGAAAAACTCGACCGTGAAAAACGTAGAGGTATTTTACCGAGAGCCATTCGAACCATGATTATAGGGATTCCGAATGTGGGTAAATCGACCTTAATTAATACACTATCGAAGAAGAAAGCCGCTAAAACAGGCAATACACCAGGGATTACGAAAGCGCAACAATGGATAAAAATTTCCGAAGATTTCGAATTACTCGATACCCCAGGTGTGCTATGGCCGAAATTTGATGACCCTAAAGTGGGTTATCACTTAGCGCTTAGTGGCGCTATCAAAGACTCGGTATTACCCAATGAAGAAGTTGCGGTATATGCCCATCGCTTTTTAAGTAAATATTACCCAGAAGCTTATAAGGCACGTTATGAATTAGATGATTTATCCGATGTCGCTTTGACTTTTGAAATGATTGGTCGTAAACGAGGAACCTTAATGAAAGGCAACCAAGTCAACTTTGATTTAGTTTATGATATTCTATTAAAAGATTTACGTGATGGTGCATTTGGAGGGATAACCTTTGACCGATTTGAATCTATATGAATATGAAGAAGCCCTTTATCAACGAGGGATAACCTATATTGCAGGCACCGATGAAGCTGGTAGGGGTCCACTGGCTGGTCCTGTGGTTGCTGCAGCGGTGATTTTGAAAAAAGGGGCGAAAATTGAAGGTGTCGATGATTCTAAAAAACTCACCGACAAAAAACGTCGTAGTCTCATTGAAACCATCAAAAAGGAAGCATTAGCGATTGGTATAGCCATCGTATCCCCTCAAGAAATTGATCAAATCAACATTTATCGAGCTTCTAAAGAAGCGATGATTTCTGCGATTAAAGCACTCAAAATTAAACCAGAATATGTGTTAGCGGATGCGATGATGCTAGAAGAAGAGTTGGGGATTCCAACCGAATCCATCATCAAAGGCGATCAAAAATCGGCCAGTATCGCAGCAGCGAGTATTGTGGCGAAAGTAACCCGTGATGAATATATGATTGAAATGGATAAACTATTTCCCATGTATGGGTTTAAAAAACACATGGGATATCCTACCAAAGCACATATAGAAGCCATCGAACAGTATGGCATTTGTCCGATTCACCGAAAGACATTTGAACCGATTAAATCCATCCTAAGGGAGAAACTACTATGACATTTTTAAAATTTCTTAAAAGAACCTGTATTGTATTATTATTTCTCATTGGTTTTTTAGTCATCCTTGAATCTAGTCCTAAAGCACTATTGTATCACAGTGAAAATCCGTGGTTAAATCATACTGAACGTCCTTGGATTATTCCGCATGGTGGAGCGAAAGAACTCTATCCTGAAAATACGATATATGCGTTTAGACAAACTGCTCAATACGATGTATTTGAAGTTGATTTGACCCTGACCAAAGATGACATTTTAATCTCACATCATGACTTAGACTTAAGACACGATTTGGAACTAGACACGTTAACCAGTGATTTAATCATTCGTAACTTAACCTATGACGAAATTGTCGATGTGATTGTCACGAATGACTATCCATATGTTCGTGCCTTTACGGATGTATTAGGCAACCAGCCTTATGCCATCACTACAGATGAAGAAATTCTCGATCAAATGTTACCGATGAAATTAGAAGATTTATTCATTGAATACCCAAATAAGAAGTACATACTTGAAATCAAAGATGTCCGCACCGATGATGAAGATACCTTTACGCTTGCTGCCCATGCCCTAGTCGAATTGATTGAAACCTACCACATGCATGATCAAGTGATGGTATCCTCTTTTAGTGATGAGGTCATTGAACATTTTATGGAGATTTCAGAACATAGCATTCATACCTCGACTGCGACAGATGAGACATTAAAAATGGTCTTACTCAGTGCATTTGGACTAGATTTCTTTTACAGACCAAAGTATGCAGCTATGGCCATTCCAATCGATTCATCGATTTCCGATGGACAAGGCAAACTCATTGGCAGTTTACCCCGCTTTATCAGCGAACGTATCGCGATGAAGGATGGAAATGAGTGGCGTACGAATCTCGCTCAAGCATCGCTCATTGAAGATGCCCATCGTCATAATATGTCTGTAATCTTCTGGACAGTCAATGATGAAGAAACAATGCGAAAACTCATTAATCTTGGAGTCGACGGAATCATCACAGATAGACCTGATTTACTACAATCGGTCTATGATGACCTTGGCTTATAAATTAAATCTTAAATTGATGTGAGAAAGTCTATTTTTCTCACATTTTTTGTATAAAAAATTGCCATAATTCGTTGTATCTTACCGATACTTGCAAAGTATCGATATTAAATGTGTTAAAATAAACGTATAGAATACTAAGCTAGGTGAACCTTATGAATCCACAAACAGACTATAAATTTATCAAACTTCATCAAATTGGACCCCTTAAGACAGAGGAAAATTTACTGTTTAATGGGTATTTATACATGTCTGATCGTTCACGTCTACTGGTTGACCTACCTACATCAGAGTGGATGGGTCCATATAAAGAAAAAATCGAAACCATTTCACCCATCAATCAATTGACTCACCTTATCATTGCCTACCCTAATTTTTCTTTAGTAACCTCAGTAAAAATGCTGATTCAACTCGGCTTTAATGGGTCGATTATCTCAACACGTGCGATATCCAAACAACTCGCTCAAAATGGAATCAAACTACCGATTACTTCGATTGAAAAGTTGGATTATCAATACTATGCTTCAGATTTTAAAATGAATTTTCTGCCCATTCAATATTTACCATTCCCGTTATCATTCATGATTTATGAATCAGAAACGCATTCACTGTTATCGAATACACTGTTTTCTAGTTTTAGGATTGATAATCCGAATAGCACTGTTGAACTCAAACAAGGGATATTTGCTTATCATAAATCGAATCTGCCCTCATCAGAGTATTTGAAAGAACCGATTCGACGCATCAGACAACATAAGATAGATGCGCTCTGTCCAACCTTTGGGTATGTGATTGAAAACGATATTGATGCGTGGATTGAATATGAATACCAACTGGATTTTTATAATACCAGTCAGGTCTTCAGGTACAACGAAGAATTCATCAAAGAATTCAACTATATTGAAATCATTAACCATATGATTAATCAACTTCATAAAACCCTAGATACCAAAGAAATTTTGGATACTTTTGCGAAATCAGAGTTCATATTAAGTGAAAAACCGTTAGAACTCGTCAACTCAACCTATGTGGGCTATAAACTATGGCACGCATTTTTCGACTATATCTATGCGAAAAAAGGGACGATTTGGTTAACTATTTTAGAACCACTCATCAAACGTTATCATAACATTTTTGGACTTGATTTACCCGCTGTGTATGTATCCAAAATGATGGAAGTAACCAAAGAAAATGCCATCCTTGAACAAGATAAGAAAATTCTCGAACAAAATTTAGAACGTCTAGAAGCCCAAATCGAAGAAACTAAAGAAGCTTTGCTCAAATGCCCGATTACTAAACTATACACGGAAGATGTTCTTCGAGAATTCTTAAAAAAGGATATAGAATCCTCTGGATTTCTCGAAAAACACAATGGATTCATTCTCATTCAACTAGACCAATTATTAGACATCAACAAGCGCTATGGAAAAGATACTGGCGATGAAGCGATTCGTAATTTAGCCTATGTAGTAGGTCAGGTTGCTCCAGATGAAGTAAAAGTGTTCAAACAAAACGGGCCTGGTATTTTGGTCTATGCTACGTGTGAAAAAAAGGAGAACATCACCAATTTAGCTGTACGTATTCGTAATGCTGTGAGAGACTCTGTACTGTTTATTGAAAAGGTAACTGCGAGTGCTTCTATAGTTTATTATGAAGAATTAAATCCAGTGTTGACCCGAGATAATAAAATTAAGGAAATATTTACAAGTTTAGAACAACGTATTCGTTTGGCTAAACAATTAGGTTATGGTGAAATTGTTGACAATAGTGCAGCTTTACCTGCCTTAAGAGAAGGGATCATTCTTTTAGTCGATGAGGATGATATGAATAGAAACATGTTGGTGCGTGTGTTTAATCGTCTTAATTTTGATGTGAAAGCAGTGACTTCAGTGAGTGATGCACTTGCGGTATTGCAGGAATACCCAATCGATATCATCATTTCCGAAATTAATCTATCGAAGATGGATGGATTTACCCTCAAGCGTGAATTAAATGAATCTAAAACCTATGCGAATATCCCATTCATCATGGTTTCTCACAATAAAACAGTTGAAAATATCAGACGTGGCAATTTACTGAATGTCGATTTGATCATTGAAAAACCAATTATTCCAGAAGAATTAATCGGTCACGTGAAGCGCTATCGCGAAAGAAGGTAATCTTTATGGAAATTGTATGGATTACTTTAAGCGTGTTTTTAGCCTTGGTTGGGACATTAATCCTCATGATTTTTGCGCAAAAAATACACTACAAGCGATTAAAACAAAAACACGCCAATGCGAGAGATTATTTATTTAGAAAATACTTTGATGGTGAAGAAGTTTCATCCAAAACCAGTAGTAAGTTCTTTTTTGATGCCTATATCGATATTGAAACCCAAATCACCATTGAAGAAGTGGTTAGGAGACGCATCATTGATGATTTAGAACAACTCAAATTTACACATAAGCAATTTCGAAGATTAAACAGCTTATCCCCCTATAAACGTCGTGTTGCGGTGTTTTATATACAAACACTGAATACCAAAAAAGCGAAAACAGCTTTAGAAAAACGGTTAAAAATTGAGAAAAATGACTCGGTTCGATTTTATATCATTCACGCATTAAGAGATGATTTAAAGGCGACCGATTTTGAGTTTATCTTAAGAACATTGTCCACATCCCGTGAATCTTATCCACACTGGATTTATGCGATACTAAAGAACCGTTATGAGGTCATTAAACCTTTCCTATTAGAATACCTGAACGACAAACGAAAAAAGGTCAAACAATTTTTCTTATACTTATCCAATCATGTGTATGATGATCGTTTGAAACAATACGCCATCGATCGTTTTCTCGATCCCGATGAAGATAAAGATATTCGTAAAGAAGCCGTTCGATGCTTATCCAACATGTACCCAGAAGAACTCATCCATGAAACTTACTTAAATCATGCAGATGAACAGATTAGACGTATGGCCATTCGTGCTTGTTCAACTGTTGTCACCATGGAAATGGCTCAAAAGCTTTTAAATCAGATGGATGGGACAACGATGGATATTGAACGCGCCAATGCGTTATCAAGAATTGTATTCGATTCTAAAAAGCTCTTATTATATTTACTAGAAACCTACCCATCTGTACCGAATGATTATCAAAAAATGGCGATATCCCGCGTGTTATCACACCATTTGGACTATTTGATGTTAAAACTCAAATCCAATGATTATCCGCAAGTTCGCTTCATCATCCAGGATCTGCTAAAGATGCATATTGTCGAAGATTTGATTGACTTCATCAATATGAATAAGGATAAAGAAGTGGAAAATGAATTGATTCATCTGATTCGAACACACGCAACTCAAGACAAGTTCTTATTAGACGAATTTGCCATCTATTTGAATCAAAAAGTATTGAATAAACTTGGATTAATTAAAAAACCACTCCCGACTTCAATTCGTGAAAAATCACCATTTGAACTCAATAAAGTCGTGTGGATCTCCTTCTGGATTGTCATCGCCTTGACCATCATGCCGATTATGTTCTTGATTTTAAATTATAAATTGGTGTTTTCTAATCAGCCTTTATTAACGATCTTTATGGTCAACATGAACCGTTACCTATCTTATTACTTTATTATCATTAACACGATTTATTTTGTATTGATGTTATTTTCCATCCAGGGTTCAATCGAACGTATGGCCATGTGGCGTATTAAACGACAAACCTTATTATTCGAACATGATTTGATGCCCTCCATTTCGATCATCGCACCTGCTTACAATGAAGAGAAAAGCATCATTGAAAGTGTCACTTCATTACTCAATTTAAAATACCCTAAATATGAAGTTATTGTGGTGAACGATGGATCAAAAGATGATACCATTGGCACATTGGTTAGACATTTCGAACTCGAACGTAAACACCCATTCTTCCAATTGAAGTTAAAAACAAAACCGTTAAGAAGTGTTTATGTCAGTAAACAAATCCCTAACTTAATCGTGATTGATAAGCAAAATGGGGGTAAGGCAGACGCTTTAAATATGGGCATCAACGCTGCTAAAAATGACTATATTTGCGGGATTGATGCCGATTCACTCCTTGAAGAAGATGCACTTCTTAAACTCATGAGTGTCACCTTAGATGACTCAACAAACCATATCGCCATTGGGGGTAACATAGTCCCAGTCAATGGCTGTAGTGTAGATAGGGGTAAAATTGAAAAGAGTGGATTGGGTAAAAAACCAATTGTTCGCCTACAAACACTTGAATATTTACGCGCTTTTACCACGGGTCGTATCGGTTGGTCCAAACTCAACAGTTTACTCATTATTTCAGGTGCTTTTGGGCTATTTAATAGACAATCCCTATTAGAAACCGGGGGCTATCTCACCATTTCTGGGGATTTAAAGAAAGATACTGTGGGGGAGGATATGGAACTTGTGGTTCGCTTGACCCATAAAGCCATTATTAATAAAAAAGCTTACCGTGTCAGTTATGTGCATAATGCCAACTGTTATACGGAATTACCTTCAGATATGAAATCTTTGTTAAAACAGCGTAACCGTTGGCAAAGAGGTTTACTCGATATATTATCGTATCATCGAACCATGTTATTCAATCCAAAATACCGTCAACCAGGGATGTTGGGTTTTCCTTATTTCTTTATATTTGAAATGATGGGACCTTTCATTGAATTACTTGGGTATGTCGCATTGATAGGAAGTCTATTTTTAGGGCTACTCAATATTGAACTGGTTTTACTCTTATTTTATGGTAGTATTGGCTATGGTATCATCATTTCGCTATTCAGTCTTTGGATTTCTGAACGACAAAGTGGATTCTATCAAATGAAAGACGCATTCATTTTAATTTTACTCGCGATTTTTGAAAACTTTGGTTATCGTCAAATCATGAGTTTACATCGAGTGAAGGCTACTTTCTCTGCCTTAAGAGAAAATGGATCTTGGGGTAGTCAATCGAGAACTGGTTTTCAAAAGAAGTGATTCCTCAGAATGACTTCTTTTATTTATATATATAGGATGAGCCTAAGAAACCTTGGGAAACTGTGTGAAAAAACATATATATTTTAATATAATATATATCGAAAAATGGCTGTTGTTTTCTTCTTGACAGGGGTATACCCCATATATATAATTATAGAAAGTGAAAGAAGTGGATTATATGAAAACAGTCATTATTGTCGAATCCCCAGCCAAGTCCAAGACGATACAACACTATCTAGGTAAAGATTTTATTGTAGAAGCCTCGGTCGGACATATTCGTGAATTAGCGAAGAATGGACCCGGTGGATTAGGCGTCGATATTGAAAACAACTTTAAAGCAACCTACAAGGTCGATAAAAAACACGATCAAATCGTGAAAGACCTCATCAAAGTGACCAAAAACAAAAAGGTCTTAATCGCGACCGACCCTGACCGTGAAGGGGAAGCGATAGCGTGGCACATCGCGGACGTATTGAATTTAGATTTAAACGATCAAAACCGCATTACCTTTAATGAAGTCACAAAACCAGCGATTCTCAAAGCGATTGAACATCCAAGACAAATTGATATGAATTTAGTGAAGTCTCAAGAAACTAGACGTATCTTAGACCGTATTATTGGATTCAAATTATCTCCACTTTTACAAAAGAAAATTAAGTCAGAATCAGCAGGACGTGTTCAAAGTGTCGCTTTAAAAATGATTGTCGATTTGGAAAGAGAAATCGAAGCCTTTATTCCAGAGACCTACTACACCATATTTGCGAAATTCTCCAAATTTGAAGCGGAGTATACCAAAAACAAAGATAAATCATTAAAAACTCAAGCAGAATTGGATCAAATCATTCTTAAACTTCAAGGTCCATTCACGGTGACTAAAGTGAGCCACCGTAAACGTTCAAGAGCTGCTCAACCCCCTTACACCACCTCCACTTTTCAACAAGATGCTGTATCTAAATTAAACTATTCACCTTCTAAAGCCATGGGTATTGCCCAAGAACTTTACCAAGGGATTGAAATTGACGGTGAAGAAATTGGTTTAATTACGTATATGAGAACAGACTCTGTTCGTCTAAATGACGATTTCATCAAAGAAGCTCAGGCTCAAATTGAAAAAGAGTTTGGTTCGGAGTATGTTGGTAAAATTAAAACCAAAACGAGCACCAATATGCAGGATGCACACGAAGCGATTCGTCCATCTCTGTTAGAAAAAACCCCTGAATCTTTAAAGGGTATTTTAAGCGAGGATCAATACAAAATTTATGATTTAATCTATCGTAGAACCATCATGAGTTTAATGTCAGACGCGCTTTATGAAGAACAATCGGTTGAACTCGATAATCAAGGTGAAATCTTTGAATATGGTGGCTCAAAACTCTTATTCTTAGGGTTTCATAAAGGTAATCCAGAATACAAAGAAAAGCTTTCAACAATCCTAGATTTAGAAGTCGGTAAGACCTTAGAAGCGAAAGAAATCATTCATCAAGAAAATCAAACTAAGCCTAAATCTCGTTATACAGAAGCGAGTTTAATTAAGGACATGGAAGAATTTGGTATTGGCAGACCTTCTACCTATGCTGAAACCACCCGAACATTACTGACCCGTAAATATGTTGAGAAGAAACAAAAAGCGTTAGTACCAACCGATCAAGGTAAACTTACGATCGACGAACTCGATAAATTCTTTTCTAATATCATCAATACCAGCTACACCAAGAAGATGGAGACTGTATTGGATGATATTTCGAATGGCGAAAATGATAATGTAAGTATTTTACAGGGTTTCTATCATAAGTTCATCGATTTAGTCAAACATGCCGATGAGCATATGGAAAAACGCCAACCAACCCAGATTGGACGCGATTGTCCGCTATGTGGTGCCCCATTAGTCATCCGAAAATGGCGTAAAGGAGAATTCATTGGTTGTTCGAATTTTCCACGTTGTAAACATACCGAAAATCTTACATAATTCTTAAGTTGTCAAACTTTACAAAAGGTTAGTTTAGTGTTATGATGATATCGATAGCGAATAGCTAGGGTGTGTACCCCGACACACCAATCCCCTGAACCCCCCTTTCTAATCGAAGGGGGTTTTGATTTTGATAAGATGGATGATTTGATATCAATCTTCGAATACACTATAATGAAGTTAGATATTCAAAGGAGGATTTATATGAAAACATTTAAACAAAAACTCATCACTGTCCTAGGACAACCGTTAAAAGTAGGGGATATCGCCCCTGAGTTCAACGTTGTTAATACAAAGTTAGAACCTGCCCATTTGTCCGATTTCAAAAGTAAAACGATTATTTTAAACGTTGTCCCTTCATTAGATACAGGTGTTTGTTCCCTACAAACCAGAACCATCAACCAACGCTTATCAAATTATCCAGATGTTACGGTATTAACGCTATCCAATGACCTCCCATTCGCTCAAAGAAGATGGTGTGGGGCTGAAGGATTAGATAACATCATTACCCTGTCTGATTATCAACAACTCGATTTCGCTTGGAAGTATGGTGTCCATATCGAAGAACTTCGCTTATTGGCGAGATCTGTGTTTGTATTAAATCAAAAACGTGAAGTCGTCTATGTAGAATATTTAGATGAAATGTCTAATCATCCGAATTACGACGCACTCTTCCAATTTTTAGACTCCTATTTGTCCAAATAATGGCTTCCAAAAAAGCCATTTTTTCACATTTTAAACCACCCGTTTTAGTTATATGTTATAATAACATTTGGGAGTTGAACCTATGGGCTTTTTTAAAAATTTATTCAAGAAAAATAACAAGAAAAATGAAAAATATACGATGGGGTTACACAAATCAAAAGAGATGTTGGGCAACCTCAAGCGTTTAATCGAACAAAACCAATCCTTAGGGGAGGATTTCTTCATTGAACTCGAAGATATCTTCATCCAAGCAGACTTAGGCGTCGATACGGTTTTGTATTTTATTGATACCTTAAAGAAACAAATGAAACTAAAAAACATCACGGACCCAAAAGAAATCGAAGAGATGATTGTCGATGAGATGTTCAAAATCTATCTACAAGATGAAGTGGTGATCGCGGATTTAGACTATGTGGAATCGATGACAAACGTCTATCTTATAGTCGGTGTAAATGGCGTAGGTAAGACAACCTCCATCGGTAAGTTAGCCCATCAACTAAAGCAGGATAAGAAAAAAGTCTTGGTGGTGGCTGGGGATACCTTTAGAGCAGGTGCGATAGAACAACTCAGGGTTTGGGCAGAACGTGCCAAAGTCGATTTTTTTGCGAAAGAACCAGGGTCTGACCCCTCTTCAGTCATTTATGATGCACTTCAAAAAGCAAAAAAAGAAAAGTACGATGTCGTCTTGTGTGATACCGCAGGTCGACTTCAAAATAAAGTCAATCTCATGAACGAACTCGATAAAATGCGTCGTGTGATTGAAAAAGAATTGCCCGATGGTCTAAGAGAAACCCTCTTGGTCATCGACGCTACAACCGGTCAAAACGGCTTAAAACAAGCCGAAATATTTAAAGAAGTCACGAAGGTCACCGGCATCATTCTCACGAAGATGGATGGGTCTGCTAAGGGCGGGATTGTTTTAGCCATTAGACATCTATACAAATTACCCATCAAGTATATCGGTTTGGGTGAAAAAATCGATGATTTGGTGTTATTTGATATTGAAGAATACATCTACGGACTGTTCTCAGACTTCTTTGGAGCCTAACGATGGACCAACTTGAAAAAACCGAACGACTCAACCAATTGTTTGAACTTTATGGGGTGTTGTTGACAGAAAAACAACAAGCTTATTTTACTGCGTATTATCATAATGATTTTTCATTAGCAGAAATCGCAAGCGAGTTTCATGTGTCGAGAAATGCCGTATTCGATCAACTCAATAACGCTATAGAACACCTTGAGAATTATGAATCTAAATTAAAATTATTCAAACGAACCAACGAACGTAAAGAATTACTCAAATTATATGAAGAGACCAAAGATGTACAATATCTCGAAAAACTCGTAGAAATGGAAGAAGTATAATGGCATTTGATAGTTTAAGTAGCCGTCTACAGATGGCGATGCGCCGCATCACCGGCAAAGGAAAATTGAATGAAACCGATATTGATGAAATGATGCGTGAAGTCCGTCTATCGTTACTCGAAGCGGACGTCAATCTCAAAGTCATTCGTCAATTTACCAATAACGTTAAAGAAAAAGCGTTGGGACAAAAAATTCTATCGGGCTTAAACCCTGGACAACAAGTGGTTAAAATCGTCTTTGATGAACTAAAACGTGTCATGGGGGATGAAACTGTTGGTATCAGCTATAAAGCCAGCGGTTTAACCGTCATCATGACGGTAGGTCTTCAAGGAACTGGTAAAACCACCGCGATTGGTAAACTCGGGGCTTTTATTCGTAAAACCGAAAAGAAAAAAGTCATGTTTATTGCAGCCGATATTTATCGTCCAGCCGCGATTGACCAATTGATGACTTTGGGTAAACAACTCGATATTTTTGTTTATCAAGAAGGCATTATTAAAGCTCAAACCATCGTTAAAAACGGGTTAAAATACGCCAAAGAAAACAGCTACGATGTCGTCATCATCGATACTGCTGGTCGCTTAAACATCGACCAAGAGATGATGCAAGAATTAATTGATGTCAAAGAGATTGCAAAACCGGATGAAATCCTTTTAACGGTAGATGCCATGACCGGTCAAGTTGCTGCGTCGGTTGCCCAAAGCTTCCATGAACAACTCAACACCACCGGTGCGATCATCACGAAACTTGACGGTGATACCCGTGGGGGTGCTGCCTTATCCATCCGTGAAATTTCACAAATCCCGATTAAGTTCGCTTCCAATGGCGAAAAGATGGATGCGTTTGAAGTATTCCATCCAGAACGTATGGCGAGTCGTATTTTAGGAATGGGTGACGTTTTAACGTTGATCGAAAGTGCCACACAAAACATTGATGAAGATGAAGCCATGGGCATGATGGAAAAAATGCTATCAGGTAACTATAACTATAATGATTTACTCAAACAGTTTAAGATGATTAAACGTATGGGTTCGATTTCTAAAATCCTCGGATTTATGCCTGGGGTTGCGAAATATAAAGACGCTTTAAATAATGTCGATGACAAACAATTTGATAAGATGTCTGTCATTATCCACTCAATGACCGAAGAAGAACGTAAAAATCCGAAACTGATTGAAGATTCTTCCCGTCGTCGCACGAGAATTGCTAACGGTGCTGGGGTTCAAGTGTCGGATGTCAACCGTTTAAGACAAGCCTTGGATCAACAAAAACAAATGGCAAAACAAATGTCTAGAATGTCAGAATCTGACATGAAAAATGTCCAAAAAGACCCTTCTAAACTCATGCCACAACCGAAAGTTAAAAAAGGAAAAGGTAAAAATAAAGGCCAATTTAGGTTCTAACTAACTTGGCTTTTTTTCTCAACTGATTGAATTACCCACAAAACTGGTGGAAAAGTATTCTAAAACTATATGTTAAAATACATATAAAGGAGAAATCTCATGCAAAAATTGATCCTGATTGATGGAAATTCACTCTTCTTTAGAGCGTATTACGCAACCGCTTATGCTGGTGGCGATTTAATGAAAAATAAACAAGGGGTTTATACAAACGCCCTTTTTGGCTTTGTGAACATGGTTGATAAGATTCTTTCACAGCCGTATAGTCATGTTTTAGTGGCGTTTGATACGAAGGAAAAAACCAAACGACATGAAGCTTTTGGTGAATATAAAGCAGGCCGGCCACCGATGCCTCAAGAAATGGCTCAACAAATCCCATTGATTCATAATTATTTAAAACACTTAAACATTGCTGATTATAGTTTGGTCGGTTATGAAGCCGATGATATCATAGGAACACTCTCAAAAGAAGCCTGCAATCGCGGGTTTGAAGTCTCTGTCTACTCTTCAGATCGTGACTTATTACAGCTCATTAGCGACAATATCACGATTCACTTACTGAAAAAAGGGGTCACCGATATTGAAGACCTAACCCCACAATCATTCTTAGAAAAATACGGCATTAAACACACCCAAATGATTGACCTTAAAGCACTCATGGGTGACCCATCGGATAATATTCCGGGGGTTCCTGGGGTGGGTGAAAAGACCGCAGTCAAGCTGTTACAAACCTATGAAACGCTTGAAAATATCTTAGAACATAAAGCAGAAATCTCTGGTAAACTGGGCGAAAAAATTCGTGAAAACGAAGACAAAGCGTTATTATCTAAAATGCTCGCAACCATCGATTTAAATGTACCACTTGAGTTACGATTAGATGATATTGCGAGAAAAGAAGTGGATTACGATGGTTTAGTCAGTTTTTATAATGACATGGATTTACATGTCTTTATCAAACGTCTTGAAAAACCAGTGACGAAAACGTCAAATTTCAAATATACCCTCATTCAAGACCACGATGAATTTGTGGGTATCCTCAAACCTAATCTAGCGATTCATATGGAATTGGCAGACTTTAATTACCATACGTCTGAAATCATTGGTTTCGGATTATCAGATGGCTTAAACCACTATTTTATTCCAAAAGATGTTGGATTAGCTTCGATTGATTTCCAACTTTATTTGTCTGACCCATCAATCCCTAAATTAACCTACGACCAAAAGGCGTTTAGAACTGCACTCAAATGGTTGGGTTATGACTTACAAGGCGTCCGTTTCGATTTATTACTAGCGAGCTACCTCATCCATCAAAAGATTGCAAAAGAAGACTTTAAAGTCATTTGTATGGCATTTGAGTATGAAGACATCGAATATGATGAGCTGATCTATGGCAAAGGTGCGAAAAAAGGGTTACCCGAACTTTCTGTTTACGCCACCCATGTTGCGAAAAAAGCCAAAGCAATCTTTGATTTACAAAAACCTTTATTAGAAAAACTCAAAACACTTGATTTAGAAAACCTCTTCAATCAAATTGAAATGCCGCTTTCTACGGTTTTAAGCGATATGGAGTATTCTGGTATCCGAGTGGATGAAGTCGAACTTCAACGACAAAAACAAGCCCTTAAGACCCGCATTGATACGATTGAACAATCTATTTATGCGAGTGTAGGTAAAACCTTCAACATTGGTTCACCTAAACAATTAGCTGAGATTTTGTTTGTCGACTTAGGGTTAGATCCATCGAAAAAAACCAAAACGAAGAATCTATCAACCAATGTCGATGTTCTCAATAGCTTGATTGATAAGCACCCAGTGATTCCGATGATATTAGAATACCGTCAATTGACAAAATTATTCTCTACCTATATTGAAGGCATTGAACAAAGCATTTTTAAAGACGGTAAAGTGCATACGATTTTTGCACAAGCTTTAACCGCTACAGGCCGATTATCATCGTTAGAACCAAACCTTCAAAATATCCCCATTCGAACAGAAGAGGGAAGACAAATTCGAAAACTGTTTGTTCCATCTAAACCAAACCACTATTTCTTATCGGCTGACTACTCACAGATTGAACTCCGTGTTTTAGCCGATATGGCCAATGTTAAACGCTTGATTGAAGCCTTCAATAACCATGAAGATATTCATACACGAACAGCGAAAGAAGTCTTCGGAACCGATACGGTATCTTCTGAAGAACGCCGTAAAGCGAAAGCGGTCAACTTTGGTATCATCTACGGTATCGGTGCGTGGAGCTTAGCTGAAGATATTCACGTTACGCCAAGAGAAGCCCAAGCTTTTATTGACAAGTACTTAAGCATCTACCCAGAGATAAAAACTTATATGGATGAGACCATTGAGAATGCAATCAAAAATGGGTATGTGACGACCATGATGAAGCGAAGACGTTACATCGGGGAACTCGAAAGCCCAATTTATGCGATTAGAGAGTTTGGTAAACGTACTGCGATGAACGCACCAATCCAAGGGTCGGCTGCAGATATCATCAAAAAAGCGATGATTGACTTACACGCTTATATTTATAAAAATAAACTCAAATCCCGTATTTTACTCCAAGTCCATGACGAATTGGTCCTTGAAGTCCCTGAATCAGAATTAGCGTTAATGGAAAAAAAGGTACCAGAAATCATGACACAAACTGTGAAACTCAAAGTAGATTTGGAATCCTCATGTGATACTGGTTTGAACTGGTATGAGTTAAAATAATATGCCAGAACTTCCAGAAGTTGAAACTGTCAAAACAGTCCTTAAACGTCGTATTCAGGGTCTTACCATTACCGATATCGATGTTTATTATGAAAAAATGATGGATGAAGAAACCAAAAAGGCACTGATTGGACAAACCATTCTAGATTTAGAACGCTATGGAAAATACATTTGTTTCATCTTAAGTGATTATGTGTTAATTAGTCATTTGAGAATGGAAGGCCGATATTTTTTCAAAGACCCTCAAGAACCGGTATTAAAACACGAACACATTGTGTTTCATCTATCCGATGGGTTATCCTTGAGATACCACGATACGCGAAAATTTGGTACGTTTGATTTAAAGCATAAATCGACCTATCGCATGGAACCACCCCTCAATGGATTAGCAAATGAACCTTTCGATATCGATCCAAAAGTGTTATTTCACGTGTTAAAATCAAAACAAAAATCAATCAAAACAGCGTTATTAGATCAAACCATCATCGCGGGGATTGGTAATATCTACGCGGATGAGATTTTATATGAAACGAAAATCAATCCACACCGACTCACAAACCAGGTGACGCTTAAAGAAACGAAAGCATTGATTTCAAATGCCATCACGATTCTCAATCAAGCCATCTTAGCTGGCGGAACCACTATACGAACCTATGTATCGGAATTAGGTGTGTCCGGGCGTTTCCAATTGAAACTCAAAGTTCACCAACGCGAAGGTGAACCGTGTGATCATTGTGGAACCACCATCATCCGAGAAGCCATTAATGGCCGCTCAAGCTTCTATTGTAAAACCTGTCAAAAGAGGTGACATCGATGAAAGTATTAGGGATCACTGGCGGGATTGCTTCAGGAAAATCCTTAGTCAGTCAACAATTTAAAAATCGTGGATTTACCGTGTTGGATGCCGATGAAGTTGTCCATGAACTATTCAAGGACAGTACCGTTTTAGAACGCATCAAACACCGTTTTCCATCGGCTTTTGAAGAAACACTTAATCGTAAGCACCTCGCTGATCTGATATTTACTGACAATAAAGCGAAAAGTGATTTAGAGTCTATCTTACACCCCTTAGTCTATGATAGACTTAAAACGGAACTTAAAAATCATATATCTGAACCTTGGGTTGTCTTAGATATTCCACTTTTGTATGAAACCGGTGGTGAAGCGTTATGTGACCTCGTGTTGGTCATCCATATCGATGAAGACATCCAATTGAAGCGATTGATGGATCGAAATCAACTCTCAGTTGAAGAGGCGAAAAAACGCATGATAGCTCAAATGCCACTGAAAGATAAAGTCAATCGCGCAGACATCGTGATTGATAACTCAGGAACCATTCAAAAAACAATAGACCGTGTCAATGAAATCATTGATAAAGTATTAATATAGGAGGACGTATATGCCAATTTATCGTACGACAGATTCAAACAAAGATGCCCGTTTACAAACCCGTTGGTATCAAAAT
Source organism: uncultured Paracholeplasma sp. (assembly GCA_964641335.1). GTDB lineage: Bacteria > Bacillota_I > Bacilli_A > Acholeplasmatales > UBA5453 > Paracholeplasma. The sequence continues at coordinate 21,815 of CAZXLG010000002.1, forward strand.
GATTATAAGGAATGTCAACAAGCCTTGTTATACATTCTCAAAGGGTTTGGGTATAACCTAAAACACCAAGATGACACGTATGGCGAATTCATTTTTGAACGTAAGAATGAAACCCTCGATGTCAAAGTCGTGTCGCTTCAACGTCGTCAAACCGCGATAGATTTTGTCTTAAACTACGACAGCATCTTCGATTTTGGTCGTCGTAAAGCCGTGATTGCGGAAATCTATCAACGACTTCAAAAAGTCTTAGTCGAAAAGAAGTTTAACTAAAAAAAGCAGGGTGTCACATGAAAAATGAATCTTTTTGGGTCATCGGCAGTGGCACATTGTCGCTCGATGACTCGTCAACCTTAGCTTTACTTTACCAACCATTGTTGGGAGAAGCGCATGGGTTGTATCTATTTTTAAGTGCCTTGGTCAATCCAAGGACGTATCAATCTGAACTGTACACACATCGTTTTTTAATGGACGCACTCAATTTCAAAGAAAAATCATTGGACGAGTCCTTAGATAAACTAGAAGCAGTCGGGTTACTTTCCACGTATCAAAAAGATACGATTTTTATGTATCGATTAGCGATGCCACTCACCCCTAGACAATTTTTCTTAGATGGGATTTTAGGTAGTTACTTAAAGAGTGAACTTGGCGAAAGCAATTTTAATCTTTTGTTTGAACGCTTTTCGATTCCTGAAGTGAGTCGCGAAGGGTATCAAAATGTGACTAAATCGTTTGACCAAGTGTACCAAGCTAAAACATTAGATACGTTAAATACGAACCAACATATCATCGGTCGAAAAAATGGGTCTGGGGTGGTCATCAACCAAGACTTCAAACTCGACCAATTATTTGAAATACTCCCAATACGATTACAAAAGAAACGTATTTTTACAAAGAAAATTCAGTCACAAATCGCCTCCATTATGTATGTATATGGCTTCGCGTTAAATGATATGAAAGAAGTACTCAATGAAGCCTATGATGAAGACCACAGTTCTTTATTCTATGAACGAATCAATTTAATCGCAGGTAAGTATCATGAAAAACACAATGGTAAACAAGCGATTGAAATCGATTTAAGAGGGGATACCGAACGTCCAAAACTCTCAGATTTCAGTCCAATTGACCTCATCAGTCATTACGCACCGAAGATGACGAATAGTGCGTTTGCTCTTCAAACCATCCGTCAATTTGTCGAACGAAATGCTGTCGATATTGGCGTATTGAACGCAGTCATCATCATCTGTTTAAGAATCAAATCGGATTTACCAAACTTGAATTACCTCGAAAAAGTATTAAGCTCACTCTTACAAAAAGGAATCAACACCGAAGCCCTCGCATATGATTACATTATGAAGGAACCGGAAGCCAAGAAAGAGCCGAAGAAGACCTATTATACGAAGGAAAAACGTGTCGCGCCTGTCCCTGAATGGATGGATGAGTTTAAAGCGCTCTTAGAAAGTGGGGATTAGATGTCAAACTTAGATATACTGAAAGCCGAAATCAAATCCTTCCCTGAAACCAAAGATTTGGTTGTATCCGACAATGATGTCATCACAGTCGTCCAATACATTGATTTAAAAAAGGCATTTGATCCAACAAACCCAGAACATAAATTTGAACCTATCTTAATTTTAGAGCCGTTCGTTACGATTGAGTTTAAAAAATCAGACGCCTATATAAAATCTGAGATTGAGCAAACCAAACAAAAACGTATTGATACGACCTACCATAATGATTACTTAATCCATGCGAAACTGTCCGATTTTACCCTATTTAATGATGAAAGAAGAGATGCCTTACTCACCTCTAAAACTTTCGTTGATGGCTTTAAAAAAGGTGAATTTATCCGTGGAATCTATTTTTATGGGAAGTATCGCACGGGCAAAACGTATTTGTTATCAGCCATCGCGAATGAGTTACTCAATAAAAATGCGAATGTGGTGTTTGCCTATTTTCCTGATTTGGTGAGAAACATCAAAAATGCCTTTTCTGATAATTCTTTAGAACCTAAAGTCAAACAATTAAAAACCTGTGATGTCCTCATTTTAGATGATGTCGGGGGTGAATTTATGACGGCGTGGTTTAGAGATGAAATCTTTGGACCGATTTTACAATACCGTTTAACGGTTGGATTACCTGTGCTAATCTCCTCAAACTACAAGATGGTAGAACTCCACACAATCCTCGCAGAAGCAAAAGATGGCATCGATGAAGTCAAAGCGATGAGGATCATTACACGCATTCGAGAACTCACCAAAGAAATCAAACTTTCTGAGAAACGATACGACGCGATTTAACTTGACACCAAGCATTAAAGTGCTATAATTTATATGAAAAGCGAAGATTAGGCCATGATTTTTATACTTTAAGCGATGTAGGACGGTGGAAGCTACAACCATAAAAATTACTCCCTATGAGCTGCCTGTGAAAACAGATGCCGTATGACCGCGTTAAGGTTTTAAAGTGCTAGAGCAATCTAGAACTAAGGTGGTACCACGATGATTCGTCCTTAACTGATGTTAGGGACTTTTTTTATTCTAAGGAGGAAAATCATATGAAACTACATTTACCAGATGGAAAACTACTCGACGTAGAAAAAGGCGTAAGTCCATTACAAGTCGCACAATCGATTTCCATGTCGCTTGCGAAAAAGTCTGTGGCTGCGTTATACAATGGGGTAGCCATTGAATTAGAAAGACCGATGTATGAAGACGGTTCTTTCAAACTGCTCACCCAAGCAGATAAAGAAGCATTTACTGTATTAAACCATTCAACCGCGCATTTGCTTGCCCAAGCTGTTAGAAGTTTATACCCACACGCTTGTTTTGGGGTAGGACCTGCGATTGAAGAAGGCTTCTATTATGACATTGATTTAGGGGATGTTAAGTTCACCGATGAAATGTTGCCAGAAGTTGAAAAGAAGATGGTTGAACTTGCGAAACAAGGTTTTTCAATCCAAGGTAAAGAAGTTTCCTACGCTGAAGCGAAAGAACTCTTTAGACGTGACCCGTATAAATTAGAATTAATTGAAGGGTTGAAAGATGAAAAAATCTCTGTCTACCAACAAGGCGATTTCATTGATCTATGCCGCGGTGGACATGTGATGAACACCAAAGAAATCAAACACTTCAAGCTATTAAACTTAGCCGGTGCTTACTGGAGAGGTAATAGCGATAATAAGATGTTATCCCGTGTCTATGGGGTATCCTTCTTCACGAAAGAAGCCCTTGATAGCCACTTGCATATGCTTGAAGAACGTAAACAAAGAGACCATAGAAAAATTGGTAAAGAACTCGATCTATTCTTAATTTCAAAAGAAGTTGGTTCTGGTTTAGGTTTCTGGCTCAAGAATGGCGCAACCATTCGCCGTATCATCGAACGCTATATTGTAGATAAAGAAATTAGCTTAGGCTACGAACACGTCTATACCCCAATCATGGCTAACGTTGAACTTTATAAGACCAGTGGTCACTGGGCACACTATAAAGATTCAATGTTCCCACCAATGGATATGGGCGATGGTGAAATGCTTGTTTTAAGACCGATGAACTGCCCGCACCACATGGTCATTTTTAAGAATGAAGTTCACTCCTATAAAGAATTACCAATCCGAATTGCGGAACTAGGTATGATGCACAGATATGAAAAATCAGGTGCTTTATCCGGTTTACAACGCGTGAGAGAAATGACACTTAACGACGCACACATCTTTGTGAGAGCCGATCAAATCAAAGATGAATTCAAACGTACAGTAGACCTTTTACTCAATGTTTATAAAGATTTCAACATCAGCGAATACAAATTCCGTTTAAGCTACCGTGATCCTGAAAACAAAGAAAAATATTTTGATGATGATCAAATGTGGGAAAATGCCCAAAGAGAATTAAAAGAAGTCATGGACGAACTTGGTATGCCATACTTTGAAGCGATTGGTGAAGCCGCGTTCTATGGACCTAAACTAGACGTTCAAGTGAAGACCGCTTTAGGCAATGAAGAAACCCTATCCACGATCCAAATTGACTTCTTATTACCAAGACGATTTGAACTTACTTATGTGGGCGAAGATGGTAAGAATGACCAAGTCCCTGTCGTTATCCATAGAGGTATCGTATCGACCATGGAACGCTTTGTTGCTTTCTTAATCGAAGAATACAAAGGCGCATTCCCACTATGGTTATCCCCAGTTCAAGCCAAAGTTCTACCTGTGAACTTAAACTTCCACCAAGACTACGCCATTGAAGTTCAAAAACAACTTCAAGCCCTAGGATTTAGAGTTGAAGTTGACCTAAGAAATGAAAAATTAGGCTATAAGATTAGAGAAGCTCAAACCAAGAAGATTCCAATCCAACTCGTCATTGGTGATAAGGAAGTTGAACAAAAGGGTGTAACTTACCGTCTATATGGTAAAGAAGAACAAACCTTTATGTCCTTACCTGAATTCATCGAATGGTTTAAAGCGTATAACGACTCCAAAAAGTAATTTAGAAGACCCTTCGAAAAAGGGTCTTTTCTCTTATTTCAATTAAATTCATAAAAATTCAAGAATTGTATTGAAAATTCATAGAAACGAGTTATAATAATTATGTAATGAAAATTTAAGGCCTTGATTACTTATTTTCAAGACCTATTATGTCTAGAAATTCTGATTAAGGACCCTAAATTGACGATGGGTGTTAATCTAGACACAAGGAGTGATACGATGCTAGAAGTAAGTCATGTCAAAAAGAATTACGGATCTTTGACCGCAGTCAATGATTTATCCTTCACCATACAACCTGGGGAAATTTTTGGTTTGCTTGGAACCAATGGGGCAGGGAAGACAACTACGTTTAAGATGATCTTGGGTTTATTAGAACCCACAGCTGGTGAAATTAAATTTCATGGCAAAAAAATATCCTATGAGGATGTCGATCAAATCGGGTATATGATTGAAGAACGTTCATTATTGGTGAAACTATCGGTAAAAGAACTGGTTTTACATTATGGGGCATTAAAAGGGTTAGATAAATCAACCATTTTAGAACGCTTGAATTATTGGTTAAAACGCTTTAATGTGGAATCATATCTCGATAAGAAAATCAAAGAATTATCGAAAGGGAATCAACAAAAGATTCAATTCATCACCGCCATTATCAACAATCCTAAACTGTTGGTTTTAGATGAACCTTTCTCTGGACTCGACCCCATCAATACCAATAAGTTTGTCGAAGTCATTCGTGATTTCCAAAAACAAGGTACGATGATCATCTTCTCAACCCATCAAATCGACCATGTTGAATCGTTCTGTGAGCAGTTGATTGTCCTTGAAAAGGGTGTACCTGTATTACAAGGTAAAATCAGTGACATTAAGAAAGACTTCAAACGTCACAATATCCGCTTAATTGGTGACGTTGAAGAAGCCAAATTAAGAGCCATTACAGGGGTTTTAGATGTCATCATACAACCAAATGAATGGATTGTAAAAATCGCCGATGAGTCGGTATCGAATGCAGTATTCGATTATGTTAAGACCTGTTCAAATGTCCGTAAATTTGATGTAGAACAGGCAACCCTTTCAGAAATCTTTATTGAGAAAGTCGGTGAAACCTATGAGCAAGTTTAAATATTTACTCACTTACGGCATCAAAAGACGCATAGGTACTAAAGCCTTTTATATCGCTAATATCATCATCTTTATCGCGTTGATTATCATTTTCAATATTCCAAATATTGTCGCCTATTTCGATGATGGAGAAACCAGTAAAGAAATCATTTTTGTTTACGATGATACCCAAAAAGGCTTAGATTCCATCGCCATTTTGGATAGCAGTGCAGAAGCCTTAGTCCAAATGATTCCTGGGGCGAACATTGACTTTGTTGAAATCGATTCATTTGATTCAGACAACCTTGATTTTGGATCTTCGAAAGCCATCGTACACTTAACTGCAGAAGCAGATATCCTTGTGGTCGATATCTATAAAGACGAACTCGACCCGCTCAACGAAACCATCTTATTACAAGCCTTAACCATACTCAAATCGCAGATTTGGTCCATTGGTAAAACTCCAGAACAACTTGAACTCATCAATGATTTTAATCAACCATTGGTGTATGAAATGCATACGGATGCGGCAGATACAACGACAAGAGACATGATTTTGTCAGCGATCAGTTCAATGATTGCGATTCCAATCTTTATCATGCTTATTATGAGTGTTCAGTTTGTAGGTATTGATATCATTGAAGAGAAGTCGACAAAAGCGATTGAGTTCGTGATGTCTACGGTACCCCCTCAAACACACTTCATGACGAAAATTTTATCGTCATTCGTATTTCTCATTGTTCAATCCGTATTAATCTTTATCTTTGGGGTGATAGCCGGATTCATATCCACTCAAATCTTAGGCGCATCTAACAGTGCGATGTCGGTCAGTGAATTGATTGGTATGCTCACAGAAACCGATTCTGAAATCATCTCTAGTGTCTTAAGTGCATTGCCTGGTGCTATTTTGATTACGTTAATTTATATGATCATTGGTGGATTATTCTTTATGATTTTCATGGCGACACTCGCCTCTATGTCTACCTCTATGGAAGACTTCCAATCCTTCCAATCCCCATTTGTGTTCACCATGGTCATTGGGTTGTATGCATCGATTTTCTCCATTTACTTAGGAGATTCGATTGTGTTAAAAGTCATTGGTTATATCCCGCTCTTTTCACCTATGGTCGCACCAACCTTGTTCATGAGTGGTGGGTTCTCATTGGTTGATGTGATTCTATCCTTCCTCATTTTACTCGTATCGACGGTAGGTATATATTACTTTTTAGCACCGGTCTACAAAGCGTCAATCTTAAGTTACGACCAATCGCCTTTCTTTAAACGCATTAAAAAAATGTTCATTCGTAGCAAACTTCACTAATAAAAAAAAACTTCCCAACTAGGGGAGTTTTTTCATAATTAGATAATTGTCTAATTATTAGAGGATTTATTTAGGTTGTTATTCATAAAAATAGATAAATATCAAATATAGTAGTTGACAAAATTAGATGAACATCTTATAATTTGGTTGTATTCAGGAGGTTTATATGAAAACACATATCATAAGAAATGTTCATTTTAGACGATTAATCATTGGCAAACTCATGTCATTATTGGGTTCTAATATCATGCAATTTGCACTATCGTTATATGTATTAAACACCACGGGTTCTGCAACCCTATTCGCATCGATGTTATCGATTTCCATCATCCCAAGGTTATTATTGACACCCTTTGCAGGTGTAGTATCGGATCGTTCTAACCGTAAACAGTTAATCGTTGGGTTAGATATCTTAAGCGGATTGGTGATGTTTTTTTCAGGGATTTATTGGGTACTAAATGAGGGTTCATTATCCATATTATCGATTTACATCATCATTGTCGTGCTTGAGATGATTGAGATTTTCTTTCACGCTGCGATGGCCGCGGTCTTACCTAGTATTGTACCTAAGGCACAGTATTTAGAAGCGAATTCATTCCAAACGGTTGTATTAAATATTGGGCAATTACTCGCGCCAATCATTGGGGCATTGCTATATACTTATACAGATATGTTATGGATTTTATGGGTAAATGGCGCGAGCTTTATCGTATCCGCGATATCAGAACTGTTTATCCTGATGCCAAAACATCAAAAGCGTCTCGAAAAGATGTCACTCAGTGTGTTTTATCATGATACAATGGAAAGCTTACAACTCATTAAAAAGGAGAAGTCAATTTCTTCGATGATCTCTTTAGCAACACTCATCAATTTTTGTATAGGACCGCTATTTTCAGTAGGTTTAATCTATATTATCAAATCCATCTTAAAGGTCTCAGACTTTGAGTTTGGATTTTATCAAATGGCCATTTCGTTGTCAATGATCATCACGCCAATCTTCGCCATTAAAATCATTAAGAAATATCCGATTTCAACCGTATTTTATCGTTCATTTATGGCGTTATCCATGATCATCCTCCTATTGGCGTTTATCTTATCACCGCTCCTTATAAACGCGATTGGAGATACTAATATAATATTCTATGCGTTATTAATCCTCAGTTTCTTGACAGGGGCCTTGGTGTCTATTGCAAATCTCGCGAATGCAACCATTTTTCAAAAGGTGGTCCCCCTTTCAATGATGGGAAGAACCTCAGCTGTTCTTATGTTACTCGTCACGATTTTCGTTCCAATCGGGCAAATGATTTTTGGCGTATTGTATGATATAATGGACCAAGCATTGTGATCTTTTCAGCAGGCATTCTATTGATGCTCTCTGTTTGGTTACACAAGCATCAATTGACCAATCTAAATGTTGAAAAGACCCTTGAACCTAAAGGAGTGGAAGCCCTTGAAAGCTAAGTTTTATCCTGTAGAATCCGAAGTGATTGATTTACTTAAGTTTGCGAAAGTGTATTTTTTAAAATCAGAAGACGATATCAAAGACGATGAATATCATCAATGGATTCAGTCACTCCAACAGGTGTTGGGAGATTATCAAAAAGATATCCAATCCTATTACCTTAAGGATGAATACGCGACCCTAGAATTTAATCAGCTCATACTTAGCGCATTCCCAATCCTTGGTCATAACAAGATAACCTACTTTGACTCATTGTTAAAAACAGATCGTCAAATGCTAAAAACAAAACTCTTTGAAGCGATGGTGAAGTCGCAACAAGAGTCGATTGATGAAGTGAATAACCCCATCTCATTCATTCAACGATTAGAAATTGATCTTGCCTATAAATGGCAACTCTTAGTGATGATTGAAGACCCTAAGCCATTTCTTGAGGGATTCATTGTGTTCATTAACTCAATTGAACCGCTCTTCTCAAAAGTGTATGAAACAGTCAAATCAGATGTATTTGAGGTGGGATATAAACTCGAAAAGCATCTTCTCAAAGATGGAATTCAAGCGATTGAATCTTTGAGTCAAGGCCGTATCAAATCCTCTGTCGTTGATCATGAACAACTCAATCTATTTGTTTCAGGGATTTTTAAGTATATGGTAACCATTAATCCAAAATCGAATGAACTCAATTTGATTTGGGGATTAAACATGGAAAAAGCATTCTTAACCCTTAAAGAACAAGCAGAGAATATTTTAACAGACCGAGTTCAAGTGTTTAAAAATCTAGGGGATAAAACACGATATGAAGTGGTAAAACTGATTTCAAAAGGCATCACCTCAATTAAAGAAATCGCCACTCAAGTTGGGGTATCCTCCGCAACGATTTCCTATCACTTAAATGAATTGCTCAACAGTGGAATCGTAACGCTTGAAAATCAAAATAAAAAATTTTCCTATGTGATTGACTACCCATATTTAGAAAAAATGATTCAATCACTCAAAGACGATTTAGATTTTCCAAAACTCAAACTTTAAGCCACCCTATTAGGGTGGTTTTTTTGCGTTTTATCCGATATTTTAAAAGCAGTATGTTATAATCAATGTCGAGGTGTTAACTATGGCTACGTATGAAGAATTAAAAAAACGCATTGAAGAACTCGTTGACCCAGGGTATGAAAAAACATTAAAAGAAGTCAACGGCATTAAAAAACTAACTGTCGGTCCAACCGGTGTGGTCGACGTTGAACTCTATTTTTCTAAACCAGGAACCCCAGAAGAACAAAAGTTCAAAATCAATTTGATTAAGTTGGTTAAGGTTGAATTGGGTTTTCCAGGGATAAAGGTCACTTTTGAACAAAACGAAGTGGTCAATGACCGTGAAAAGAAGATTGTCTATTTAGGGATTGCTTCTGGTAAAGGTGGCGTAGGTAAATCCACTGTCACAGCGAACTTAGCCGCTGCTCTCACCAGATTAGGTAAGAAGGTCGGCATTATTGATGCGGACATTTATGGCGCATCCATTCCACAAATATTAAAAATTGATATTAAACCATTATCCGGTACAGATGACGATATGATGATACCTTTACAAAGCGAAGGGATTGAAGTCATCTCAACCGAATTCTTTATGCCTGCAGATAAACCAATCATGTGGCGTGGTCCGATGTTAGGGAAGATGTTATCTCACTATTTTGGTGGGGTTGCTTGGCGTCCAGATACCGATTATGTCTTAATCGATTTGCCACCAGGTACAGGGGATGTTGCGTTAGACATTCAAAAGTTTGCTCAACATACCAAAATGCTCATTGTCACTACACCCCATGTGAATGCTGCTCATGTCGCTGTTAAAGCGGGCTTAGGTGCACAACAAATTGGTCACTCTGTGATTGGCGTGGTTGAAAATATGAGTTATTTCCTCAATGGTTGTAATAAGAAACGTGAATTCATTTTTGGCCAAGGTGGTGGCGATAAAGTCGCTAAACAATTGGGTGTGGATCTATTGACCCAAGTACCGATTGGACAACCTGTGGATGGCTATATTTTCCAAGCATCTGAACCAGCTGGTCAAGCGTATGATCAACTGGCGTCTAAAGTCATTGATCTCTTAGTGGAATAACATGTCAAAGTATCAACTATTTGAAGTCGATTTAAAAGCCCCACTCATCCTATTTAGTCATGGGGTTGGGGAATATGGTATGCTTTATGAACCGTTTGCGAAAGCCCTCAATGAAGCTGGATTTTCGGTCATCTTATACGATGTTCGCGGTCATGGTGAAAATGGTCCGGCAGGGGTATTAAAAAAGTATCAACATCAGATTGATGATATCGATGAGATTCTCAATAAAGAACGTAAAAATCGAAAAGTCTATTTAATTGGTCATTCTTTAGGGGCGTTGATCAGTCATTTGTATGCGGTATCCAATAAAAATATTCAGGGCGTTGTATCGATTGGGTATAGTTACCATATCATCAAAGTCGTCCAATGGTTAGGGTTATTATTCCCAAATCGAAAACTGCATTTTAACTGGTCAGATACGCGCAGTAGACATGAGAAAACAATTGAAGAAATTCAAGACCCACACCTGTTAAAATATGTTACCTATAAACTGCTTTATGAAACCATCTACAAAGCAAATAAACTGGTTCATAAAAAACTCGCACAATACCCATCTAAATTACTCATCATTCATGGTGGGGCAGATAAAATCGTGCCTTTAAATAATGCGCATGCGCTATACGATCATGTTAAAACACCGAAAGATATCATCATTTATCCGAACAGTTATCACGATGTTTTATTAGATATAGATAAAGAGTTGGTCATCAAAGACATTATTTCGTGGCTAAAAAACCAATCTTTCTAGACTTTACAATTTCTTTACAAACTACTTACAAGAGTGTGATATATTCACATTCTTTTTTTTTATACAATCAAGGTGAACTGAAAAGGAGATTATATGAAAAAAATAGTTGTCTTACTCGCATTAGCATTAACCATGAGTTTAGTTGCATGCACCAGTGGTTCTGGGTTTGATTCAAGCAAAAATATCACCGTTTATACAAGAGATACCACCTCAGGTACACGTACTGGGTTTATGGATGGTATCGGATTTGCAGAAGCTGCTACCAGCGATGACGTCTTAGTCGAAGGCTTTGTCATCAAAGATAACACAGGCATCCTGACTTCAATGGGAACCGATGAGTATGGTATTGGGTATGTCTCTCTCTCATCACTCAATAATACGATCAAAGGTTTAAGCTTTGAAGGGGTAGCACCTACAGTAGCGAACGTCTTAAACAATACGTACGGTTTAAAACGTCCATTCATGTGGATGACCAGAGATGCTTCAGACTATGAATCCACTGAAATCGAACAACTCGTCAATGCATTTGTGGCATTCTTAGGTACCAGTGATGCAGCTGACATCATCAATAACAATGGGGCTATTGCTTTAGCGACCACCGTAACATGGGATTCGATTAAAGCACAACACCCAATCACTGCTCGAAACAATAGTAATGTCACCGTCCGTTTTGGTGGATCAGATTCCATCCAAAAAGTGGCACAAGCTTTAACTCAAGCATTCAGTGCCAAGGCAGGTAACTTCGTTGCTGAACACGATCATACCGGTTCTGGGGATGCTTACAAACGCACACAAACCATTGGTTTATCAGACCCTGTATCGAAACATGTTGGATTCTCTTCAAGATACTTTAAGGATAGTGAAAAAGTAGGCGTCGATGCAGCGCTCATGGGTCAATTAGCATGGGATGCGATTGTAGCGATTGTACACAAGAATAACCCAGTTACCAACGTTACAGCTGTACAGTTAAAAGCGATTTATGACGGTACTTATTCAACCTGGTCAGAAGTGGTTTCAGAATAAACTTGAACTAGACCCTGAGGGGTCTTTTCTCGTATCACAAAGGAGTACTTATGCAATCTAAATTACAATGGAAACAAATTCAAACAAGGCATAATGAATGGCTAGATAACGCCATTAAATATGTCTTAATGGGGTTTGCTATATTATCCTCATCGTTCATCTTTATCATTGCTGGTGTCATCATGGTCAAAGGGGTTACCCCTTTTATCACAAATAATGGTGGGATAGGACGTGTTCATTTATCGGATTTTCTAACGGGGACCACGTGGTTGATCGGGGAATCGTTTAATTCTAATCTTTATGGGGTCGGTTTCTTAATCATTTCAACCCTATTCATCGCGTTTTTATCGTTGCTCATCTCATTTCCAATTGGCGTTTTAACGGCTTTATTTATTGCGAAAATTGCCCCTAAAAAATTAGCAGAAATACTGCGAACAGTCATCGAAATGTTGGCTTCGATTCCATCAATCATCTATGGACTGTTTGGAGCGGGTATTATCTTAAAGTTAGTTTATGATTTCTCAACGTTGATTGGTTATCAATCTAAAGGTGGGAATTCAATCTTATCATCTGTCATTGTATTATCCATCATGACCATTCCAACCATCGCCTCAATCAGTGAAGTGGCGATTCGTAGTGTCGATAAATCGATTGAACATGGCTCTTTAGCCTTAGGTGCTTCACAAACACAAACACACTTCAAAGTTGTACTAACATCGGCGAAGAGCGGTATATTTACCTCAGCGATTTTAGGTATTGGTCGTGTACTTGGTGAAGCTACTGCTGTTTCATTGGTGGCGGGTGGCCGTCGTAGCGGGATCAACTTTAACATCCTTGATACCACATCGACTTTAACAACCATGATGCTTGAAGGGATGAAGGAGACTACGGGACTCGATTATGATATCCGATTCTCGGTGGGTATTGTCTTGATGGTTGTCATACTAATCACCAATTTTACTCTAAATTATATTAAGAAAAAGGTAGGTAACGTCGATGTTAAATAGTCGAAAGAAG
>CAZXLG010000002.1:35173-53780 GCA_964641335.1 uncultured Paracholeplasma sp.
CTAAATTATATTAAGAAAAAGGTAGGTAACGTCGATGTTAAATAGTCGAAAGAAGAAAGATTACCTCCTTCAAAGTGTCACTTATCTAGCATCATTCATTTCATTATTCGTATTAATCTCCATCTTGTTATTTGTTTTATTAAATGGGGTTAAATTGCTCAATATGGATTTAATTACCCATAATTATGAATCGAAAACCTATATCGCTGATTTAAAAGACTTCAGTGGTCCATCGGTATACCCAACCGATAAAGACTTTGATACACAAACGTATTATTCTACAAAATGGGGTATCGCCGTTACAGATTCTGAAAATTTAATGGGGCATACCATTGTTTTAGTGAGTTATGTTCACCCTGATTCCCCATTTAAAGATTTACGAAATAAAGGGGTAGCGAGTGAGAACTTAACACTGAAAACCGATTATGAAATCATTCGAATCGCGTTTGACAGTGTACCTTCAGCGTTGTCCATCCAAGGTGCACAAAACATGATTCAAGTACTTGATAGCCAAAATGACTTTAGAGAACTAGAATTCGCCACTTCAGGCGGTGGTATCAGAGGGTCTATTCTAACCACACTCTATCTAATCGGATTAACCTTAATGATTGCGTTACCGATCGGTATAGGGGCAGCGCTTTATCTCAATGAATACGCCCCTAAAAATCGATTAACTAAAACCCTCAGAAATTTAATTGAAACCCTCACCGGCGTGCCATCAATCATTTACGGTCTCATGGGTTTGGCCTTATTTGTTCCAATAACCATCGCCTTAACCAAAGCGACTGGTGCGAACCTGATTTCAGGGGCGTTAACCCTTTCGGTCATCTTATTGCCAGTGATTATTCGAACCACCGAAGAATCTTTGAAAGTAGTTCCGGATGAGTATCGTCAAGCCTCATTAGCCTTAGGTGGGAATAAAACCCAAACCACATTTAAAATTGTATTACCAAGTGCATTCTCAGGGATTCTCACCGCGACTTTACTCGCGATTGGGAGAATCATCGGAGAAAGTGCAGCTTTAGTATTCGCGATTGGAACCGCGATCAAAGATGATGTATCGATATTTGAGAAATCCACGCCCTTATCGGTTCATATTTGGGCGATGATGACCGATGAACCTGCAAATATTGAATTATCGACAACCATCGCAATCATCATTCTAGTTCTTGTATTATCGATGAATTTGTCGATTAAATTGATCTCGAAAAGATTATTAAGAAAGTACGGTGTTACTTATGAATAAAGTATTTGAAGTGAAAAACCTAGATCTATATTATGGTCAAAAACAAGCTTTACGAAATATTGAATTTTCCATTTATGAAAAGAAAGTGACAGCGCTCATTGGGCCTTCTGGGTGTGGTAAATCCACGTTTTTAAGAACACTCAATCGAATGAATGACCTCATTGACCACTGTAAAGTCAGTGGCGACATACACTACAAGGATACTTTAATCTATGCGAAAGATACCGACGTTATTGGTTTACGCATCAAGGTGGGTATGGTGTTTCAAAAACCTAACCCATTCCCTATGAGCATTTATGATAATATTGCCTATGGACCGCGATGCCAAGGGATAAAGGGAAAAAAAGAACTTGATGATCTGGTTAAAAACTCTCTTGAACAAGCTGCTTTATGGGAAGAAGTTAAAGACCGACTTAAGGATTCTGCATTAGCTTTATCCGGGGGTCAACAACAAAGACTTTGTATTGCAAGAGCACTCGCGATGAAACCAGAGGTTTTGTTGATGGATGAACCAACCTCGGCACTTGACCCGATTGCAACCTCAAAAATTGAAGATTTAATTTTGAAATTGAAAGAAAATTACACCATCGTCATCGTGACACACAATATGCAACAAGCAGCGAGAATATCCGATTACACAGCATTCTTCCTACTTGGTGAAATGGTAGAATACGCAGAAACCGATAGATTATTTTCACACCCGCGTGATGAGCGAACCGAAGATTACATCACGGGTCGATTTGGATAATGTTATAATGAAAGTAAAGGTGAATACCCATGAATCGTAATACCTATCAAACCGCCTTAAATCAACTGAAGAAATCCGTCATCGAAATGGCTGACCAAGCTTTACTGAATGTGAGAAACGGGCTAAAAAGCTTTGAGACCAACGATTTAGATTTAGCAAGACAAATCATCAAAGCGGACGATCAAATCGATATGATGGAAGAAGAAATTTCGAAACAAGCCTTAAGAATCATCTGGAAGGAACAACCGATTGCCCAAGACCTAAGGTTAGTCACAACCATTTTAAAAATTCTTACGGATATTGAACGTATTGGGGACCACGCTTCCGATATCTCGGAAATATCACTCCATCTGGAAGGTCATCAATTTGTCCGTGACTTATCAGTGGTATTATCGATGGCTAAACATGCGGAATACATGGTTCAACAATCTATTGAAGCACTCGTAAGTGAGGATGCTGTATTAGCAAAACTCATCATTGCTCAAGACGATGTTGTCGATGATGAATACAAACGAATGATTCAATTGGCTGCTGAATGGATCAAGGACGATGTTGATGATACGCCTTATGTCATTTCCATCATTCTAATCTCTAAATACTTAGAACGTGTCGCTGACCATGCTGTAAATATCGCAGAATGGGTGATTTTCTTAGTCACAGGGTCACATAAAAATACACCCCTATTTTAAGGAGGGACTATGCCTAAAATATATTTCATCGAGGATGATCAATCGATTGCTTATGTCATCCAAAAAACCCTCAGTAATGCGAAATTTGAATACCTTTGGTTTACCAGTGGGAAACCATTTTTTGAAGCAATTGAAACGGAACTACCTGATCTTATTTTGTTAGACTTAATGTTACCCAATGAATCGGGATTAGATCATCTCAAAAAGTTGAGAAGTCAACCGAGTACTGAAAATATTCCGGTCATTATTCTATCGGCTTTATCTACCGAACTCGACAAAGTGACTGGCCTTGATTTAGGCGCAGATGACTATTTAACCAAACCTTTTGGTGTTTTAGAGCTTTTATCGCGTATTAATAATAAACTTAGAAAACACAAAGGGAAAAAATACCTTGAACAAGGTAATGTTAAAATCGACTTACAAACAAGAGAAGTTTGGGTTCAAAAACAAAATATTATCTTAACTTATAAGGAATACGAATTACTGAAACTCTTTTTAGAAAACCCCGATGAAGTGTTAAATCGAGACCGTATTTTTCAACTGGTTTGGGGATCCGACTTAATCTTAGAATCTAGAACAATTGATATGCATATTACCTCATTACGTAAGAAACTATCCGACAATCAAGCCTCCATCGAAATCATGACAGTACGATCGGTAGGGTATCGTTTGGTGAAACTATGAAAAAAACCTTTGTCTTATATCACTTGTTGATGACCACATTTTTAGTGGTGCTGTATTTAGGGATTTCATTCACACTCACAAACTATGTTAATCGACGTCAATCGGCGTACATGTTGGAGATTGTTTTAGAAGATACGGTCATTGCTTATAATTATAAAACCGTCACTGATGAAGTCTTCGTGACGCAATTTCAAAATTCAAACAAACGCATATCGATTATTAATCCTTTTGGGGTTACCATCGCCGATTCGATGATCATTTCCACCTCAGGGAATCAATTACCCTTCCCAGAAATCAAAAACCTCGGTCGGGCCTTTACAAGGTATTCAGAAACACTGAATCTCAATTTAATGTATATTGCTGGCCAAGCAGAAAATGGAAATTACGTTCGGGTTGCGATCGTGATGGACCAAAATATTGCATTAAATACTCAAACAATTGTGATATTGATTCTCATCTCTTTAGGTATTTTGGTGATTTCCGTATACAGTTACCAAAAGATTTCCGATACGTTTATGAAACCCATCCATGATATAGCAGTATCGGTTAAAAGCATCAAAGAAGGCCATTATCAATGGGTGATGCCAGCAACTCAATACGATGAAATCAATGAACTCCTGAGAGAGATCAATGGGGTCAATGAATCAATCGTCCAAACAATTCAAAACCTAAATGAAAAAGAAGAACTGTTATCCATTTTAATCAAACATATGGATCAAGGTATTCTTTTAATTGGGTCTGACCAAACAATCATTTTCTATAATGACCTTGCTCAAAAGTGGTTCAATATCAAAGAACATGACCTCATTTTATCGGTTCGAAATAAAGATGTTTATGAGGCCATTAAACTTGCAACTGAAGAAGACATTGCGGTTACCTATCGAGTGCCATACCATGACCGCTTTATTTTGGTCAGTGTGACCTCGGTTTACAATAAGTTGTTATTGAAAGCGAAAGGTAAACAAGGCGTATTAGTTACCTTAATCGATGATACCGACCGCATTCGCCTTGAAAACAACAAGCGCGATTTCTTTGCGAACGCCTCCCATGAACTGAGAACCCCACTCACCGCAATCAAAGGATCTGCTGAACTCATTTTGTATGACATGGCATCTCCAGACGAAAAGAAAAAATTATCCGAAGAAATCATTCATCAAGTTAAACTCATGGATAACCTATTACGAGATATGCTCGAATTATCGAGACTTGAAAATCGTCCGAAACTCGATCAAGTATCCTTCAATTTGAAAAAAGTCCTCGATGGGGTATTGGAAGATTTAAATCCATTCATTCAAGACAAGCAAATCGAAGTCACTTTAGAAACGCATAATGTCTTGTTTAAAGGGATTGAAACGGACTTTAAGTCTCTGTTCAAAAATATCATTGAAAATGCTGTCAAATACAATAAATTTGGTGGTAAGATTGATATTTCTTTAACAGTTGAGGATGAATCCATACACTTTATCTGCAAGGATACGGGTATTGGGATTCCAAAAGAATATCAAGAACGCATATTTGAACGCTTCTATCAGGTTAACAAGTCACGTAACCTATATCAAAATGGTACTGGCTTAGGACTCGCCATTGTCAAACATGTGGTTTCATATTATAAAGGCACCATTAAAGTCGAAAGCGAAGTTAATGAAGGCACCACTTTCACGATTACTTTCCACAAAGAGTAAAAAAATCTCTAACCCGCAATGGTTAGAGATTTTCATTACTTGAACATGCCATTTTTTAAGACGTACATCACTTGATCAACAATGCGGTCCAAATCCATATCAGTGAGTGTTTCTCTAAATAATACTTGAAGACCTACGAAGTTGGATATACCCATCAATATATAAGATAGGGTTTCTAAATCGATTTTTTCATCGACTTCACCTGATGTTACACTCGCAGTCAGTTTTTCAACATACGAATTAGAGAAGTTTTGATAGTATTCTTTAAAGATATCTTTATCAACGAACATCGATTCCCAAATGATACGATAAGAAAGGGGATCTTGCCACGCAAATTTTAAGAATGCTTTGATGCCAAGGCGTTCTTTTTCATAACGCGTTGGCGCATCTTTAATCGCTTCATTAATGGCTTCACCAATCTTTGCACGGTATTGATGTAAGAGATAAACATAGAGGGCTAGCTTGTCATCGAAATAAATGTAAAAAGTTCCAGTGGCGATTTTAGCCTTATCAATTATCTCATTAATTGAAGTAGCTTGATAACCTTGTTTTGAGAATAACTTTTTACCACTATTAATAATTTTATTGAATGTCTTTTGTCCATCTTTTCTTTTTGGTAAGCGATAGTTCATTTTGTCCATTTTCATCACCTATATTTAGTGTAAACGATTTCTTTGAAAAAAACAAGAGTTATCTTTTTAACCCTATTGACATTGGTGAATAATGAGTCTATTATAAAGGTAAGATGAACGTTTATTCATAGTATATAATGAGGAAAGGAATATTATGACAAGCAAAACAATTAAAGACATCAAGGTTGGGGATATCGCTTTTTTCGAGAAGACCATCACCGAGGAAGACGTAAAGCACTTCGCACAGGTATCAGGAGATTTTAATCCTGTTCACCTCGATGAAGAATTCGCAGCACGATCCATTTTTCACCAAAGAATCGCGCATGGCGGTCTCATCAATGCCCTTTTTTCAACAGTATTAGGGACACAATTACCAGGCGTAGGCACCATTTATTTACAACAGGATTCTCGATTTGTAAAACCTGTTTATTTGAATGACCATATTAAAGCAACTGTTGAAGCAGAAGAAATCAATGAGGAGAAAAATCGCGTATTGTTCAAGACCATCGCTTATAACCAAAATAATGAAGCTGTTGTGGTTGGACACGCGCTAGTGATGCCAAGACGATGAAACAAGAACTACTTTTAAAAATGCTTGAAGAATTTGCAGTAAAAGAAGTGAAACCACTCGCAAAATCGATTGATGAAGAAGAACGATTTCCCATCGAAACCGTTCGAAAAATGGCCAGTTTAGGCATCCTTGGTTTACCATATGAACCCATCTATGGTGGGGTAGGTGCACCGTATACTTCCTATGTAGACGCTGTGAGAATTTTATCCAAATATTGTGCGACCACAGGGGTTATTCTTTCAGCCCATACATCGCTATGTGCATCACCCATTCATGCGTTTGGGACTCCTGAACAAAAAGCTAAATATTTACCTAAATTAAATTCAGGTGAATGGTTGGGTGCCTTTGGGTTAACCGAACCGAATGCCGGTACGGACGCTTCGAAACAACAAACCAAAGCGATTGACAAAGGCGATTACTTCGAAATTACTGGATCTAAAATATTCATTACCAATGCCGGTTATGCGGACCTCTACATCATCTTTGCTATGACGAATCCAGAACTAGGACTTAAAGGTATAAGTGCGTTCATCTTAGAAAAAAATACCGAAGGTTTTAGTGTGGGTCCAAAAGAACGTAAGATGGGAATTCGAGGTTCATCGACCTGTGAACTCATTTTTGATAAAGTGAAGTTACCTAAAGAAAACTTGATAGGTAAACTCGGTGAAGGTTTTAAAATCGCAATGTCAACCTTAGATGGTGGACGTATTGGGATTGCTGCACAAGCCGTAGGCATTGCAGAAGGGGCTTTTGAGAAGGCTGTAGACTATGTCAAAACCCGTAAGCAGTTCGATAAACCGATTGCTTCGTTCCAACATACTCAATTTAAGATTGCAGATATGAAAACTCAAATTGAAGCTGCGAAAGCTTTATTATATCAGGCAGCAACTGCCAAAGAAAAAGGCGAATCCTACTCAGATAAAGCGGCAATGGCGAAACTATTCGCTTCACGAGTTGCTTTTGAAGTGGCCGATCAAGCAATTCAACTCATGGGTGGGTATGGTTATATCCGTGACTTTGAAATTGAACGCTACTTAAGAGATGCGAAGATCACTGAAATTTATGAAGGTACCAGTGAAGTTCAACGTATGGTTATTGCCGGAAAGGTACTCAGATAATATGGATATCATTGTGTTAGTAAAACAAGTACCCGATACGACTGAAATAAAAATCGATAAAGAAACCAATACCCTTATTCGTACCGGTGTTCAAAGTATAGTAAACCCAAACGATTTAGCAGGGGTTGAAGAAGCATTAAAACTCAAAGCAATTCACGGTGGGTCTGTGAGTGTTGTTACCATGGGACCAATGCAGGCTGAATCAATGCTAATCGAACTCTATGCACGTGGGGTTGATCAATGTTATCTATTGTCAGACCGTGCATTTGCGGGGTCTGATACTTGGGCAACCTCAACGATTTTATCAAGTTTTCTAAAAACACTCAAATTTGATTTAATTATAGCTGGCTATCAAGCCATCGATGGCGATACTGCACAAGTCGGCCCTCAAGTAGCTGAATTCTTGAATATACCTCAGGTGACTTATCTATCAGAAATCGTTTCAGTAGATAACAACCATATGATTGTAAAGAAACGCACCGATAGTGAAATCTTAACGTTAGAAGTTGAATTACCTGCTTTAATTACCACATTAGCAGATATGAACAAACCAAGATTCATGAACGCTTGGGATATTTTCCATAATACCGATCGAAAAGTCAATATCGTCACATTTAACGATTTATCTGTAGACCCAAGTATGATTGGATTAAAAGGGTCACCAACCAAAGTCAAAAAGACCTATGTGAAACAAGTTCAAGCAAAGTCTGAAAAGGTCGTCATGAACCCTGAAGATGCTGCGAAACTCATCACAAAACTTTTATATCCGTACATGGAGGTTAAAAACCATGAATAATGTTTGGGTATTTATTGAACAAAAGCATGGCAAAATTCAATCAGTGGGTTTAGAACTATTATCTGAATCTAGACGCAAACTCGGTTCTGAAATCACGATCAGTGCAGTCTATCTAGGAGATCACATTGATCAAAAAGCCATTGAATCCATGACCTATTGTGGTGCAGATGAAATCATTTACTCACTTGATTCAAGATTACAAGAATACGACACACACTACTATAGTGAAGCCATCTTTAATCTCATGAAACAAGAAAGACCGGATGTCTTTTTGATTGGGTCTACATTGCTTGGGAGAGACTTAGCCCCTCGTGTATCTGCCAGATTACACACTGGTTTAACAGCAGATGCAACCCTCTTGGATTTTGAACAAGGTGAAAAACTCCTCTTACTAGCAACCCGTCCAGCTTTAGGTGGGAACTTATTCGCAACCATTATTTGTGAATCAACCATCCCTCAGATGGCAACCATTAGACCTTCGATTTTTAAAATTGAAGAAAATAAAGCGAGACAATCCAAATTGATAGAAATCCCTTTTGTTTGTGATCAACCATCGAAAATCAAAGTCTTAGAAAGTGAAAAACTATCTCACAAGAAAGTGGAACTCAATAAGGCACAAGTCATCGTTGCAGGTGGTAGAGGGGTATCAAATATGTTCCCTGTACTCAAAGATATCGCAAACTTGCTTGGTGGAGAAGTTGCGGCATCGAGAGCTGTGGTGGATGCGAACATTGAACAAAAAGACCGTTTGGTTGGACAAACAGGCACAACCGTTCATCCAAAAGTGTATTTTGCATCAGGTATTAGTGGTGCCATTCAACACATCAGTGGGATGGATAAATCAGAATTAATTATCGCCGTGAATACGGACCCAAATGCACTCATCTTTGATGTTGCTGATGTGTCAATCATTTGTGATGCGAAACAAGTATTACCACTGGTTAAAGAAGAACTCAAAGCAATTCTTGAATATAAAAATTAGTCGACTTTGAAAGATCCTCGAAATGAGGGTCTTTTTCTTTCATTATTAATTCATAAAATATGCAAAATTTAAAAAAGAACGTTTAAAAAATATGTGTTTACACTTGCTAAAAATGGATTGTTTAACTATAATAGGTGTGGTGATACTATGTTAAAAAGAAAAATAAATCGAGATTTAATTACTTGGCATGATAATCCTAGTCGACTTGCTTTGTTGATAAAAGGGCCTCGTGGCGTGGGGAAAACCACGTTAATCGAACGCTTTGCGAAAGAAAACTATAAATATGTGGTCAAACTTGACTTTGAGAAGAATCCAGAATTGATTCCTTTTTTTAATGAAAACTTAGATGTGACCACCCTAATTAAAAAAGTGAGTTTGTTCTTACAAGTCGAAAAAATTGTTCCTGGTCAAACCTTGTTTTTCTTTGATGAAATTCATCTATGTCCAAATGTGCGTGTAGCTGTTAAAAACTTTGTAAGCAATCAAAAATTTGATGTCATCATGGCGACATCCTATTTTGGAATCAACCCAGAAGTATTTCCGACAACCCCATTTGCTCATGAACAGTTATTGGATATGAACAGTTTGGATTTTGAAGAATACCTTTGGGCGAATGGTATTTCTGAAAACATCATGAACGACCTTAGATATTATTTTACGAATAAATTACCTGTTCCGGATGCACTCCATGAGATGATGTTGGGTATTTTCTATGAATATATGACCGTTGGTGGTATGCCAGAAGTCGTTAACTCATTCATGAGCACGCACAACTTCAGTTTAGTGACGAAAAAACATTTGAAGATCATTCAACACTATACTAAAGACATGGAACGCTATTTATCGAAACCGGATTACACAAAATCAGTAAAATGCTTCTTATCGGTGCCATTTCAACTAGATAAAGAAAATAAAAAGTTCCAATATGGATTTGTAGAACAAAAGACGGCAGCTCGTAAATATGAAAAGAATTTACTCTGGCTATATTACGCAGATATGGTCGATATTTGTTTTAATTTGACAACCCCTAAGATGCCTTATGCTCAACAAGCAAAATATGATGTATTTAAAGTCTATTATAAAGACATAGGTCTACTCACATCGAGTTATGGTGGGGATGCCCAAATTCAAATTCATACAGGTAAATTAAAAGCCTACCATGGTGCATTGTTAGAAGCAGTGGTCGCGGATATCCTCATGAAAAATGGTAAAAAACTCTATTACTTTGACCGCAATACCACACTTGAAGCGGATTTCTTGATCAAATTTAATGACAAGAATACCGTCATCGAAGTCAAAGAAGCCGATAATCCAAAAAGTAAAATGATTGAAAGCATGTTTGAAAATTTCGGTTTAACTCAGGCAATTAAGTTGTCTTTGAATAATGTTTCTTATACGAAAAACGTGTTCACATACCCAATTTATATGGCGATGTTTTTGTAAAAAACCTAAGTAAGCATTTTCTTTGTTATCACGCTTATCTAGGACATAAATTCCATTTATATAGTGATATAATGAGGATGGTTAGAAGGTGTTAGTATGATCGATTATCTACTAGGTTTAAACAATTGGCAACTTGCATTATTAGGGGGTATCTTAACGTGGTCATTGACCGCTCTAGGTGCGTCTTTAGTGTTCTTCTTTAAAGGTATCAATAAAAGTGTATATAACATGATGTTGGGGTTCGCTGCCGGTGTCATGATTGCGGCTTCGGTATGGAGTTTGATTATCCCTGCGGTAGAACAAGCAGAACGCCTAGGTGCTATTCCTTGGCTAGTTGCAGCTCTAGGTATTTTAATGGGTTCCGGATTCTTATTTGCATTCGATAAAATCATTCCTCACATTCACTTTGGTAAAGAAAATCTC
This sequence comes from uncultured Paracholeplasma sp., assembly GCA_964641335.1. Classification (GTDB taxonomy): domain Bacteria; phylum Bacillota_I; class Bacilli_A; order Acholeplasmatales; family UBA5453; genus Paracholeplasma. Next base: position 46,188 of record CAZXLG010000002.1, read on the forward strand.
CAAGAGGGGATTAAAACCAAATTATCCCGTAATATCTTACTTGTATTTTCAATAACACTCCACAATATCCCAGAAGGGTTAGCCGTTGGGGTTGCATTTGGGGCTGTTGGACTTGCCACTAATCCAGAAACAGCTTTGTTAGCTGCCATCGCGGTTGCGATTGGTATTGGGATTCAAAACTTTCCAGAAGGCGCAGCTGTATCGATTCCATTAAGACAAGAAGGTAACTCACGAAGAAAATCCTTTTTCTATGGACAAGCATCTGCCTTAGTCGAACCTGTGGCTGCGGTCGTTGGTGCTATTTTAGTTAATGTTGTTAGTCAAATTTTACCTTACGCACTTACATTCGCTGCGGGTGCAATGATCTATGTTGTGATTGAAGAATTGATTCCAGAATCTAAAGATATCGTCGATGAAAAAGGCGAACATGTCGCAACTTTCGGTTTTGTGATGGGCTTTTTGATTATGATGATTTTAGATATTGCCTTAAGTTAAAAAAAACCACGAATTGTGGCTTTTATTTCGCATAAACTGTGGCTAATTCAAAAAAGGTTTCCTTGGTAGATTCAATTAAACCAGGCAGTTGACCATGACCTTTACCATCTTTATGCATCGCTTTATGTTCATCCGAACTCTCCCAAGCATAATATGCTTCACGAGATTCCCAATAAATCCCGATACGAATGGTATCAAACAGCGGATTTTTTTCATCGATGAGCACTTCACGTCTTAAAAATCCGGGTACAGTTTGTAAACGGAATGGCTGACTAAATTTTTCTTGAAAGGCCACTTTTTGACCTTTTTCTACTTTATGAACCTTAAAAATGACATACATTAAACTCACCCTTTCGTAGTCATTTTAACAAAAATAGAAATCACCGAGTAATGATATGATAAGGTTTCTATATTACTCGATTATTGATTATAAATAAATACATTTAAAGGAGTTTGTATGAAGTCAATTTTTATTAAAGCCCTCTATGCTGGGTTACTCATCGGGATTGCAGCGGTCGCTTATCTATCGGTAGATAATGCCTATTTGGGATCTTTATTGTTTAGTTTCGGACTCCTAATGATCGTGTCCTCTGGGTATTACCTATACACTGGCAAGGTAGGTTATTGGGTTAAAGAAAAGAACTATACCAAAGTATTAGGGATGACCTTGTTAGGTAACCTATTAGGCACATTCATCATTGGCGTTTTTGTCCGTTTGATGCAACTACCAATTATCACAAAAACAGAAGTTTTGGTCACTGCAAAATTAGAAAATGGGCTTATTAAAGTATTGATTCTATCTGTTTTGTGTGGAGCAATGATGTATTTAGGTGTTGAAGGGTATCGAAAAGCGAAATTAGAATTCGCTAAAGTTCTCTTTGTCATGTTTGCTGTAATGATATTTATTTTATCCAAATTTGAGCATAGTGTCGCTAATATGGCTTATTTTGCTATCGGTGCTTCCTATTCCTTAAAATCACTGATTTATCTCATCGCGATGATCATTGGCAATGGGTTAGGTGCTATGGGATTATGCTATTTAGATAAATCCATTGAATCAATAGATTCAAAAATGTAATTTTTCCTTTAAATCATTATTTTAGAACACTCCAATTGAAATATTTTTTTAATTATGTACACTATTAATATAGTGCACTAACCGCCCAACAATACGGGTTTTAGAATTAATGATAAAAATACTAGATATTATTACTTTAGTATGGAGTGTTGAATTTCATAAATCATCTATTTCTAGCAGTGTCACATATTATGGGGGGATCATATTGAAAAATTCGGTATTGATGGAAAAAATATTAGAGTCTGCAAAGGCGATTTTGCCAATGGCAGTTTTAGGTTTTTTTCTAAGTATTTGGATAAGCGTAGATTCATCAGATTTAATCAATTTTGTCATCGGCGTGGTCATGTTAATTCTTGGACTAGCACTATTTCAAATTGGTTCATATTCTTCAACCATCACCATCGCAGAGGATATAGGTGGATTTTTAACACGTAAAAAGAATTTACTACTTTTTATTGGGGTTGTTTTTATATTAGGATTCATGATCACTGTTGCTGAACCACAATTATGGGTATTGAGTGATCAACTAAAAATAGTCATTCCACCATTGGTTTTGATTGTCACTGTAGCGCTTGGAGTCGGAGTAATCGTGGTTATGGCGATTCTAAGAATTTTGTTCCAAATCAGTTTACAAAAGATGTTTATGGTCTTCTACATTGCTTTGTTTGTTCTAGCAGCAATTGTTTCTATGAGTAGCCCTGATTTTATTCCTGTAGCTTTTGATTCTGGTGGTGTTACAACAGGACCCATGGTATTCTCATTTATAATGGCCTTGGGCTATGGTATATCCCATGCTCGTGGCGATAAATCTTCAGAACTAGATTCCTTTGGATTAATTGGTCTCATCTCAGTCGGCCCTATTTTAAGCGTTTTAGTGCTAGGGCTATTTTACAATCCAACGATACCGATTGTGGACACTAGCTCAACCATCATTGATTATTTATTGATTAATTTGGTTCAAATGGCAATCGCAATATTACCATTTGTGATATTTTTCTTCATTTTTCAGATCACAGCGTTTAAACTACCAAAAGTTCGTGTCTATAAGATATTGGTGTCATTTTTATATACTTATTTGGGATTGGTGTTGTTCTTAACTGGAGCTAATGGTGGTCTGGTCAATATCGGGACTTACATAGGAGAATATTTTGGTGAAAACTATAAATGGTTCTTAATTCCCATTGGCATGATTTTTGGATTCATTGTTGTTGCAGCCGAACCTGCCGTAATCGCATTAAACCGACAAGTCGAAGAAGTATCCGCAGGTGCAATTAGTCGAAAGATTATGATGGTTGCTCTATCCGTGGGGGTTTCAATCGCAGTTGGACTATCATTACTTAGGGTTGTGACGGGTTTAAATATCTGGTGGATTTTGGTACCTGGTTATGTTATAACGATACTGTTGACTTTTATTACACCAAAGATTTTCTCTTCAATTGCAATCGACTCAGGTGCGGCTGTCTCAGGTACATTGGCAACCGGATTCCTCATGCCATTTGCCTTAGGCGCTTCCATGGCGATACCGGATTCCAATCCATTAACAGATGCCTTTGGTCTCATTGCTTTTATTGCAATGACACCATTGATTACAATTCAAATTGTAGGCATTCTTGCACAACGCAAGAAAGATAAACTTACAATAAGTGACATTGAAGACGATATTATTGATTTAAAAGGAGAAAAATCATGAGACTGATGATTACAATAGTGCCTAAAAATAAAGCTGATGCAGTAGTTAAAGTGATTAATGAAGGTATGATTCACCACCATGAAATTGTGCTAGGACGTGGTACTGCACCAACAGAAATATTAGAAATGTTGGCTATGGGTGAACGTGACAAAGAAGTAATATTTTCGATTGTGGATGATCAAGATATCCATATGATTTTTGAAGATTTAGACAAAGAATTTGACTTTAAACATTCTCATTTTGGGGTTGCATTTACGATAGATATAGAATCAATTGGCAAAATGGGCTACAATTATTTGTATGAAATATCGGAGGAAGATTAAGATGGAAAATCAATCACTAATTTTATTCGTATGTAACCATGGATATGCTTATGATGCGATGGCTGAAGCGAGAAAAGCTGGCGCACGTGGTGGTACTATTATTCATGGTAGAAGCAGCATTTCTACAGAAAAGCAAAAGTTTTTTGGGATTACGATTCACCCAGAAAAAGACATATTAATGATTGTTTGTACTGATGAACAAAAACCTGCCTTAATGAAATCGATGAGTTCAAAGTACGGGGTTACCACAGATGCTCGTGGACTTTGTTTCGCACTAAAAGTTGAAGATTCCATCGGTATTAGTTTTGATCCACTTGAACCAAAAGAAGTATAAGCGTTAAACATTAGAAAGAGGTATCAAGATGGATACATTCATTTTTGCAGTGAATGCGATTATGCCGATTGTGCTATTAATCGTTTTGGGTTATGGATTGATGCGAGTTCATTTTTTTGATGAAAAGTTCTTAAAAATGGCCAATCGATTTGTATTTTTCGTTGCTTTACCAGTACTACTGGCAAAAAATATTTATGATGTTGAATCGATTGCACAAATCGAATTTGATATTGTAATCATCGCTTGTTTAGGTATTTTCTTATTATTCCTAATTGGTTTATTTGTCGTCATGTGGTTAGTCCCTAAAGATGAGCAAAAAGGGGTCGTTTTGCAATGTTTATTCAGATCGAATTTCGCAATTATTGGTCTCCCTTTAGCCACTTCATTAGGAGGTAATGGGGCAGCTGCATTGGTTTCAATTTTAGCTGCATTTACGATTCCTTTATTTAACATCTTAGCCGTCATTTCACTCACCATGTTCAATAAAGAACACGGCAACATGAGTTTCAAAAAAGTCCTAAAAGATGTCATAAAAAATCCTTTAATCATTGGGGTTGTTGTAGGTTCAATCATATTAGTCCTTCGTGAATTCATCCCGATGTCTGGAGGAGAACCTGTATTTCTCATCAAACGCGATTTACCATTTTTCTACCAAGCAGTTAAATATGTCGCAGATATTGCCTCCCCATTAGCCCTCATTGTCTTGGGTGGGCAGTTTAAGTTTAAAGCCCTTGCGAGCATGGTTAAAGAAGTAACCATCGGTGTTTTAGGTAGACTTGTCTTCGCACCTCTTCTTGGATTCGGACTAATTTATCTAGCTGCAGCCTTATTCCCTAATTTTGAGATGGAACCAAGTTACTTTGCAGGCATCATAGCTCTATTTGCCTCCCCTGTAGCGGTATCTTCAGCCGTCATGGCATCCGAGATGAAAGCAGATGAATCACTCGCTGCACAACTGGTTGTTTGGACCTCTTTGTTCTCCGTATTTACCATCTTTGGTATTGTGATTACATTGAAATCACTGAATCTTTTATAACAAAAACAAACACGATTGTCGTTAATCGTGTTTTTTCATATAATTAAGGCGAGAAAATGTCGATTTATGTTAAAATAATTACAGTATTATTACAAGAGGTTTAATCTATGGCTGTGATTCAATCCTTTAATCGTTTTGAAAAAAAATACTTAGTGACCAAAGCTGAAAAAGACGAACTCGTCGATTTTTTATCACAATACCTAACCTTTGATTCATACTCAAAGGACAATTACTATACGATTTATAATATTTACTACGATACCGTTGATCAAAATATAATTCGCCAATCAGTTGAAAAACCGCCTTATAAAGCGAAATTGAGACTCAGAAGTTATAAATGTCCAATCGAATCTTCTGATGAGGTTTGGCTAGAGATTAAGAAAAAGATTGAAGGTAAAGTGACTAAAAGACGCTTAATCATGACTTATGAGGAAGCAGAACAATTCATCTCAGAAGGCATTAAACCACCGGTGAAAGATTATTTATCCACCCAAGTCATGCACGAAATTGATTACTACTTAAAACGCAATAAGGTTCAGCCTAATTATTATATTGCCTATGAACGTCGTGCTATGGCTGATAAAGACAATCTATTAAGAGTCACGATTGATAAGAAAATCGATATTAGACGTGAAAACATCAACTTTATGGTCTGTGGTGGACAGTCGATGTTACCAACTGACCATTACTTGATCGAAATCAAAAACACGGCTAATTTCCCCATTTGGTTAGCAAATAAATTATCAGAAATGAAAATATATGCGAGAAGCTTTTCGAAATACGGGGAAGCTTACCGCTTGAGTATTCAAAAAGGAGAAGAGATACTATGAACAATTTTTTAAGATTACCGATGACCAATATCACCTATACCACGGTGTTGATCGTTTTAATAAGCACCACCATTTTAGGGGCGTTATTATCGCTTGCTTTGGCTTACATTAGACGTAAAGAAGGGTATGACAGATCATTCGTAGTTACCCTATTATTGTTACCATTAATTATTTCAATCATCATTATGCTGGTTTCTGACAACATTGCGAGAGCTTTTAGTTTAGCCGGTGTATTTACCTTAGTTCGTTTCCGTACAACGATTACAGATACCAAAGACATCACCTTTGTCTTTTCTACAGTCGCAATAGGTTTAGCAACAGGGATGGGCTATATTGGGTATGCAATGATTATTACAGCCTTCATCATTCTCATTTTATTACTCATCTATGTATTTAAAATCGATGAAATCAAAGATAATCATGCGAAACTAAAAATCGTTGTTCCAGAAAGTTTAAACTATGTTGGGGCTTTCGATGAAGTCCTTAAAAAATATTGTGCGTATGCGAAACTTAGAAAAGTTAAAACAACCGACTTTGGAACAACCTTTGAACTCACCTATAATATCAATTTATTCAACGGCGTGAACCAAAAATCGTTCATCGATGACCTAAGAGTCATCAATGGCAATTTAAACATTATCCTAACACAGGAGTATTTAGAAAGAGCTATTGACTAATAATGAAAACATTTCAATATCGAATCTCCATCGAAATTGAAGTAAACCGACAAAAAGTAGTGGAAACCTTGTTTGATTACACCCAGTTTATCAACTATCAAGAACCCCCATTGAAAAGCTATAAACTCAGGCATGGTGAATTCCTAAAACCAGGGGCTATGGTAGAATTGATTTATGCCTATAAAAACCAAGAGATTCACATGGCAGAAATTACGGTAGAAGCCGACTTACCTAATCATATTCATCAACTATTTATGTTAGGGGACGTCAAAAATCGATGCATTTCGCATTTTGTCGAAACCAAAAAAGGCACACTTTGGACGATGGATGTGACCTTTCAATTTCCAAAAGATGACAATCAAGATAAATTAGAGTATATGAAGAAGACCGAAGAAGACATGGTCACATTTAAACATTATGTGGAGAATCTATGATTAGAAAAGCAACCCGTGACGATCTTAAAGCCATTCAAACCATCTATAAAGATGGTCGTGAACTCATCGCTAGCTATGGGTCACCTCAGTGGCAAAACAATTATCCATCCTTAGAAGTGACGTTATCTGACTTATCAAAAAGTGCTTTATACGTCTATGAAGAAAAGGAAATCTTAGGTGTGATGACCGTATTTGATAATGAATCGACTTACAATTATATTGAAGGCGCTTGGTTATCAAATCGGCCCTATAAAGTCATTCACCGAATCGCAACTAAGAAAGGTCATTACGGCAAAGGTATCTCAGCATCCCTCATTAACTATGTATTTACAGAGTTAAAGACCACGAGTATTAGAATCGATACACACGAGCTTAATATCCCGATGCAAAGCCTTTTAAAGAAACTCGGATTTACCTATTGTGGGAAAATCTATTTAAACCAAACGACGGATCGTATGCGTTTGGCGTATCAAAAAGACATTTAGTGAAAAAAGTCTTTGACAAATGAATCTTATTCATTATAATAGATTATGCGTGGAGGCTTAGCTCAGCGGGAGAGCACTTGCTTGACGTGCAAGGGGTCATGGGTTCAATCCCCTTAGCCTCCACCATTATTTAATAAATCACACTGCCACCGGGTAGAACAAAACATCGTTAGGTCTTAGAAGATGTGTTGTTGCTGGTGGCTTTTTTTTT
>CAZXLG010000003.1:0-43722 GCA_964641335.1 uncultured Paracholeplasma sp.
TCTTGCATAGGGCTATCGCCAAGCGGTAAGGCATCTGGCTCTGACCCAGACATTCGGAAGTTCGAATCTTTCTAGCCCTGCCATTCACACACTAAAGTCTTGAACTCAAGGCTTTTTATTTTAAATTCAAAAAAACCGGTAAACTGAACCTCATTTACCAGTTATATAAACGCTCTATAGTAAGTATAAATAAGTCTCAGCGATCATATTCGTCATTGGTTGTTATGTTATAATATAATATGAATGTAAACTAGTGGAGGTAACTATGAAAAGATTATTGGTGGTTGTGGATTTCCAAAACGACTTTGTAAAAGGCACCCTTGGTTTTGAGGATGCAGATTCGATTAGCAACACCGTTATTCAAGCCATCGAAGATCACTTGAATAACGGGGATGATTTAGTCTTCACGAAGGATACACATTTTTCAAATTACCTTGACACCACGGAAGGTAAAATATTACCAGTTGTTCATTGTATAAAAGGAACGCCTGGGCATGACCTCTACAAGAGTGTCGCTCCATATGAAACAAAAGCAAAAAAAATCTATGAAAAAATAACCTTTGGTTCATTGGAACTTGCTATGGATGTTAAGGATAAAGAATACCATGAAATCACTGTCGTCGGATTGGTGACAAATATTTGTGTTTTAAGCAATGCACTCCTCTTAAAAGCCGCTCTTCCTGAAGCAGAAGTAATCGTACTTAAAACCGGAGTCAATAGCTATGATAAAAAGCTCCATCAACAAACACTCGATGTTTTAGCAGGTACGCAAATCATCATTAAGTAAAAAAGGACCATGAAAATACAGTCCTTTATGATTAACCAAGTGAGATCGGAGAACTCTAAATGAATCTGAACCAACAACAACTAGAAGAAGCCATCAAAACATATAAATACCATTCATTTCATTATGTTGATGACTCAGTTTTAGAAGATTATACAGTAATATGTCATCAAAGCGATGTGCTTCTCATCCAAGGCATTCATCCGAGTCAACAAAAACCTCACATTCATTTTTTTGTGAATGATATGAATTCTTTAATAGAATCCTTGAAACCTTATCCGAACCATTTAATTGAGTTTGTTCCTAAAGATTGGACGAGTCCTTTAGAAAAAGCAGGGTATATCCCCTATGGTGTATTTAGGGATTATTGGTATACTTATTCAAATCCCCTTGAATTAATTGAACCATTGTCTGTCGCAACCGAAAAAGACATCGAAGCGATTGCGTTACTTTCTCAATCCAGAGTAGGTAGCAGTCGTGCATTTTCTGGTGAATCCATTGAAGTAACCACTGATTGGGTGACTAATCACGTCGATTCAGTGGATGACGCTTGCATTCTCATCCATAAACGTGAGGTAATCGATGGGGCACTCATGGTTGGATTGTATGGAAATGCAGATAAAAGAACCTTATGGGTTAGAATGATTGTTGTAAATGCATCCTCACAAAATCAGGGTATTGGTCGAAAATTATTATCTCAAGCCCTATATTATGGACAACAAAAAGGGGCGAAAAGAGCTTTTTTGATGGCCGATGATTTGAATCAAAATGCCCTTCATTTATATCAAAAAATGGGTTTTAAACCCGATTTAACCTCTGAACAAATCAATATGATAACAAAATAACCCAACGCCGGTTGGGTTATTTTTTTAAGACTTAAGGACTCTAACTACCACACACTTGAGGTATAAAGATTCATCAGAACCTAATAAAGCTGGATGGTCTTTGGATTGAATGCGCATTTCAACCATTTGGACTTGTTTTTTAGCATCTCTCGCAGCGTCTTGTAACATCTGTAAGAAAAGATCAATGGTCATGTAATGGCTACAACTACAGGTATACAAATAGCCACCATCGTTGATGATTTTCATCGCTTGAAGGTTGATATCTTTATACCCTTGATAAGCCCGTTTGATCGCATCTTTATTTTTTGCGAACGCAGGTGGATCGAGGATGATGGTATCAAATGTGACCCCTTCTCTTTGATAGGTTCTGAGTTGTTCAAACACATCTTTTTCAATGGCTTGAACTTGGGTAAATCCGTTGAGTTTCGCATTATTCATAATATCTGAAACAGCTAAAGCTGAAATATCAACACAGGTTACTTGTTTCGCACCGTGGTAAGCCGCGTGTAATCCAAACCCACCAATATTAGAGAAGCAGTCTAAAACGACCTTATCTTTGACATACGGTTTAACTGCGTTATGGTTATCTTGTTGATCTAAGAAGAACCCTGTCTTTTGACCATTCATTAAATCAACCATCATGTCGAGGTTATTTTCTTTAATTAGAATTTTTTCTGGGACAGATCCATAGATAACCCCTTTAAAAGGTTCTAAGCCTTCCTTTGTTCTCACAGAGACATCAGAACGTTCTACGATGCCTTTTGGATTAAAAAGTTCTTTAAGGATTGAAATGAACATCACTTTTCGTTGATCAATCCCTAATGAGAGTACTTGAATCGATAAATAATCCCCATATTTATCAACGATGAGTCCAGGGATACCATCAGACTCTCCAAAGAATGCTCGATAGCTGTTTTGATAGCCAAGGTTTTCTCTTGATTGTTTAGCTTTCTGTAGTTTAGCTCTAAAGAACGCTTCATCAATCTCGATATCCTCTCTCGCAAGGATGCGTACAAATATCTTGGAATTGGTGTTTAAATAGCCTTTTCCAATAAAAGTACCATCAAATGAAAATACATGAGCGATTTCACCTGATTTGATGAAACCAACGATATGGTCAATCTCATTGGAGAACACCCATGGGTGACCCTCCTGGATACGAACGTCTTCACCTTTTTTTAAATATATTTTGCACGAATTCATAATTTTACCTCGTTTTTACAGTTAGCATTATATCATGTTTATTAATGTAAAACACAAAAACCCATTTCGTGTTAAAATAGTAATAAAAGAATTAGAAGAGGTGTCTATGAAACTCGATTATAAAAAGACGATTTACGTCGGATTAGCATTTTTACTCATCTCCTTGTTTTGGCAAACTTATGACGCCATCATCACGAAAATTTTAATTGATAAGTTTGGTCTTAATCAAACGTGGAGTGGTTTAGTCATGGCGATGGATAACATCCTTGCGTTATTCTTATTACCATTCTTTGGTGGACTATCGGATAGAACTAACCACAAAAAGGGTCGTCGTACACCATACATTGTGGTAGGCACGATTTTGGCAGCCTTCCTATTTGTTGGGTTATCCTTCTTTGATGCGATGCAGTTAGAAAAACTTAGAGTTGAAACTCAGTTAAAAGAAGAGTATCAAACGGTCGAAACCTATGATGAAGATTCAGAAGCGTCTTCATGGGCTGCATTAGCTCTCACCATGGGAAATGACCCTGAAGCAGACCGTATCAATGGTATTCTCGCAGATTATGAACTCACGGATAAACTCAGACAAGGCGATTATTACGATGTGAAAGATGCGTATTACCGTTATCTATCCAATCAAGCTTGGGAAGTGACTTCCACTTCACCAACGGTATTTATTGTATTTATCGTGATGTTATTCTTCACATTAGTAGCGATGTCAACCTTTAGATCACCGGCGGTCGCGTTGATGCCTGATGTCACAACCAAAACGTTAAGAAGTAAAGGGAATGCTCTAATTAACCTCATGGGGGCTGTAGGTGGAATCACCGCCATTCTCATGTTAAAGGTGTTAGGTTTAGATAAACACTCTTTTGTGAACTATACTTGGGCATTCGTTACGGTTTCTATCATTATGCTAATTACGTTGGCTGTATTCTTATGGAAAGTCAATGAACCTAAATTGGTTCAAGAACGTATTGATTTCGAAAAAGCGAACAATATCGTTGACGAAGAAGAAGCCGAAAATCATACCCATATTAACAAAGCGAAGTTTAGATCATTAGTACTTATTTTACTTTCTGTATTCTTCTGGTTTATGGGGTATAACGCAGTAACAACCAAACTTTCTGATTATGCGCCAAAAGTATTAAACATGGGGTACACAACACCATTATTAATTGCTCAAGCAACAGCGATTGTAGGGTTTATTCCAATTGGCATTTTATCCTCCAAATGGGGTCGTAAAAAGACCATTCTGTTTGGGGTAGCCTTATTAACCTTATGTTTTGGCTCAGTCTATTTCATCACAGAATCAACAAGCATTTTACTTTATGTTGTTCTTGGATTAACTGGTATTGCATGGGCATCCATCAACGTCAACTCTTACCCAATGGTTGTTGAACTATCAAAAGGATCCGATGTTGGTAAATACACGGGTTATTATTATACATTCAGTATGGCTGCACAAATCTTAACACCGATTTTATCCGGATTTATCATGGATATTCCAGACTTTGGACGTAAGATTTTATTCCCTTACGCGACCATCTTTGTTGTGTTATCGTTCATGACAATGGTATTCGTTAAACATGGGGATGCGAAAGCAGATAAGAAATCATTACTTGAAAATTTTGATGTCGATATGGACTAAAAATAGCGTAGGGCTCAAGCCTTACGCTATTTTGTTTCTTGGATGAAATGATACACAGTGAATAGGAAGAAAAATGGGGTAACAACCCAAGTCATAACTTGGGATGGCTCAATCGAAGGCGAGATGAGGGATTGAATGTATAGAAAAGCAAATGTGAAAATCCCCAACACTTTCGCAAGCGTATAAATTGAGAATTTCTCAAACTGAACATTTTGGTTTTTAAAAATTAAAATGATTTTGCCAAAGATAGGTGAAATGATGAATACGGGAAACATGATCACTAGATACATATTTTGCATGAAGAATGTATACTTATTCAAATAGTCCAAATCACCATATTGTTTATAAGCGTGATAGAAATAGAGTTGTTGTTGATTCAAATATAGGATCAAATTGAGTACGAGTACATAACCCAAAAGAGTTACCCATACGTACAGTAATAAATAGCGATAATTAAACGTCATAATCAACCTCAAAAATAAATCTTTACATAAGATAAAACGAAAAAACGGACGAATTTGTCCGTTTTTATTGAAATTGCAGGAAAATTATTCTTTTCTAGTGGTTTTTGGAATAAAGTTTTCGAAAACAGCGTTATCGAAGGTTGTACGTGCGAAGGTTAATGCTTTTTCAGATCGAGCAGCGTAACCTAAGATAAACATGCCTTTTTTTCTTGACTTTTCAATATACCTATTTGGCATTTCCTCTAAACGATAATTGATAAAATCGGGTTTTGTGAGGACATTAAATACCATTTTCTTAAGCATTGAACGAATTAGTATATTCATATCAGATTCGGTAAAATACTCACTGATTTGACCGCGAATATGGTCTTTTGAATGTTTCTTAAACCAGTAGACTATATATGGATCATAGGATTGAATAGCGACTGGATAAGGATAGTTTTTAAGAGCTTCATTCACTGTTTTGGCATGTAACCTTTTATTGCCAAAAGGTTTGATTTCAATCATTAAAGGGACTTGCCCGTGGATTAATGTGAGAATTTCACTCAATAGCGGGATTGTTTCATTTGTACCCTTGATCTTTAAGTCCTTGATTTCATCATAGGTAACATCTTTTAAAAAACGGTCTACACCACAAAGTCTGTTTAAGTGTTTATCATGGAAAACAACCACAGTACCATCCTTTAAAATGTTGGTATCTAGCTCAATACCAAAACCATGTTTAATCGCTTCAATAAAAGATTTTCGAGTGTTTTCTACCACCCCGTTAATACCGTGTAAACCACGATGAGTTATCAATGCTGTTTTTAGCCAGGTAAGATTCTTCATAGTATCACCAAAACTATTGTAACAAAGTATAGCCAAATGTGAAAGATTTTTCGCTTTAAATTCTCCTATGAAAGTGCTTCATATAAGTAGTAATATTTATCACTATGTGATATAATACGGCTTGTTAGAACATGAGGGATTGTATGAAAAAACCGGAATTACTCGCACCAGCTGGAACCAGAGAAGCCTTTATTGGGGCTATCAATGCTGGAGCGAATGCGATATTTATGGCAGGCCATCGCTTTGGGGCGAGAGCGTTTGCTGAAAACTTTAATCAACAAGACTTAAAAGAAGCAATCGAATATGCCCATTTGCGTGGGGTTTCGGTTTTTATTGTTGTCAATACGTTGACCTTTGACGATGAAGTCGAAGATCTACTAAACTATACAGATGAACTGGTTAAAGCCCATGTAGATGCCTTAATTGTTCAAGACATCGGGATGATTCAAATTTTCACAAAACGTTATCCAAATACAGCCATACACGCATCGACTCAAGTCAATGCGCACAATATCCATCATGTGAAATTCTTAAAAGACTTAGGTGTCAAACGTGTCATTCTTGCAAGAGAAACTAGCTTAGACGTTATCAAAGAAATTAAACGAACTGTCGATATCGAACTCGAAGTATTTATCCATGGGGCTCTATGTGTATCCTTTAGTGGAAACTGCTTGATTTCATCCATACTCAATAAACGTAGTGGTAATCGTGGTGAATGTGCTTATAACTGTAGATTACCGTATAAACTTATCAAGGATAAAACAGTCATCAGTGAAGAATCCTATCTCATGAGCGCGAAAGACCTCATGACTTTAGAATACATCGATCAACTCATCGAAGCTGGTATAGACTCCTTCAAAATTGAAGGTAGAATGCGTAAAAAAGAATATGTTACCCAAACAACGATGGCCTATCGTATGGCGATTGATGCGTATTTTGAAGACAAGAAGATCGATTTTAAAACGGAGATTGATAAACTCAAACGCGTTTTTAACCGAGACTATACCAAAGGCTACATGTTAAAAGAAGTACCAAAGGATTTAAACAATGATTTTAGACCGAACCATATGGGTGTTCAAATTGGTAAGGTACTCAAATATGAAAATAACTTAGCTTTAGTTGAACTAACTGAAGATTTAAAGAATGGTGATGGATTTAGAATCGTTGGTGAACACGACTACGGCAACATCGTTACTTTTATGAAACGCAAAAATAATATGATTGCGAAAGAAGCATTCAAGGGCGAAACTGTCTATCTTGAAGTAAAAGAAAAGGTGTATCCTAATTCACTTTTATTCAAGACGCTCGATTCAGACTTAGAAAAAGACTTGGTCATGTATCAATCAACCTCATTCAAGCTAATCCCAATCACAGGGATGGTATCTGCCTTTATTGGTAAACCGTTAACCCTATCTTTAAGTGATGGTAATCATACGGTTGAAGTCAGTGCTGAAACGGTCCTTGAATACGCAACCAATCAGCCAACCACAGAACCAATGATCGCTCAAGGATTCTCTAAACTTGGTGGGACACCATTCTATTTTGATGAACTATCGATATACACCGATAATCATTGTTTCATACCAGTCAAACAGATGAATGAGGTTAGACGTATCGCCATTGAAGAACTTTCAGCCTTAAGAATTAAACAAGACGAACGCATCATTCAAGACTTCCAACTTCAAAATGGATTTGTATATAAAAATCAACCGAAACTTGTAGCTCGAGTCCATACCAAGGATCAGCTTGATAGTGCCTATAAGTTAGGATTGGATGAGATTTACTATGAAGACATCGTCGATGTAGATCCTAATGATTATCCAAACATACCGGTTAGACCTGTGACCAAACGTATCATCGAAGATGTGAAAGACTTTGAAATTACGGGTCCAACGATGGTTTCTGAACTCGGGGGTATTTATCAAAATCAAAAACGATATCCAATCGTTACAGATGAGTTTGTCAATATCACCAATATTTATACAGCCGCTTTAATTTCGAACTTTAATGTTGAACGAATTAGTTTATCCTCTGAACTTGATAGTGACCATGTTCTTAGATTTTCAGACCGTTACTTTAAGCGTTTTGGGTCTTATCCAAACCTTGAAATGGTTGTCTATGGTCACAAGGATTTGATGATTTCAAAATACTGTCCGGTTGCGAAAAACTTTGGGTATAAACCAAATTGTCGTTTATGCTTCAAAGACCAATATTACCTACAAGACCATATCGGTAAGTATGCTTTGTTGAACGACGGGCATTGTAATATGAGAGTCATGGACCCTACACCGCTTTTATTAATAGATCACTTAGAGGCTTTAAAACAAGCGAGAATCCATACATTTAGACTCGATTTTACCACGGAAACAGAAAAAGAAATGAAGTCGATTATTTATGCATTCAAGCTTGCTTTAGAGAATAAACCGTATCGTATTGAATTGTCCCGTTTTAGAACTGGCCGATTTGTGTAACCTTGACCTGAGGGTACATTTTACTCGGATTGGATGATTTTTAAGCTGAAACAAAAAGGACGGAAATAGTTTGTTTAAATGGTGTACTTTTGTTATACTATGTAATAGAGGATTTTAAAAACCTACTAAAGGCGATAATCATGGAACCTAAAAAAGAAAAAAAAAAAAGATCATTGGTCGAATTTGTCAAAGAATATAATATCGTCATCAGTTTCTTCTATGAATTGGTCTTTGTTTTATTAGGATTAATTATTCTTGGTGTCATTTTGGATGAATATCTGAAAACAAAGGTATTATTTACAGTTCTTTTTACACTATTTGGGATTTATTCATCGATATCCACACTTTATAAACGAATGAAACATAAGAGGTAGTGCATGTCACTCAATCAAGATTTTATTAAAAATTTTAAATATTCCATTGTTTTATCTGGGGTTAGTGCTGTCATTGCGTTCTTTCTTTTTGGAAGAGCAGTGTCAATCAGCATCATCTTAGGTAGCGCAACGATTTTATGGGGCATGAGTCACTTAGCCAAACAAAACCGAAAAATGATCCAAGCAGATGGTAAAAAACATACCAAAGGCTCTGGATATCTCATTCGGTTTTTGTTGTATGCGATTGTTTTGGGATTATCCTACTATTTAGAAACCCTCAACATATTTGGTACTTTTTATGGCCTTATGACATTTAAAGTCACTTTATATGCGCAATCCTTGATACACATGGGTTTTGGAGGTAAAAAAGCATGAATGAAATGCTAGCAGGTTTATATGAGTTTTACTATAATTTATCCGACGCCATCAAAGCGAGTATCATTGTATTTGTCGTACTGATGATAATAACTACCATTTTAGGTTTAAAAATTAAAAAACTAGACTACAAAACAACCCCTAAAGGCTTTCTATTTTTAGCAGTTATGTTGGTTGACTACATCAACAAATTTGTGAAGGAAGTATTCCCAAAGTACCATAAATTTTATCAACCAATCATGTTAACGATGTTTATCTATGTATTATTCGCAAACTTCTCCAGTTTATTAGGATTAACTGCCCCACTTTCAAATTTAAATGTGGCGATATCGATGAGTATCATCGTATTCTTTACGATTCAAATTTCAGTATTGGTTGTGAAAAAACCAAAAGCGAGAGTCGCTGCTTTGTTTTCCCCTAACCCATTATTTTTCCCACTCAACTTAATTGGTGAATTTTCAACCCCATTTTCAATGGGAATGCGTCTATTCGGTAATTTAATGAGTGGTTCGATCTTAGCGATTTTGATTTATCATTACACCTCTTACTTTGGTATCGTGGCTGGTGCATTCATTGTGCATCCAATCTTTGATATATTCTTTGGTGCCATTCAGGCATATGTATTTTTAAACTTATTTTCCATTTTCTTGAGTATAGCAGTGGAAGATTAATCATCTATAAGGAGGAAGAACAGATGAATTTCAATGAGTTTTTCGCATTAGGTATGGCGTATTTAGGCGCTGGTTTGGCCGTATTTACCGGTTTCGCAACCGCGATTGGTCAAGGTTATGCAGCAGCTAAAGCAGTTGAAGCTGTCGGTAGACAACCAGAAGCTGTCAATGAAATCCGTTCGACTTTATTACTAGGGGACGCATTAGCGGAAACCACTGGTATTTATGGTCTAGTCATCGCCATCATCTTAATTTTCGTTGCGTAGTTTTATTTTAAAGGAGGTAAGCAATTATGCTTGCTGAAACACTAAGAGACTTTGTAAACGAGTCACTTCAACTATTGAGTGGGGCTGGTTTATATGAAATCTTAATCCAACTTGGCGGGACTGTCCTGCTCTTTTTGGTCGTCCGTGCATTCTTTTGGAAAAATGTCACAGCTTTCTTAGACAAACGTAGAGCTTTTATGGATGAAGAATTATTCAAAGCTGAAGCGATGAAACTAGAAGCTGCTGAATTGAAAGCCAATACGGAAGAAGCCTATAAAACGCTTAAAAATTCCGTGTCCAAAACGATTGAGGACGCTAAAGTAAGAGCACAAAAAGAAGAAGCAGAGATTATTGCGAAAGCGAAAGCTGAAGCACAGCGTCTCAAACTCGAAGCTGAAAAAGAAGTTGAACTCGAAGTTCAAAAAGCTCAAGATCAAATCAAAAAAGAAATTGTTTCTGTAGCGACCGTTTTAGCTGAAAAAATTATTCAAAAAGAAGTCGACAGCAAGAAGTATGCTGAATGGGTAGAGGAAGCTACCAAAGAGGTCAAACAATCATGACCAGTTTGAGCTACCAATATGCTGAAGCACTCTACGCACTGTCGGTAGAAAAACAAAAAGATGTGTTGATGAAATCTGAACTAGAACGGTTTATTCTTGCTTATCAAGGCGAACTTAAACAAGTTTTAGATCATCCGAAAGTCACTATCGCAGATAAAAAAAACCTGATTCAAGGTTTAAAACTGGATACACTAATGAATCACTTTTTGTTTGTCCTTATTGACAATCAACGCTTGCCTGAGGTCGACAGTATTTTAAGAGCCTATCAAAACTTACTAGACCAACGTAATCAAGTGTTAAGAGCTAAAGTGTATTCGAATAAACCATTATCGATAAAGGAACTTGACGGGATAAAAGTAGCGTTACAAACGAAACTCAACCGCGTGACCATTTTAGATAATGTCATCGATCCAAAAATTGTGGGTGGCATCAAAATTGCCTATGATGGCAATGTTGTTGACCACACCATCAATCATTTTATTGCTTCTTTAAGCGAAACCTTAAAGGCATAGAGAAGGTGAATATATGAGTAAAATTAATCCAGTCGAAATTAGTTCTTTGATCATAGAGCAAATTAAGAAGTATCAAAATGAAATTAAAACCGATAATGTCGGTACCGTTATTAGCGTTGGCGATGGGATTGCACTTGTTCATGGTCTTGATCAGGCGATGAGTGGAGAACTTTTAGAGTTTCCAAACAGTGTATATGGCCAAGTGCTTAACTTAGAAAAAGACTATGTTGGGGTTATCCTTTTGGATGAATCTACCAACATTAAAGAAGGCGACACCGTTCGAACAACAGGTCGTATTCTTGAAGTTCCTGTCGGTGAAGCATTAATCGGTAGAGTGGTTAACCCACTCGGTAAACCGATTGATGGCATGGGCAGAATTCAAACTGAAAAATTCCGTACGATTGAACGTAAAGCGACTGGGGTTATGGCTCGTAAAGGGGTTCATCAACCACTTCAAACAGGGATTAAAGTCCTCGATGCTTTAGTACCGATTGGACGTGGACAAAGAGAACTCATCATTGGTGACCGCCAAACAGGTAAAACCACACTTGCCATCGATACCATCATCAATCAAAAAGGTAAAGGTGTCATTTGTATTTATGTAGCGATTGGACAAAAAGAGTCCACCGTTGCAGGTGTTTATGAAACCTTAAAATCTCATGGGGCTATGGACTATTCCATCATCGTGTCTGCGTCCGCATCCGAACCTTCACCATTACTTTATTTAGCGCCTTATGCTGGTGTGACTATTGCTGAAGAGTTCATGTTTGCGGGCAAAGATGTCTTAGTGGTGTATGATGACTTAACCAAACATGCGACCGCATACCGTGAATTATCCTTACTACTTAGAAGACCACCAGGTCGTGAAGCATTCCCAGGGGATGTCTTCTATCTACACTCTAGACTATTAGAAAGAGCCGCTAAGCTATCCGATGCATTGGGTGGGGGTTCGATTACTGCTCTTCCAATCATTGAAACCCAAGCCGGCGATATTTCTGCGTATATTCCAACCAACGTCATCAGTATTACCGATGGACAAATCTTCTTGCAGTCCGATTTATTCCATAGTGGGGTAAGACCTGCCATTAACGCTGGTTTATCCGTTTCCCGTGTCGGTGGAGCCGCACAAACGAAAGCGATTAAAAAAGTGTCTGGGACATTACGTCTTGACTTAGCATCCTTTAGAGAATTAGAAGCATTCACTCAATTTGGTAGTGATCTTGATGATGCAACCAAAGCTCGTCTTGAACGTGGTAAACGTACTGTAGAAATTCTTAAACAAGGGCTTCACGATATAATGGAAGTCGAATACCAAGTCATTTCGATTTTCGCATTAACCCATGGATTCCTAGATTCCATTAAGTTATCGGAAATCAGACGCTTTGAAAAAGGATTACATAGTTTCTTTAATACGGATAAAGAAGCTAATAAGTTATTACAAGAAATCAAACAAACGGCTGTATTACCTGAAGTTTCTAAACTTAAGGAATCGATTAACCGTTTTAAATTAACATTCGTATAGGTCGTCCATTATGGCATCGATGAGAGACATTAAGGCGCGAATCATCGCGACCAAAAAAACAGCTCAAATCACCAATGCGATGTATATGGTCTCTGCATCCAAACTCAAAAAAGCTGAAAAAGCGATGATTGCTTATAGCCCTATGGTGAAACGTCTCAACCACATCATTCAAGGGGTATTAACCGATAATGAATTATCGCATGTACTGTTAGAAGTAAGACCAGTTCAAAAGACTTGTTATATTTTAATTAGCTCAGACCGCGGGTTAGCAGGACCCTATAACGCAAACCTATTCCGTAAGTTTCAGTCCCATATAAAAGAATCGAATATTAATCCAGAAACTGTGATGGTAGCGGCCATTGGTCAAAAGGCCTATAGTTTCGCAAAACGAAACCAATATCAGCTTATCAATGACAAACCAATTCACGTGAGAGACGATATTCAATTCATTGATTTTAAAGAAATTACACAGAAGTTTATCGATTTGTTCCTCAATCAAACAGTGGATGAAATCGTGGTTTTCTACAGCCATTTCATCAACACGTTGTATCAAAATGTGGAAGCAAAGAAATTATTGCCAATCACATTGGAACCTACCGATGAACCGCATAAAAACCGTTACGATTACGAACCCAATAAGCATGAAATCATCAATCAACTCATGCCGATGTATGTTGAAAATACATTATATGGATTCATTCTCGAAGCGAAAGCAGGCGAACATGCATCCCGCATGACCGCTATGCGATCAGCAACCGATAATGCGAAAGACGTCATTAAAAAGTTAGAATTACACTATAATCGTGCACGTCAAGCCGCAATAACCATTGAACTAACCGATATCATTGGCGGCGCCAATGCGGTTAAGTAAAGGAGGCATAAGGTGAATCAAGGCAAAGTAGTCCAAGTCATGGGACCTGTCGTCGACGTAGCGTTTGAAGAAGCGTTACCTGAGATTAACCATGCACTAGTTATCAAACAAAACGCAGACCAAAATCATGGTGTTGCAATCCATTTAACCTTAGAAGTTTCCTTACATTTAGGTAATAATATCGTCAGAACCATTGCGATGGATTCTACCGATGGTGTCGTAAGAGGTATGGTTGTTACCGATACAGGTAAACCTATTTCAGTCCCAGTTGGTAAAGCCACCCTTGGTCGTATATTTAATGTTTTAGGTGAACCCATCGATGAAAAGGGAGATGTCGTTGAATCAACCCCTAGACTCCCTATCCATAGACCTGCACCTAAACTAGACGAACTATCTTCTAAAGTTGAAATTCTCGAAACCGGTATTAAAGTCGTAGACCTTTTAGCACCGTATATTAAAGGTGGTAAAATCGGACTATTCGGCGGTGCTGGTGTCGGTAAAACCGTACTTATTCAAGAACTCATCCATAACATCGCCCAAGAACATGGCGGTATCTCTGTATTTGCAGGGGTAGGAGAACGTACCCGTGAGGGGAATGACCTGTATGGTGAAATGACCGAAAGTGGTGTTATTCAAAAGACCGCCATGGTGTTCGGTCAAATGAATGAGCCACCTGGTGCCCGCATGCGTGTTGGGCTCACTGGGTTAACCATGGCTGAGTATTTTAGAGACCATGAAAAACAAGACGTCTTATTATTTATTGACAATATTTTCCGTTTTACCCAAGCTGGGTCTGAAGTATCTGCCTTACTAGGTCGTATGCCATCCGCCGTTGGTTATCAACCAACACTAGCCACTGAAATGGGTAAATTACAAGAACGTATTACATCGACAAAAGAAGGTTCTATTACCTCCATTCAAGCCGTATACGTTCCTGCCGATGACTATACTGACCCTGCGCCAGCGACTACATTTACGCATTTGGACGCAACCACGAACCTATCCAGAAAGATTGCTGAAGAAGGAATTTATCCAGCGGTTGACCCACTGGCTTCCACCTCTAGAGCACTCTCTGTTGAAATTGTGGGTGAAGAACACTATCGTGTCGCTCGTGAAGTTCAAAGAACCATTCAACGCTATAATGAATTGCTCGATATCATCGCGATTTTAGGGATGGATGAACTATCTGATGAAGATAAATTGGTCGTTCATCGTGCAAGAAGAATCCGTTTATTCTTAAGTCAAAACTTACATGTCGCTGAACAATTTACAGGTCAACCTGGTACTTATATTAAGGTATCGGATACCGTTAGAGGTTTCAAAGAAATCTTAGAAGGTAAACACGACCAATTACCTGAAGAAGCATTCCGTTTGGCTGGTAGTATCGAAGACGTGATTGAAAAAGCCAAAAGAGTGTAGGTGAACCCATGCAAATCATTGTGGTGACCCCTGCAGGTAAGCTTTATGATGAACAAGTCGATTACGTTGTTGTCGCTTCGAATGCCACTGGACAATTCGCCATTATGAAAAACCATACTCCCATCATTTCTACGGTGGATCGTGGCTATGTAAAAATGGTAAAAGGTGACCAGGATATGGTGACTGTCCTACTCAATGGCGTCGTTGAATATTCTAATAATATCGTGAATGTGATTGCACAAGAAGCGCATATTGGGTATACTGAACAATCAGCGATGGAACATTTACTGTCTGTTCGTAAAGAACGCTTAGAAGAAAATAAGCGTCGTTCGATTGATTTTGGAAAAGCTGAAAAGGAATTGGCCGAAAACATTCAAAAAGCCAAAGCCAGCAAAGTATAATAACTAAAAACCACCTTTTGGTGGTTTTTTTCTGGTCTTTACTAGGTTATTTTTAAATGTTAAAATGAATACAATATGAGGTACTTTTATGAAAAAATACGCATTAATTATCAGTCTATTCTTACTATTGACACTCCAGGGATGTGAAGGTACTGCTAACAATAATGTGGTAGCTGACATATTCATTGGCCAAGAGTTATTGATGTTTTTTCTTTTCATGCTGGTGATTGTTTTATCTATCATAGGTATAACGACTGAAAAGGGCTTATTATTTTATGCGAAAATGATTCGTAGAAAAAATTGGAAGTATTATCATGAAGTAACAGATGCAGATTTAACCATGGCTAAGTTTATTGCATGGATTCAACTTATCATTGGGATCCTTGGCTTTTTATTCGCAAGTTATTACTTATTTATCTACTAATCAGCTTTAAACACAGTAAACCATGACACAATTAATCAATCTGCCGTGGTTTTTTCTTTGTATAAAGTGATATAATGAAGTAAAGAAATCGATTATATAAATAAATATAGACTTTAAAGGAGACAAACCATGATTGAAATTGGTGAAGCAAAGTGGATTAAAGACCAGATGCATGATTTACTATCAGGTTTAAAAATCATCCGTGTAGCGATGATGAATAAGCCTCACAAGTTTTGTTTTTTAAACCATCCAGCTGTAGATTTTGAAATGGTATTACCCAATAAAACCATTCAAAGTGTGAAACAAAGCGGAAATATGATTCGATTGATGTTGGATTATGGTCGCGAATTGGTATTTTTTGAAGACTTAATATTTGAATATAAAACCTTAGAATCAGTCACAGATAAAAATCAAATGGTCATTTACTTTAATAATGAGATGGTTTTAGAAATTAAAGTCAAATTATATGGATTCATCATGGTCGGCCGTACTGAAGAACTACTTGAAAAGGATGTCTATTTTAAACGGGCTCTAGAAGTCAATGATCCACTAGATGATAAATTCACCTATGATTATTTTGTTAGAGAAACCAAAATGAATAAACCGAAACACACGGTTAAAATGGCTCTTGCAACTGAACAAAAAATTCCAGGATTAGGTAATGGAACCTTACAGGACATTTTATTTTATGCGAAAGTTAGACCAGACCGAAAAGTAGAAACCTTACATGATTTTGAAAAACAAGCACTGTATGAATCGACTAAAAAGGTGATTCATTCGATCTACACACAAAAAGGACGAAACAATCAACAAGATTTGTTAGGACATAAAGGTGAATATGATGTTCAGATGAGTTCACAACGCGGTTTTTGTCCGATTTGTCAAAGCAACTTAAACGAAAAAAACTATCTGGGTGGCAAGGTCATATTTTGTCCACACTGCCAAAAATAAGGAGCATGTATTTGAAAAGCATTTTATTGATTTGTTATGTTATGATTTTATCGGTACTATTGAGTGCATGTACAAGTGTAAGTGATAATGGTTACCTAGATTTCATAAGCCGAAATGTTGAAGGCTGGTTCATCTTTGGACTATTTTTAGTCTCCGTGGGGTGCAGTATATGGATATTTCCGAATTTTAGGTATTACGCAGCTCGCTTTTTTGAGTGGTCTTCAGCTAAATGGATATTACTCTTTCATCTGAAAACAGATTATGACGATTATAGAACGAATATTCAAGCAGGATTTATGGTTGTTTTTGGTCTGATTTTGATTGTATCATCGATTCTCATTTGGATATATTAACAAGAAAAGCCTTTCTCAAGGCTTTTCTTTTTTAAGTTTAAAGAATAGATCAAGTAGAGGTAAGACAAAACACATACTGAATAAGAACGAGAATAAGGTTCCTCTACCTAACATGATACCAATATCTTTAATCGCATCCATATCCGATACAATTGCTTCTATAAATCCAGCAAAGGATAGAATGATGGCAGAAATTAGAATGGATGGTAATGATTTCATTAAAGCTTGTTGATAGCTTTCTCCTCTAGCGTGTGTTTTTCGTTCCTCAATATAACGTGAGGTGATCAATACAGCATAGTCGATGGTCGCTCCAAGTTGAATGGATAGAATGACCAAATAGCCAATATATAATATCTCAGTATTTGTAACGACATTGATGGCTATATTAAGCCAAATAGAGGATTCAATAACCAGTACCAATAATAATGGAATCCAAATGGATTTAAAAGCAAATCCGATAACCAGTATAACAAGACCCACGGATAACCATAAAACCAATGCTGTATCACTTAAGATTAAGTTTTTGATATCTGCTGTACCTGGGATTACCCCAATATAGTAGGCTTCATCAAAAAATGATGAGGTTACGGTTTGAACATTTTCATGAAAATCATAAAAGGCTTCGCTTTCAACAGATATATCGGTATATAAAATAATTCTTGAATAACCTTCACGAATGAACTGAGCCTTTAGGGTTTCAGGCAATAAAGTTCTTGGAATACTTGGATCAACTGTAGTTACGAGTGCCGATATGGATAATACATGATCATTTTGAGCAAGTTCTGTCACTAAACCGACTTCACGATTCACATCTTCACCTTCAATTAAAATCACATAAGGATTAGATGAACCAAAATAAGTATTGATATAGGTTTGATCCGATTCGATTTCTGAGGAGGCATGTCCAGTATTCTGATATAAATAATTTGCGTTTCTTTGAATGATGAAACTAGCTCCTGCAATCAATACGAATACGCCCATTAAGTAGTATCTAAATCGATAAATCCAATCACTCATATGTTTAAACGATGGTAACCATGTTCGATGCATCGTTTTTTGAATAAGTGGATGACAGATCACCAAGAGTGTTGGTAATAGAATGATGGTCGATAAATACGATAATAGTATCCCTTTAGCAAGTACCAATCCCATATCTAAACCTATGCCGTAGGACATAAAACATAGTGCGATAAAACCGAAAATGGTCGTTAAACTCGATACCGTAATGGATAAATAACTCTTTTTAACAGACAGTTTAACCCGTTCAATAATCGGTAAATCCTTATATTCATGATAACGATGAAGTAAGAATAACGTATAATCGAGTGACATCGCGAGTTGTAAAGCCATCGCCATGGTCATTGTAATAAAAGATACACTACCTAATAGAATATTAGTACCTAGATTTAACAAAATGGCTACGCCAAGGGTAACTAAAATCAATAATGCTTCCATATAAGATTTAGATACCAAAACCATAATAACAATACAAAGGGGGACAATGATGGCCATAATGATTAAGAGTTGATTGTTCGCTACCCTGTGTGCCTCTAAGTTTTGAAGGACTTCTCCACGCATGTACATTTTTTCATCACGTAATTGTTTGATCTCTGTGATGACGTCATCGAGTTCAATCGAATAACTATCCAAATCAAATTCTATGATGAGTTTTGAATGCCCTTCTTTATAAAAAGGTGCTTGAACATCGATTGGCACAAACTCAATCGGTGTAGTCGATAAATCAACATAATCATCGAGCCAAACCACACTATACACATGATCAATCATTTTAATTTCATTTTTAAGTGCAACTACTTCTAATACGGATAAATCATCAACAACCAAATCAATAGATGAATGATTTCCAAAGGTAGATTCTAAGATTTCTAGACCCTGTTTTGTGTTTGAATCGTTGGGTAAATACGTGGTCATATCATAGTTTGTTTTGACTTGAAATGACAATATCGCGGTGATAACCATCAATAGTAAGGTGACCACTAAGGTCCAAATTCGTCCATTTTTTGATGTAAAATACCTCATAAGTGCTCCTTTCTTGAAAAAATCAAATATTCATTTTAAATCTGTATTTTAATTATAGTCTTCTTATGATATAAATAAGATATGAAATTGCGTTTCAAACATCATTTCAAATCAAATTTGGAGGACCTATGAGAAATCAAGAAATTAAGAAGAAAATCATCCAAGAAACAAAAGCGCTGATCTCCGAAAAACGTAGTGTAACCATTAAAGATATCGCGGATAAGTGTTTCATGAATATTGCATCCGTCAATTACTATTTTGGGTCTAAAGAACTGCTCATTCAACAAGTGATTGAGGAAGTCATTTTAGATTTAAAACGAGAAATTATTCATTTACTATCCATTAATGAACACAAATCTAAGAGCGAACTTCTCGAAGCAATGATTACCTACACGTACAACTTTTCGCTTGAAAATATCGGACTGATCTCGTACTTATTTTTAAACCAAGACTCCAGTGAAAATGCGGGGAATTTATTAATTGATACATTCTTCGCTAATAACAGTTTCACAAATCTTATCTACGAAAAGCTAAATATGGAAGTAAAAACCGTTGAACCAATGGTTATCTATGCCAAATATATGATTTTATTTTCAAGTTTCGCAATGCCATTATTTATCTCTATCGCATCCACTAAAGGCGATAGTCAAATGCAAATAGAAACATTCAAGAATGAAACGTTTAGACAGTATTTCATTCGAGAGTTGTTACGTTTAATCGAGGTTTAAACTATGGAAAATCTACAACGTGATTTAAATAAATTGACAATTAAAGAGAAAATAGACCTATTGTCGGGGGATGGACTTTGGTACATTAAACACAATGAAAAACTTGGATTAAACCGTTTCATGATGACCGATGGTCCCCATGGATTAAGAAAACAAGCCTCCAATGATGCGATGGGAATCGCTGCGAGCTTTAAAGCCACATGTTTTCCGACAGCTTCATTATTAGCATGCTCATTTGATCCACAATTAATGTTTGAAATGGGTCAAGCTTTGGCTAGAGAAGCCATCGCTCAAGATGTGTCGATGATTCTTGGTCCTGGCATCAATATGAAACGTAGTCCCCTCTGTGGTAGGAACTTTGAATACTTTTCTGAAGACCCTTATTTGGCAGGAACACTCGCAAAGGGGTATATTGAAGGTGTACAAAGCTTAAATGTAGGTACTTGTTTAAAACACTATTTCGCCAACAACCAAGAAAAACACCGCATGACTGTGGACGCGATTATTGATAAACGTGCATTATATGAAACTTATCTCAAAGCCTTTGGAATCGCTATTCAAGCCAAACCTTGGGCTATTATGACTGCGTATAATAAAGTTAATGGTAGTTACGTAGCGGAAAGCAAACTCTACATGTCTGCCATAGGTCGAACTCGATATGGCTTTAAAGGAGCTTATATCACCGACTGGGGTGCGATGAATGATCGTATCGCTTCCTTAAAAGCTGGATTAAGTTTAGAAATGCCAGGATCTAAAAATAATATTTTGTGGCAAGCCTATAAAAAAGGTCTCATTACTGAAAGTGAAATTGATTTTGCAGTTAAACCGATTTTGTGGATGCTTGAAAAAGGCTCACAAAAAAAAGTTAAAGAAAATATCGATCATCACCATGAATTAGCACGAAAAATTGCTGCTGAATCGATGGTTTTACTAAAAAATGATCACATATTACCACTAAAACAGGATCAGGCTGTTGCTCTTATTGGTCGATTTGCGAAAGAACCTCGTATTCAAGGGAGTGGTTCATCTAAAGTAAATCCCAATTATGTGGATTCACTCGTAGATATTTTCACCAAAGAAAAGATCAGTTTTGAATACGCAGATGGATATAATCTTGATTTGACGGAAAATCCAAATCATATTAATGATGCACTACGTGTATGTGAAAATAAACAGGTCATTATCCTTTCAGTAGGATTAACGGAGCTATATGAATCTGAAGGATATGATAGAACACATCTTAATTTGCCAATCCAACAGTTGAAATTGATTGATACGATCACAAAACATTACGCTAATGTTATTATCGTTCTCCAAGGTGGTTCAGTGACATTAATGCCTTATAAAGACCATGTTAAAGGCATTCTTAATGCTTATCTATCCGGTGAAGCAGGTGCTTTAGCATTATTTGATATTTTATATGGTAAGGTAAATCCAAGCGGTAAGCTCGCTGAAACTTACCCGACTCATTTAGATGATACGCCAAGTTATCCATTCTTCCCAGGTGGTACAAAATCTGTATATTATGCAGAATCTATCTACATTGGATACCGCTATTTTGACAAAAAAGGATTAGTAGTCACCTATCCATTTGGATATGGTTTGAGTTACAGTCAGTTTAAAATCGAAAATGTTCAATTATCGAACAAACATGTCAAGGTTAACCATCCATTAAAAGTGACGATGGACTTAACAAATGATTCTGATATGGATGGCAAAGAAACTATCCAAATCTATATTTCAGATTTAGGCACAGAAGTTCATAAACCATCTCAAGAACTTAGAGCTTACCAAAAAGTTTGGGTCAAAGCCCATGAAACCGTTAAAGTTACTTTTGAGTTACCGTACAGTGACTTCGATTATTATGACATTGAAATTGACGAATTTAGAGTAAAAAAAGGTCAATACGAAATTAAAGTTGGGGATTCCTCCCGTACATTCTTCCACATTGAAACTGTTAATGTTGATGGGGATATGGTCGATCCAACTGAACCAACCGTTTACGATTTATTTGATCGTTACATTAGTGTTCACGATTTTGAAGAAATTTATGGAACACTTCCTCCAAAAGAGGCTACAGAAAAACATCGATATCATTTAAACTCAACCATAGGTGAAATCAAAGACACACGTATTGGTGGTATCATTCATCGAATCGGTATCAAGGAAATCAATAAGACTCAAACCGATGGAGCCACTAAAAAAATGATGAAAGAGCAGTTCGAGGAATTACCACTACGTGCAATCCCCCTATTTTCAGGGGATAAGATTACACAAAAACGGGTATTGGGGTTAATTGATATTTTGAACAAACATCCGTTTAGAGGAGTAATCAAACTATTATGATGAGACTAGGTATTCCTGTGATTGAGCTCACTCAGGAGAAACCCATTGGAATATTCTTCCTAGTTCATGGACACTTTGGCGAGAAGTCCTTAAATCAATTTGGTGGACTCGCTGAAAAACTTCATACCTTAGGTTTTGAAGTGGTCACCCTAGATGCATACAAGCATGGTGAACGAAAACAAGAACCTTATTTGAGTAATGATCCAGTCATGACGACGATAGAGATGGTTAAAGTCATAGATGAAACCATAAAAGATATCGTATACCTTTATCGTAATCATTACAACAACAAATCATCATTAGTCTCAGTCTTAGGCATTTCCATGGGAGGACACATTAGTTTTCTATTGAATCGACATTTGGATTTACAGTTTTGTATCCCAATCATTGGGTCACCAAATTTAAAGTATCATTATGAAACCAAGAAAAAGATGATATTGGGACCCAAATTAGAACAAATCCAAAATGATTTAAAACGATTAACGCTTCAACCTCAAGAGTTTAAACCAAAACATGCACTAATTCTTGAAGGTGAACTAGACTCTGTAGTCAGTTATGAACCCGCTAAACAGTTTGTAGAATCCTTATATGATAGCCATTATCTTTATAAAGGCTATCCATGTGGACACGAATTAACTGAATCAATGAAAGACGATATTATCCAATTTGTGAGGTCAAAACTATGAAAGTACTTGTTGTAAGACTCGATGGACTTCATTGTGGGTCATGTCTATATCTCATTGAAAAACTCAGCAAAGATGCTGGCGCAGTCAATGTAGATATTGATGTACACACAATGATCGCAAAATTTTATTATGAAGACATGAATGAAGATAATGTAATTAACATTATAGAAAATCATGGTTATAAGGCAGAACGCTTAACAACCTATGAAGAGGGCGAAGTCTAATGTTTTGCCCAAATTGTGGTCATGCATGCAACGAAGTTCATGACAAAAAATACTTTGAATGGTTTTTCATCTCTCTATTTTTTCCATATGTGGGCTTCATCGGTTATTTTCTCTTCAAAGAATACAACAAACGTGCTGCGAAACAAGCACTCAATGGACTCATTGGTTTTATTAGCTTTACTGTGGTTGGTTTTTTGATCATTCTTATGTATGCAATCCTTGCAGGTGGGTTACTCAATAATGCGTTGTAAACACTGCGGTCATGTCCATACCAAAGGTGATACTTATTGTCGCGGGTGTGGCTTTTTGAGTGAGCCTATCGTGGATAAATCCATTGCTGACTATGCTTTATGGTTTGTTTTAGGTGCGATACTAAATCTATTTACAGTAATAATATATGCATTATTGAGAAAAGAAAAACCTCAAATAGCCTTATCTATGCTATTAGGTATGATTTCATTATTTTCTTACTATGTTATAATCGAAATATTTAATTTGATATTCAAATAAAAAACGCTCACAATGATTGACAAATGCCCCTTTATAGATTACAATAGCATATGACTACAATAAAGGAGGATATCATTCTTATGGCATTCGAACGCGTTAAAAAAATGATATTAAATGAGTTAAAAGTTGAAGAGTCAAAAATTACAATGGAAGCTCGCTTACAAGAAGATCTTGGTGCGGATTCACTAGACGCAGTTGAACTTATTATGAACATCGAAGACGAATTTGATATTTCAATTTCTGATGAAGCTGCTCAAAATTTAAAAACTGTTGGCGATTTAGTCAAATATATCGAGTCGCAAGGCAAATAAGGACAATGCTCCTTATTTTTTTCTTAACAAATCACACGTACGGGCGTATAATCATTTAAGTAGGAGGATTTTCAAATGAAATTACTAGTATTTATTCTTAACAAAACAGAAAAATTGGATCGTTTATTGAAAACACTCGCCCATGAGCACATCACTGGCGCGACTGTCATCAATTCATCAGGTATGGCTTCGCAACTTTCTCAAACCAGCGATGAATCTTTAAATAGTATTTTTGGGTCTTTAAGAATGTTGCTTAAGGATAACCAAAAAGAAAATAAGACCATTATGATGGTTGTTAAAGAAGAGAAGATACCAGAAATCGAACGTATCATCAATGAAGTCGTTGGTAACATCAATGAACCAAACACAGGTATCTTATTTACAGTGCCTATTGATTTTATCCGAGGTTACAAACAATAATATGATTCTTTTTTACATGTCAGTTGTTCTTTTTACAGGACTACTATTTGGAAAACTGGCAAAATACTTTAAATTTCCCAATGTTACTGGTTATTTATTAGGTGGACTGCTCATTGGTCCTGTATTAGGTTTAGTCGGGGTTCACATCATTCCTGAATCCGGATTTGAAGAATTACATACAATCAGTCAAATTGCGTTAGGTTTCATCGCTTTCTCGATTGGTACTGAGTTTCAATTATCGTATTTTAAACGCGTGGGTAAATTACCAATTGTCATCGCGTCCTTGGAATCTTTCTTCGCGATTATTGTTGTTTTCGTTACTTTGATTGCTTTTGGTAATGACATGAGATTCTCATTGGTATTGTCTGCGATTGCTGCAGCGACTGCACCAGCAGCAACCATTATGGTCATCAAACAATACAAAGCAAAAGGTGAAGTTACTGAAAACTTGTTAAGCGTAGTTGCGATTGACGATGCGACAGCCATTGTATTCTTTGGATTATTTGTCGCTGTAGCGAAAGCCATTGGCAATGCTTTAGGCGATTTCAATTTGGCCTGGATGATTACAAAACCATTTGTTGAAATCGTGATGAGTCTATCGATTGGTGGATTAGCAGGTTTCATATTATCCCTTGGACTTAAATGGTATACAGGTAGAGGAAATCGTATTTCTCTCTTGATCGCGTTTATATTCATGGTTGCCGCTTCACCAGAGCTCATTAAATTAGCCTTACCAGACTTCGAAGTATCTACCTTACTCGCATGTAT
Source organism: uncultured Paracholeplasma sp. (assembly GCA_964641335.1). Lineage (GTDB taxonomy): Bacteria > Bacillota_I > Bacilli_A > Acholeplasmatales > UBA5453 > Paracholeplasma. The sequence goes on from CAZXLG010000003.1 coordinate 24,979, forward strand.
GATGATGGGGGCGGTATTCACCAACTTAGTCAAAGAAGATATTTTAGACACAGTCATGTTCCTTGTCGATAGGGTTACACCACCGATTTTCATCATGTTCTTCGTCATCTCAGGTGCCGAACTTAACTTTAATGTCTTAATGACTGTAGGCGGTATTGGTGTTATTTATATTGTTGGTCGTGTCATTGGTAAACTCTTCGGTGCATTCTTAGGTGCCGAACTTGCTAATGGGTCACCAAAAGTTAAAAAGTATTTAGGCTGGGGTTTAGTTCCACAGGCTGGGGTTGCGATTGGTTTGACCATCGTTGCAGCCAATATTGTGCCTGAATATTCAGCAAAAATATCTGCTGTAATACTATCTGCAACCTTCATTTATGAACTCGTTGGACCTCTCATTACAAAGACTGCGTTAACCAAAGCAGGCGAGATTACACCTGAACTTGCTTCACAAAAAATGTCACATTAACAAAGAAGCACGATGCGTCGTGCTTTTTTTGACAATGTGTTTTAAAAAACAAGCTTTTGTTTTATAATTGAAAATATGAAAGAGTGATGTTATGGAATATAATTTTAATGCCATAGAAAAAAAGTGGCAAACCTATTGGTTTAATCATAAAACCTTTAGAACTGAAAATGATCAAATCAAACCGACTTATTATGTGATGAACATGTTCCCTTATCCTTCGGCACATGGGCTACATGTCGGTCACATTGAATCGTATACAGCGACCGATATCATGAGTCGTTTTAAACGTATGCAAGGCTTTAATGTCTTACATCCAATGGGATGGGATGCGTTTGGTTTACCTGCAGAACAATATGCTTTACAAACCGGGAATGACCCTAAAGATTTTACCTACAAAAACATTCAAAACTTCAAACGACAAATCATTGAAGCTGGGATTGGGATTGACTGGGATCGTGAATTTGCAACTGCAGATAGCGATTATTATAAGTGGACACAATGGATTTTTATCCAACTCTTTAAACATGGACTTGCTGAAAGAAGAGACGTTGAAGTCAACTGGTGTGAAGGTCTAGGTACTGTTTTAGCGAACGATGAAATCGAAATTCGAGATGGCGTTATGGTGTCTGAACGTGGACATTATCCTGTCACTAAAAAAGCGATGAAACAATGGGTTCTCAAGATTACCAAATATGCCGACCGCTTACTTGAAGACTTAGATTTACTAGATTGGCCAGAACACATCAAAGAGATGCAAAGAAATTGGATTGGTAAATCGGTTGGGGCGAAGATTACCTTTAAGGTTGCTCATAGCGATGTTGCTTTTGAAGTCTTTACCACCCGTCCTGATACTCTTTATGGCGCGACATACTGTGTATTAGCCCCAGAAAATCCGCTTGTATTAGACATCACAACTCAAGATGAATTATCAACCGTTAAGGCATATATCGAACAAACTAAACAAAAAACAGACCTCGATCGAGGGGATCTCAATAAAGATAAAACGGGTGTATTCACTGGTGCTTATGCGATCAATCCGATCAACAATAAAAAGGTACCTATTTGGATTGCAGACTATGTTCTTGCATCCTATGGTACAGGTGCAGTTATGGCTGTACCAGCCCATGATGAAAGAGATTATGCATTTGCTCTAAAACATGGATTAGACATTGTTAAAGTCATCGAATCGGAAGAAACTGGTTGCTTTACAGGGGATGGCGTCCACATTGAATCAGGTATTATTAACGGTTTAATGAACGAAGAAGCCAAAGAAACCATCGTTGCTTATTTAGAATCGATTGGATTAGGTAAAAAAGAAATTACTTATCGTCTACGTGACTGGGTATTCTCTCGTCAACGTTATTGGGGTGAACCATTCCCAGTTTTATTTGATGAAGAAGGCAATGTGATTGCCCTAGATGAATCCGAATTACCACTTGAATTACCAAAAATGTTAAACATTAAACCGAGTGGAACAGGTGAATCACCACTAGCGAATCTATATGAATGGATCAACATCAAAAAAGATGGCAAATTCTACAGACGTGAAACCAACACCATGCCACAATTGGCTGGGTCAAGTTGGTATTATATTGGTTATGTATTAAAAACACTGGTTGGTTTTATTCCACTCAATACCGAAGAAGCGAGAAAAGAACTCGATAAATGGTTACCAGTCGATATTTATATCGGTGGAGCTGAACATGCTGTAGGTCACTTACTATATTCGCGTTTTTGGCATAAGTTCTTATTTGACTTAGGACTTGTTTCTACCAAAGAACCATTTATGAAACTCTTGAACCAAGGGATGATTTTAGGTTCTGACAACCAAAAGATGAGTAAATCTCGTGGGAATGTTGTCAATCCTGATGAAGTCATTGAAAACTATGGTGCCGATACTTTAAGACTCTATGAAATGTTCATGGGTCCACTTGAAGCCGATAAACCTTGGAATACTGAAGCCATCGATGGCTCAAAACGCTTCTTAGAACGCGTATGGCGCATGTATTATTTACCAATCGAAGAATCCGTTCATGAACTTGATTTTGTCTATCATCAAACTGTTAAAAAAGTTACTGAAGACTATGATAAACAAGCCTTCAACACAGCCATTTCTCAAATGATGATTTTCGTCAATGAAGTTTACAAACAAAAACGCTTATCCAAAGAACAAGCCATTGGATTCTTGAAATTACTCAATCCGATTGCACCACACATCACAGAAGAACTCTTCCAAACCGTATTCAATAAAAAGGATACATTAACCTATCAAGAATGGCCAACCTTTGATGAATCCAAACTTGTCCTAAATGAAATTGAAGTCGTGATTCAAGTCAATGGTAAACTCAGAGATAGAGTCTTTGTATCCCCTGATGAAGATAGTGAAATTGTGAAGAAAAAAGCACTACTCGCTGAAAATGTCGTTCGTTTCACCGAAGGCAAACAAATCGTTAAAGTGATTTATGTGGCGGGCAAACTAGTCAACATTGTCGTAAAAGAATAAACTTTTAAAAAAGCTGTAACGAAATAGAAACGTTATAGACCTATATAAACGAAAAACCACTCTGGAAGCCCAGGGTGGTTTTTTGGTATAATTGAAGTATGCAAACCCAACAATTAGTACAAGGATATTTTAACCCAAAACAGTTTAAATTACCACTATCATTTGAAGTAAAAATACCATTTGATAGTGAAGCGAGAACATTTGACGAAGTATTCAGGAGGATCGATTTTAGACAATACATCGTAGCCAAGTCGAACGTAGGACGAATCGGGTATAATCCAGTCAATATGCTCAAATTAATACTGTTTTGTATGATGGAAAACATCACGACATTAAGAGGTATGGAGAAGGCAGCGAAAAACGACATCAGAATTATGTGGTTAACAGACGAACTCAAACCAAGTCACCAAACGATTAACCAATTCATGAATGAACGACTCAAGGGTAGCATAGAAGATATTTTTCATGAAATTAATCGATACATCATAAAGAAAGAACAAATCGACGTATAGAAGATATATATAGACGGAACAAAGATCGAAGCGAACGCAAACAAATACACATTTGTGTGGAAAGGTTCGATAGAGTAGTTTCGAGAAAAATTATGTAGAAAAATAACCAAACAACTAGAAAAGATGAATGAGAGATATCAAGAAAAACGTATCTTTTTTCCTGTCGAAGAGACGTATGAGGTCGAAACCTTAATGAAGATCGTGCAGTATTTAGAAGAAGAGATTAAGCAAGGGACTGTCTCTTTTGTCTATGGTAAAGGACAAAGGAAAACGGTTTTACAAAGGGATTATGAAAAGATGAGTGAATATCATGGAAAGCTCATAGAATATAATCATTATATTGAGGTCATCGGACCTGATCGAAACTCATGTGCAAGAACGGATAGAGGGGCGACCTTTATGCATATGAAAGATGACTACATGAGAAATGGTCAATTAAAGCCTGGATACAACATTCAAATTGGGGTATCGAATGAATATATTTTACATGTGGATGTGTTTCAAGACCGAAGTGACTATCAGACCTTAATACCATTTTTAGAAGGGTATAAGAAAGCCTATGGATTTTATCCACAATACCCTGTAGCAGACGCAGGGTATGGAGAATGTTAAATTTGAGTTTATCTTAGTAGCAATCGGCTATAATTTATCGAAATTACATAAGAAGAAATTCAGATTAAGCTAATAGAATAACAATACAAAATGGGAGATTTGGAGAATCTTCTTTTCACTTTGGTTAAAAATCGAAAATTATCCACATGGATGGATTATGAAAAGGAAAAAAAGGACTGAACGTCCTGAAGAAAATTAAATCTTTATTTCGTTACAGCCCCTTATTTTTGTCTTTCAATCACAATCACAAATGGTGCGTTAACGCGATTTTGTATTTGATAAGTAAGGCTTATATAATTTGTATTTAGGGTTTTAATATAATCTAGAAGAAGTGTCGATTCCTTTAATCCTTCAGGATGACCTGGATAGGCAGTCATCAAGATGAAGTCATGAATGTTCATTTGGTTTACAATCATTTTGAGGGTTTTTAGCGTTGTTTCAGCTAAAGTCGTGATTGTTTTATCGCCGTTTGGTAAGTATCCTAAATTGAATACAACCCCTTTATAACCACTGATTTGAGAGATACATTCAAATGAATCATGAATTAATTCAACATTTCGAATGTCATTTACGATCAATTCCTTTGAGACCTTTTCAATAGCTACTTTTTGGATATCAAAACCAATGACCTTAAAAGCCAGTTTGGATAGCGTGATGGTATCAAAACCATTGCCAACGGTTGCATCGATTACAAGATCATTTTTTGTTACATGTGTTTCTAGATAGGTTTTAACAAAATTTTTAATGTGTTCATCCTTCATATTGATCACCCTGCCACGCATGGAGTGCGCGCATTTTTTTATCGATTTCATTTTGGACAACAAATTTCTTAATGGTCCATTTTGGTTCGATGAGGAGTTTTAATGGTGCGTCCCCTGTCACGCGATGGACAATCATCGTTGGTTTTAAAATACGTAATTGATCGACAACCACATCGACATATTCTTCTAAACTTAAGATTGGGAATGGAGTCTTTTTATAATCAAATCCCATCTTGGTTTTTTCCATCACATGAAGCATATGGATTTTGATACCTTGGATATCGAGTTTATTGATATGTCTAACGGTATCAATCATCATTTCTTTGGTTTCATATGGAAGTCCATTAATGATGTGTACAACCACTTCAATACCTCTTGAACGTAACGCTTGAACAGCGTCGTCAAAACACTTTAAATCATGGGCTCGATTGATTAAATTAGATGTGGATTCATGAATGGTTTGTAAGCCGAGTTCGACTTGTAGTGGCATCCTTTGATTCAATTCAGCTAAGTAATCGAGGACTTCTAACGGGAGCGAATCCGGACGGGTTGCGATGGAAATCATCACAATATTTGGATCTAATGTGATGGCCTCTTCATACAAAGTTTTGAGTTTTTCAATGGGTCCATGGGTATTGGTATTCGCTTGAAAATAGACTATATAATTGGCTTTATCAGGCCATTTTAGGTGCATCATTCCCTTGATGTTATCAAACTGTTTTCGCAGTGGATCATACTTCGATCCAGCAAAATCACCAGACCCTAAAGGCGTACAAAAAGTACAGCCACCTCGTGCGACAGTACCGTCAATATTTGGACAAGTGAAGTGTCCATTCAACGCTATCTTGAAGACTTTATTTGGATATACGTGTCTATAATAGTTATTGAGTGTGTTATAATGTTTTTCGTCAGTCATCAAATTCATGTCATCACCAAATGTATTTTATCACAGGTGTCTTATTATGTTATAATAAAAAGAAGAGGTTATGCCATGTTAAAGCGCATCAATATATCGGTATTTCAACCGAGTAAAATTGCATTTTTCCTAAAAGACAAATTGGGTTATGTATTTTTATACATGGCTCTTTTGGCATTCTTAGCCTCTTTACCCGTGATTATTAAGCAATACGCAGTGTCACCTTTAACTTATCAATCACAACAAAATATCCTAGGCGTATTTATCCAAAAAGACATTAACTGTTCGATTACGAATGCACAAATGGCTTGTACTGAACCCATTGGTTTTGAGATTGATGGCATTCTCATCAAATTCAATGAGTCACCTGATGACTTCCGATTTCAAGTCATTTTTGATCACGAAAAGGTATCTTTATTTTCTGGACAATCCCTAATTAAATCAGTGAGTTATTCAGAATTAGGTATCGTGAACCTTGACTTTAAGTTATCCACAGAAGCGGATATTTTACAATTCTCATCTGCACTAGAGATTTTCGTAGACGAATTCCAAGTCTATTACGCAACCGCAATGTCTATAGCCATCTTTATATCTAATTTTCTATTATATATATCCATAGCAGGGATTATGGCATTATCGTTTGGATTTAGACTTGAAAAACTGATTTATCGCTACCGTTTTATCATGGCAGCTTATGCAACCACAAGCTATTTTGTGTTAGCTTTGGTTGCTGAACTATATGGCATTGGCATCATCTTATTTTTAGGTATGATCCTACCATTTATCACGATGACAATCGCATTCAATGGGTTACTCCAAATGTCCAAAATTGTCATTCGTAAAAAAGACGACGAAGAGTAGGGTATTCTATGAATAAATTTGATTTATTTTTAAAACAATCGGGCTTTAAAGACCCGAAGTTACTAGAAGCAAAACTGAATAATGTTGCGGTGAACCCCAACGAGAAAAAATGGACATTCTACATTTCATTTAATGATACACCTGAGGCTAAATCTTTGGGTGTTTTTGCCAGTCAATTGGTCCTTTATTTTACCATTCCGAATCAAGTTCATAAAGTCGATTTTTATCTTCAATATGCGAATCCAACGTGGGAAAAAGAAGCTGTTTCTTACTTTCAATGGGTATTACAAACCCTTTCTGAGGAAAGAGCGTCTTTAAGTGTATTTAAGAACTTTGAAGTAATTTATGAACAAGGTTTTATTGTTTATGTTGATGAACATAGCGGTCATCTCGTTAAGTATTTACCTTTCTTTGAAGAAGCGTTTAAACGTTTTGGTTTTCACACGAACATTCGCTTAGAGACGACCAAAACCATCCCTAATGTCATTGAAGAAATCAAAAAGGATGAATTAGAAGCGATTGAAAAACTCAAAGACATTCAACCTAAAGAAAAAGTCGAACCTAAGAAGGCTTTAAAAAATTTTAAGAAAGTATATAAAGCAGACAAAATTAGTCCGATTTCAGATATTCCTAAAGATAATTATGAGTTAGATAAATATCAAAACACCATGGGCGTCCCAGCTTTTTCCGTTGAAGGGACTGTCTTAAAAACAGAAATAAAACACTTAAAAAATATATCTCTGTTACAAATGACCGTCGCAGATACCGATGATGCCATCATTGTTAAACAGTTCTTAAATAAACCTGAAGACATTACTGCGGCAGAAGCTTACAAAGAAAATGATATCGTCAGAGTCTCAGGTAGAGCGTCCTTTGATACTTTCGCAAAAGACGTTATTATCATTGCGAACGTCATCGAATTCTTAGAAAAAACCAGCAAAAAAGAACGTAAAGATACCGCCAAAGAGAAACGCATTGAGTTCCATTTACATACCAAAATGTCGAATATGGACGGCATTACTGATGTTGCTGATTATATCGAACAAGCAATTAAATGGGGTCATAAGGCGATCGCGTTTACCGATCATGACGGTCTATATGCCTATCCTGATATAGCGAAAGCAACCAAAGGTAAACCGATCAAACCGATTTATGGGGTTGAAGTAAATTATATCGACGAGACAGCCTTTAAAATGGCACACGGCGATGCCGACATCGACTTAAAAACAGCGACTTATGTTGTATTTGACCTTGAAACCACAGGCTTATCTTCAGAACGAGATAAAATCATTGAAATATCAGCAGTTAAAGTTCAAAACCATCAAATCACCGAACAGTTTTCAACCTTCGTCAATCCCGAACAAAAACTGTCGTATTTCACCACGAGTTTAACCACAATTACCGATGAAGATCTGGTAGGTGCACCAAAGATTGATGAAGCCTTACCAAAGTTCTTGGCCTTTGCGAAAGACGCGATTTTAGTCGCTCATAACGCAACCTTTGATATAGGTCATATCTATGCAAATATGGCAAGATTATCGATGGACCCCATTGAGTTCCCTGTGATTGATACCTTGAACATTGCGAGATATTACTATCGTGATGAACTCAAACGCTATAACCTTAAAGCGGTTGCGAAACTATTTAAAGTTAAGTTAGAAACTCATCATAGAGCCGTAGATGATGCGATGGCAACCGCGAATATTTTCATATTGATGTTGGCTGATTTATACAAAAAAGGGATCCACAGACACCATGAAATTAACCAAGCCATTGAACTCAACAATGCTTGGCAATGTGGATTTACCACCCATATGAACTTACTCGTTCAAACCCAAGTTGGGTATAAGAATTTATTTAAAATTATTTCAGACACCTTAACAGATCATTTCTTTGAAGGACCTAGACTTCTAAAATCGGTGTTACAACAACATCGTGAAGGGATTTTAGTCGGATCCGGTTGTAGTCATGGTGAAGTGTTTGAAACAGCATTAAACCGTAGTGAAGAAGATTTAAGACGTGTGATTTCATTTTATGATTATATCGAAGTTCAACCGCCGATTTCCTACCGTCATCTTAAAGAGGACTTAGGGGTTGAAGCAGACTTTATCATTCAATCGATCATTAAAAAGATTATCCGTGTTGCGAAAGAGTTGAATAAACTTGTGATTGCGACTGGGGACGTTCATTACTTGAATGAATCCGATGCGATTTATCGCGACATTTATATTAGAACCAAATTGGTGGGTGGTGGTACCCATGACTTAGCCCGTTATGAAACAGCCCCACTCCAATATTTGATGACGACCGATGAAATGCTTGAAGCGTTCAAGTTCATCGGCAATGAGCTTGCCTATGAAATCGTTGTAACCAATACGAATAAACTCAATACCAAGATTGATGCGATCCAAGCCTTTCCAAAGAGCCTCTATTCATTAAGAGATGATGCTTTTAAAGATAAGCTAGGCATCGTATCTATCAAGGAAGAAATTTATCGATTAGTCTATCAAAAAGCCCATCAACTCTATGGTGAAAAAATCCATCCGATGGTCGAAAAAAGAATTGAACGCGAACTCAAAAATATCATAGAAAATGAGTTCGGTCCGATTTACTATATCTCTTATTTACTCACTAAGAATTCAAATGATGCTGGATACCTTGTAGGATCACGTGGGTCTGTAGGTTCCTCATTGGTTGCGACCCTCATGGGAATTACAGAAGTCAACCCATTAAAACCCCATTATCGTTGTCCGAATGGAGATTTTACCGTGTTCAAAATGAGCGATGAAGATATCGCGATGTTTGGCATGACGGATTTAGAAAAATCATTCCAAGTCCATTTTGAAAATGTCGCTTCTGGGTATGATTTAACCAACCAAGTGTGCCCTCATTGTGGTCAAAAACTCTATAAAGAAGGCCATGACATTCCATTTGAAACATTCTTAGGTTTCAATGGGGATAAGGTTCCAGATATCGACTTAAACTTCTCAGGAGAATACCAATCCAAAGCCCATGATTATGTTCGTGAACTCTTAGGAGAATCTCACACATTTAGAGCTGGTACGATCCAAACGGTTGCGGAAAGAAACGCCTTTGGTTATGTCAAAGGATTCCTTGAAGACAAACAAATTACAGGTATTCGTAATGCGCAAGTTGAACGTCTAGCAAAAAACATTGAAGGTGTCAAACGCTCCTCTGGACAACATCCTGGCGGGATTGTCGTTGTACCATCCGAAAGAGAAATTTTTGATGTGACCCCAATTCAATACCCAGCCGATGATATAGAAGCTGGCTGGAAAACCACACACTTTGATTATCACTCGTTTGAAGATAACTTATTAAAACTCGATATACTCGGTCATGATGACCCAACGATGATTCGTTTCTTAATGGACTACGTGAAAGCTCATCCTGATGACTTCCCTTTCAAAGAAGCCTCGGAAATTCCAGTGGATGACCCTAAAGTCTATGAATTGTTCAATAATACCACATGTATTGGATTAGACCCTAAAGATATCAATAGCGATGTCGCTTCCTTTGGTATACCCGAATTAGGGACTAATTTTGTGAGACAAATGCTTTCCGATACCAAACCAAGCAATTTCGCTGGTATGGTCAAAATTTCTGGTCTATCTCATGGTACTGACGTATGGTTAAAAAATGCCCAAGACCTGATTTTAAATAAAAAAGAAGAATTTAAAGGCATTACGTTTGATCAAATCATTGGTTGTCGTGACGATATCATGGTGGACTTAATCAACTTTGGCATGGACCCACTCAAATCCTTTGAAATCATGGAATTTGTTCGTAAAGGCAAACCATCGAAAGATAAAGAAAAATGGAAAGTCTATGAAGAGTTAATGGAACGTAACAGTGTACCTAAATGGTATATATGGAGCTGTTCTCAAATAAAATACATGTTCCCGAAAGCCCACGCAACAGCGTATGTCTTGATGGCGATGCGTATCGCTTGGTTTAAAGTGTATAAACCAATCTTATTCTATAGTGCTTATTTCTCTAAACGAGCGGATCAATTTGATTATGAAAATATGGTTTTAGGACCTAACGCCATTCGCAATCGAATCAAAGAAATTGAAGGTTTATTCAATACCACAGCGAAGGATGAATCGGTATTAACTGTGCTTCAAATCGCACTAGAAATGACCTTAAGAGGGATGAAATTCTTAAAGGTAGATATCTTCAAATCCGAAGCTGTTGAATTTAAGATTGAAGGCAATCACTTGAGAATGCCACTCGTATCTGTCGATGGTCTTGGCACACAAGTTGCCTATGATGTGGTTGAAAAACGACATGAAAAAGCATTTACTTCAAGAGAGGATGTCAAGAACCGCACCAAGATTAACAAAACCGTCTTTGAAAAGATGGAAGCATATGGTGCTTTTGATGATTTAAATGAGGAAAATGATGTGATTGAACATGGTTTATTTGCACTCTAAAACAATAAGTTTTATAATACCTATGTATGGAGGTTATATCTATGAGACAAAATAATCCTGTTTTTGATAATTTAAGAGCCAATTCGGATGCGAGAGCGTATGGAACAGAGGTTGCTAGCATAGGTGGTATCATCTTAAAAACAATCATCTTATTTGCAGTCGCGGTTGGATTTGGTATTTTAGGTCTTAGTTTTGCAGACCAAAACCCTGATTTATATATCATGGTTGTATTACTATCTGGAATCATTGGGTTCATCAGTGTGATTGTCGCGATGAGAAATGTGCGATTGGCACCTGTATTTAGCATCATATATGCAATGACTGAGGGACTATTCCTAGTTTTAATCAGTGCATTTTATATGGCAGCTTTCGACTTTACAGGGTACAACATCGTATTACTCGCCGTACTTATAACAGCAGCGATATTCTTTGGGATGTTGGTTCTGTATTCGACTAAATTAATTGTAGTTACACAAGGCTTTAGACGTTTCATGATGTCCTTTGGATTCATGATGCTCAGCGTAGTGTTATTTGTATCCATCGCATCGTTCTTTGATGGTGGACAAATGGCATATATGTTATTTGGTAATCCAGATAGCCCACTTGTTTTATTCTTAACATTGGTATTTGTGATGTATGGTGCATTTATGTTAACCCTACACTTTGATAATGCTGCTAATATTGCGGAAGCAGGGCTTGATAAGCGTTATGAATGGGTTGCTGCACTTGGATTAATGGTAGCAATCGTATATATCTACTACCAAGTTTTAAGATTACTTGCTATAATATTATCGAGAAGAGATTAAATAACAATAGAAAGACCCAGTACTTATTCAAACGTGATTAGAGAAGACATGGTTGGTGAAAATGTCTCACAGTGAATAACGAATTCAGCTTTCTTGTGGTGCTAATCACACCCGTAATTCTGCGTTAAAGAACTCAAGGGCTAGAAGCAATTCTAGAACTAAGGTGGTACCGCGTTTATGACGTCCTTAGAGCAATCTAAGGGCGTCTTTTATTTTTGCTAAGGAGGCAACTATGGAACTACAACACTTATTAGAACAAGCAAAAACACAATTAGTCAACCTCTCAAATATGAATGACCTCAATAATTTAAAGGCACAATATTTAGGGAAAAAAGGGGAAATCGCGAGCTTAATGATGACCCTAAAGGACTTACCAAATGAAGAAAAACCAAAAGTTGGTAAGTTAATCAATGAAGTCAAACAAGCGTTAGAAGGCTTATTTGAAGAAAAACGTTATGCAATTGAACAACAAGAGATTGCTTCTAAACTTGAAAAAGAATCGATTGATGTGACCTTACCAGGGTTACAAACAGAAATTGGATCTGCTCATCTGTTACAACAAATTGTTGAAGAATTAGAAGACTTCTTTATTGGGTTAGGTTATGAAGTCAAAGATGGTCCAGAAGTCGAAAGTGACCATTATAACTTCGAAATGCTTAACCTACCTAAAGACCATCCTGCTAGAGCGATGCAAGACTCTTTTTACATCGACCCTAATCGTTTGTTAAGAACCCATACCTCTCCAGTTCAAGCGAGAACCATGCTTGAAAGTGCAGGCAAACCCATCAAGATTGTATGTCCAGGAAAAGTATACCGCCGCGATGATGATGACCAAACCCATAGCCATCAATTCATGCAAATTGAAGGATTAGTCATCGGTGAAGATATCTCCATGGCTGATTTAAAAGGAACATTATTAGCTGTCATTCGTAAGTTCTTTGGACAAGACCGTGAAATTAGACTTAGACCGTCCTATTTCCCTTTCACTGAGCCATCCGTCGAAGTCGATGTGCATCATGAAGATGGTCGCTGGATTGAAGTATTAGGGGCTGGTATGGTTCATCCCAATGTCTTAAAAATGGGCGGTTATGACCCAGATAAAGTCCAAGGATTCGCCTTCGGTATTGGGGTTGAACGCCTGGGTATTCTTAAATATAAAATCGATGATATCAGACAGTTTTACACCAATGATCTTCGTTTCTTAAAACAATTCAAAGGGGGACGCTAAGATGAAAATCTCTACCCATATGCTCAAAACCCTCATGCATGAGGTTCCAAATAACTTAAAAGAATTAACCAATGGCTATATTACCGAAATAGAATCGTATGAATCCTTAGTAGTTGCGAGTGGGTTAGTCACCGGTCACGTACTGACTTGCAAAGACCATGAAAACTCCGATCACTTGCACGTCACAACCGTGGATTTAGGCAACGGTTTAATCGAACAAATCGTCTGTGGTGCACCAAATGTCGCTGCAGGCCAATATGTCATTGTTGCAACCCCAGGTGCGATTTTACCTGGTAACTTTGAAATTAAGAGAAGTAAAATCCGTGGTGTTGAATCCAATGGGATGATTTGTTCCTTAAGAGAACTTGGGATTGAAGATAAAAATATCGAAGATAAATACAAAGATGGTATTTTCTACTTTAATGAACCTGTGGCTTTAGGCGTAGATCCTCTTCAATTACTCAATCTTAACCAAGATTCGATGGAATTATCCTTAACACCAAACCGTGCAGATTTGCTTTCTGTATTAGGTTTTGCGTATGACTTATCAGCAGTCTTAAATAAGAAACTGGTCTACCATGAAGAAACCCCATTTGAATCCGATCAACTCAACCCAGTCGTCGTTCAAAATGAATCCGAAGGTTGTTACCGTTATTTTGCGAGAGTTTTAAATCATGTCAAAGTAAAATCTTCACCAGAATGGTTAAGAAGTGATTTAATCGCGAGCGGTATTCGTCCAATTAATAACGTTGTAGACGTCACTAATTATGTCATGTTACAACTGGGTGTACCTCTTCACGCATTCGATAGAACTAAATTTGAAACCGACAAAGTCGTGATTCGTGATGCTAAAGAAGGCGAAGAAGTCATTACTTTGGATGGCGTAAAACGTCAATTAACAAAGAAAGATGTCGTCATTACCAATGGGTTATACCCAGTGGCTCTTGCAGGGGTGATGGGATTAGAAAATACCATGGTTGACAATGAAACTACCTCCATCATTCTTGAAGCTGCAAGTTTTGATCCAAAACGGATTGGAGAAACCTCTAAACGTTTAGACTTAAGAAGCGATTCTTCCTTAAGATTTGAACGTGGTATAGATGAAACACGCGTGCGTATGGCAATCAATAAAGCAGCAACCATGCTTTATGAACTTGCGAATGCTGAAGTCACTAAGGAAATCGCTTATACTGGCATCCCTTATCCAAAACCAGTTAAAGTTGCTTTACAAGTTGAAAAAGTCAATAAGACCTTAGGTATTAAACTTTCCAAAGAAGAACTCAGAGATATTCTTAAACGCTTAAATATCATCCCTGTATCAGAAGATGTTTATTTAATACCAAGCTATCGTAATGACCTACGTATTGAAGCCGATTTAATTGAAGAAGTGGCGAGAATCTATGGCCTCAATAATATCCCAATGACTCTACCAAAAACCAATCAATTGGGTCATTACACCAAACGTCAAAATCAAATCTTGAAGTTTAGACAATTAATGAGATCACTCGGCTTTAATGAAGTATTAAATTATTCCTTATTAAAGACCAGTGATGTAAATCTATTCACATTACCAAGTGAAGATGTCATTACGATTTTGCACCCACTATCGGAAGATAAGAAATCACTTAGACATTCCTTAATCAATGGTTTAGTAGAAAATGCCAACTACCATACCTCAAGACAAATTAATAATCTTAAGTTCTTTGAAGTAGGCAGAGTCTATTATTCTCATGAAGAACCCGTCCATTTAGCTGCGTTATTGATGGGTAACTATCAACAAATCAACTGGAATAAAGAAGGCATTCAAAGCTCATTCTATGTGTTAAAAGGCATCGTTGATGCATTATTCAAACACTTTGATCTTGTCCCTAGTTATGAAAAACAAACCCAAATCAATGGATTCCATCCCGGGGTTTGTGCCAATATTTTAGTAAATAATCAAGTGGTTGGTATCATCGGTAAGTTACATCCAAATTTAGGCCTCGATGCTTATACATTTGAATTAAACCTTGAAAAAGTCATGGCCTTGATTGAGCCACAACCGAAGTTTGAAGCCATCTCTAAATATCCTAATATAACAAGAGATCTCGCTTTCGTCATTGATCGTTCAATTGAAGTTGGCAAGGTTACTAAGCTGATTGAACAAACTGCACGTAAATTTTTAGTTGATCTAACACTATTTGACCTTTATCGTGATGAAAAACTCGGTGAGTCCAAACAATCCTTGGCTTACAGCCTAACATTTAATAGTAAAGAAAAGACTTTAGAAGCCCAAGATGTCGATAAACTCATGAAGAGTATTGTCAATCGTTTACAATTTGAATTTAAAGCAGAATTGAGAGGTTAAGAAGGCAACTAGCCTTCTTTTCTTTTCTAAGCATACGGTAGGCAAATAAGGCATTTTAGTGTATAATATCTTTGGTGATAGAATGACAAATATATATGATTTAAGATTAGAAGCCTTAGAGTCCTTTATGGAAGAACATGGTCAAAAGAAATTCCGTGCTTCTCAAATATTCGACTGGATTTATAAGAAAAAAGTAGTTACATTCAAAGAAATGTCCAACATAAGCCAAGAAGTCATCGACCTCTTAGAAGCTAATTTCGAGATTAAAACCCTTGAAAAGGTCATCGAATCGAAGAGTGTCGATGGTACTGTGAAATACCTATATGGTTTACAAGATGGTAACCTCATTGAAACTGTAGTGATGAATCATGATTATGGCTATTCCATATGCGTGACTTCACAAGTCGGTTGTAATATGGGCTGCCGTTTTTGTGCCTCCGGATTACTTAAGAAAAAACGTAATCTGACTGCGGGTGAAATCATGAGCCAAATCATTGAATCTGAACGTGCTTACGGTCAACGTATCAGTTATGTGGTTGTCATGGGGATTGGTGAACCATTTGACAACTATGATAACCTTATGACTTTTTTAACCAACGCGAACTCCGCCAAGGGGTTAGAAATTGGGGCTAGACACATCACAGTATCCACGTGTGGTATCGTACCAAAAATTAAGGAATACGCTGATGAACAACTTCAAATTAACTTAGCGATTTCTTTACACGCACCGAACAATGAAATTAGAAACCAATTGATGCCAATCAATAAAGCGTATCCAGTTGAACAAGTCATCGATGGTATTCGTTATTACATGACAAAAACCAACCGTCGTATTACGATTGAATATATCTTAATCGATGAATTAAACGATAAGAAAGAACATGCTTATGAGTTATTAAAACTGTTAAAAGGGCTCAATGTGTATGTTAACTTGATTCCGTATAATGAGGTAGCTGAAGCCCCATTCAAGCGTTCAAAACGTGAAAATCAAGAAGCGTTCTATGATGTCCTTAAAAAAGGCGGTATGAACGCAACCTTAAGAAAAGAACAAGGCCACGATATCAACGCAGCGTGTGGTCAATTAAGAAGCCAAAATCTCTAATGGAGGTATCTTTTGAGAAAGGGTCAAATCATTAAACTCATCGGTGGGTTATATGAACTCATCGATTTAGAATCCAAAGCCATCGTCCAAGCCAAAGCCAGTGGTATTTTACGCTATCAAAAACTCGATGAATCATCCAGTTTCAATAAATCCGTTACCAAAAAGACAAAACTTGAAACGAAAATTATTCAAGTCAGTCCAAAAGTAGGCGATATTGTAGAATACGATGATTCCGACATAAATCATCTCATCCGTAAGATTGAACCCCGTAAAAACGAACTCAACCGACCGGATGTTGCGAATGTCGATCAAGTATTGATTTTAAATGCAGCGATTAATCCAGCGTTCAGTTTTAATCTATTGGACCAATTTTTGATTTTAATCGAAAAGGCTCAAATCAAGCCCATCATTATTGTCTCGAAAATTGATTTAATCGACCCTAAAACCCTCGCGGAGATACAAAGAGATTTGACGTATTATACCGAAATTGGCTACGATGTGTACTATGTGAATTCAAAACAAAAAATTGGATTTGATACCTTAGAAGATATTTTTAAAGACAAAATTTCTGTATTAGCGGGACAAACTGGGGCAGGAAAATCAACATTCTTGAATGCTTTGATGCCAGCTTTAGATATAAAAACACAAGAGATTTCCAAAGCTTTAGGCCGTGGTAAACACACGACACGCCATACTGAGTTGTATTTTTATGCAGGTGGCATGATTGCGGATACCCCTGGATTTTCTAAACTAGAATTAGATATGTTTGATGCGAGTGAACTAAAAGATTATTTTATAGAATTTAATACCTATATCAGCCAATGTAAGTTTGGCAATAAATGTGTCCATATCCATGAACCTGGGTGTGCTGTTAAAGACAATCCAAAGATTCTAAAAACCCGTTATCAAAACTATTTAAAATATTACGAAGAAATTAAAAATAAAAAAGAGGTATACTAAATGCTAATTGCGCCTTCAATCCTAACAGCCGATTTTAATCGTTTAGAATCTGAAATCCAATCGATTAAAACAGCAGATTATTTACACCTTGACGTGATGGATGGACACTTTGTTCCAAACATTTCTTTTGGCCCGCATGTCCTTAGTGGACTTAAGAAAATTACGAATATTCCGCTCGATACCCATTTAATGATCACAAATCCACTCGATTATATCGATTTATTTGTTGAAATTGGTTCATCTTTTATCACGGTTCACGTAGAAGCTAACAAGGTTCAGGAATCCATCAATCGTATTAAAGCCTCTGGTGTTAAAGCGGGGATTACTTTAAAACCAAAAACAAAACTTGAAATGCTCTACCCATACCTCGATCAAGTTGACCTTGTTTTAATCATGTCTGTCGAACCTGGTTTCGGTGGACAAAAATTTATGGTAGATCAATTGGATAAAGTAAGAGAACTTGTACGTTTAAGAGAAACTTATCATTATCATTACGTGATTGAAATAGATGGAGGTATCAATGGCGACACTGCGAAATTAGCGAAAGAAGCAGGCGTTGACATCGCTGTGGTTGGTTCTTATGTGTTCAATTCAAAACAACGTGATGAAGTCATTGGGTCACTAAGATGAAAATCGTCATCGTTAGTCCAACAGTGCCTAAGAACATAAAAGAGATCTTACCTAAAGATTCATACATCATCGCTGTGGATGCGGCTGTCAAAGACTTACATGACTTGGGTATCGAATATCAGTTGGCAGTGGGTGATTTTGATTCGTTAAAAGACGATTCTTTACTCACAGGGAAAGTGATCCGTTTGAATCCGATTAAAGATGAATCAGACACAGCCAAAGCCCTCCAAATCGCATTTGAAATGTCGGATGATGTGTTACTGATTGGTGGTACTGAAGGGGCTCGTAAAGACCATTTTATCGCTAATTTATTGATGTTGCAAAAATACCCATCATTAATCATGATGGATGCCTATAACCTAATATATACAAAACCAGAAGGAACATATTCAATAACAAAAAAAGAGTATGATTACTTTTCTATTTTCCCAATCGAAAATAGTGTAATCACACTCAAAAATGTGAAGTATCCTTTAGACAGATATGTGATGAATCGATTCGATCCACTCGGTTTATCTAACGAAATTTTTGGGGTTGCGACCCTAATAGTCCATCAAGGATCAGTCATTGTTTTCCAATCCAA
>CAZXLG010000004.1:0-40804 GCA_964641335.1 uncultured Paracholeplasma sp.
GGCGATATCAATCGATTCTTCATAGGTTAATTTAGGTTCTTTCTTTTTCGATAATTTAATCCAAAAGCCAGGACCATTCAAATGGTCTTTGAGATAATCATCGAAATCTTTTGCATCTTTAAAAAATAGATAATCCATATAATAAACCCCCTAATTGAAAAACCATGTTATCATAACGTTGGGTGATACGATGAACTACAACTCTATTATAGAACAACGCATTCAAAAAAAACGTAAAATCTTGGTTGAAGCTACGGATATACCGCTAATAGAATTGAATTCTAAACTCCAAGGTATGACTCATAAAGCTGTAATTCAATTTGTTTTTATAGCGACTTTACCTATCAGGATTACCTTAAAAAGAGCATTACCTAGTTGCACTTTAGTAGATGAGGCTTTTTCGACTGTTCAACAATGGGCTAGAGGTGAGATCAAAATGAGTCTAGCAAAGCAAAAGATTCTAAACTTGCATGCCTATGCGAAAACCATCGAAGATTCTAGCTTAATTGCGTTATTTCATGCGTATGCTCAAGGATTATCCTGTGTCCATACTAAGAAACATGCCATGGGTTTGCCCATCTATGAACTGACTGCCATGATTCATCAAAATCTATATGGTGACTACGAAAAAATACTCACCCAAAAAGTGAAAGAATATCTTGAAATCATAGATCAAATACCTGAAGATTTGAACGATAAAACTTGGGCTAAATTCATCCACTAAATGATTTTTTGATATGATACATTTTTCCGATTTACTATGTAAATAATACGGATGAACATGATATACTGAATGGGAAGAAGGTGTTCTAAATGAAAGATTATACAATTCGATTTAAAGATTGTTCCATATACTATGAAATGCATGAAAATAAAACCAAACCAACCCTAGTTTTTTTACATGGGTATACATCTAGCTTGAGTTTATTTGAGTCAATCATGGTCACATTTAAGAAAGACTATCAATTACTCCTCATTGATCTACCAGGCCATGGCAGAAGTGGTGTTTCCTCCTCTGTTGGCTTTAAAGATATGCCAGAAATCATTAAAAGTATTTTTGACTATCAAGAAATTGCGAAAGCCCATTTTTTAGGGGTTGATGTAGGGTCTATCGTTGCTCAAGGTTTTGGACATATCTATCCAAATCAAATCGAATCCTTGGTATCCATAGGGAGTTATTCCATTTATCATGATTCCTTTAAAAAAGTTAAAAACGAACATTTTTGGAAAAATGTTCAATTATCCATTCAATGGTTATTCTATTTCAAAGGGTATTTAAAACACTATCAAACCGTAGCAGCCATCACCGATTTAGGTATGAATAAGTATGCCTTAACACAAAAAGCATTCAAACGACATGGCGTAAAAGCTTTTAAAGGTCTCAACCGTTTCTATAAGTGGAAAAACCCAACTAAAGTCTATCCGATTTATGTGGTTTGCGGTGAATATGAAGAAGAGGTCATCAAAGATGCTTCCCTTCAATTTGAACAAAAAATACCTAACGCTATCTTAGAAGGCTTTAATAAGAGTAAGAAAGTCGTCTTTTTAGATCAATCTCGTCTTTTTGTTGAGCATTATCAGACGTTTTTAAAAACACAATTAAAATAATTTGATACAATATAATAGTCAAGCATTCGGGGGGATTTGTTATGGAAAGCAAAAATAAAGGTGTATCAAACTTTTTTATAACCAGTTTTAATGGCATGGCCATTGGGTTATTCTCAACTTTAATTATCAGCGTTATCCTTTTACAATTTTCTAAACTCTTTGGTAATATTCCAGGTTTTGACTTTATCAGTACAGGGCTATTGGATTTGTCCAACATTCTAAAACCCTTTATGGGGATTGGAATCGGGTTTGGGGTTGCAATCGCATTAAAACTTGAAGGGATTAAACTCGTCGTTGCAGGGGTTGCTGGTGGGATTGCTACCAAATTATATAACGACCCAATGGTTGCGTATTTTGCTACAATTTCTGTTTATTTTGCTTTTAAATATATCTTATTCAAAAAAACACCTGTTGATATATTATTAGTGCCTTTATTAGGAACTTTAGTCGCATTTATCGTTGCCTCATTGATTGGATCACCCGTTTTGCAAGCCATGCTTGCAATCGGTAATTTCATTCATGCAGCAACAGAACTTCAACCGTTCTTGATGGGAATTGTCATATCGGTATTGATGGGGATTGCACTAACGGCACCAATTTCCTCTGCAGCCATCGCGTTTGCAATTACCTTAGGTGGCATAGCTGGTGGTGCATCGGTTGTGGGCTGTTCAGTTCAAATGCTTGGTTTCGCAGTGATGTCTAGAAAAGACAACAATATCGGGACTGTCATTTCGATTGCTATTGGAACCTCGATGTTGCAATTTAAAAACATCCTCAAAAAACCGATTATTTGGTTACCAACCATCATTGTTTCAGCCATCTTAGGACCACTATCTACACTAGTATTTAAAACAGAAACTGTACCTCAAGGATCTGGTATGGGAACTTCCGGTTTAGTCGGTCAATTTGCCACTTTAGAAGCCATGGGTAATACCTCAAGTGCTTTTATAGCAATCCTAGTTTTACAGATTGCTTTACCGATTATTTTGGTTTACATAACAGACGTTATATTTAGAAAATTCAACCTCATTCAAGCTGGGGATTTAAAGTTGTAAAAAAGTTCAAATAAGGATTGATTCTACAGCCATTTTACGTTATAATAAAATGGCTTTCTGGAGAAATACCCAAGTGGCTGAAGGGGCGGGCTTGGAAAGCTCGTAGGTCGGTAACACGGCGCTGGGGTTCAAATCCCCATTTCTCCGCCATCAGTATTCTTAAGCATGAAAGACTGCTTCATACCATATATTGGCAAAGTAAATTCGATCTCGAAGGTTTCATCAAATATACTAATCTTTTTAATCAGTTTATTGATTATACTCTTTTGTAAGGTGTCGACTCCCTCTACATCAAACAACATCCCGATCTTTTTATAGGTCTTCAGTATGTCATTAGCGCTGACTTTAGTAATTGTTGATTTCTTATTGAGTTCGGATTGAAAGAAAGAGATGCGTTCGTTAAGAGCGCTTCTTTTTATTTTAAACGCTTCTTTATCAAGGCTACCATCCAAATATAAGTCGAGTAATCTATTCAACTGCACGTTGGCATTTTTAATTTCTTTCTCGAGTTCAATAACCTCTGACTTTGTTGGAGGTTTTTTATTTTGTAGTGATGATTCGATTTTTGGTCTCAGCAACTCTAACCCGTTGTCAGAGAAAACGACTTGTTTCAGAATTTCAGTGATACGAAGTTCGAATAGTTCCTTTGGCAACTTTTCAATACCCTTGTTAACTCCGGATTTTGCATAGTATGAATAATTGTATGACTTGCCGTTTTTAACCTTCTGCATTGACTTCCCACGATATGCAATGCCGTCTTTACCATCAACAATGATTCCAGACAATAAATAAACCTGTTTAGATCGTCGAGTATATTGTCCCCGCTGAATGTTCTCAATCCTTTGTTGAGCTTTATCAAATACGTGTTTTGAGATAATTGGTTCGATAGCATTTTCAACAACTACAGTCTCTTGTTTCTTGCTCCTATAATCATAGTTTCGATACGCATTATATACGTATGTGCCCACGTACTTTAAATTAGTAAGCATCGAATAAACACCACGGATGGTTACCTTTTTTCCAGCTACTCTTGACTTTACTCCAATTGATTCAAGCCATTCTGCAATTTCAACCATGGACATTCCGTTGTTGTACTTATTGAACATCTCACGGATGACCGTTGCTTCAGATTCAACTATTTCAAGTTTCTTTGTTAGTGGATTAGGCTTGTACCCGTATGGAGTAATACCGCCAGTCGTTTTTCCTTGTTTCGCAGCAGCCATGAGACCTTTTCTTACCTCTCTTGATAAATTCTTTGAATAGTACTCATTCATACCTTCTAAAACCGATAGAAGAATAATATCTTCTGGGTTGTTATCATCAATCTTTTCTAATACGGACTCTAATCTTACCCCATGTTTTTTTAATTCTCTACGATAATGAATAGAGTCGTATCTATTACGAGCAAATCTATCCAGCTTGTGAACGACTAGAACCTCAAACAATTTCTTATCAGAATCTTCAATCGCTTTTTGGAATTCTTCACGATCGTCTGTTCTACCAGATAGAGCTTCATCAATGTACCATGAAACCAATCTATAGTTATTTCGCGCGCAATATTCTTGTATTGCGTTTTTTTGTGCTTCTATTGAATATCCATCTCTTTGATTCTCAGATGAATAACGAACGTAAGCAGCGACATTAATTTGATTACTCATAATTTAACCTTCAATCTCTATCAGTATATGTTTCGGAATTAAGCAAACCATCTATATATGATTCAACGCGCGCTTTGCCTAAAAAGTTAAGCTTGTGATACTTTTCTAAAAAAACCTGTTGCGGACTTACTAAATCTTTTATCTCTTTAATCGTACCGTTAATTAATGAAGAAATGTCAATACCAAGAGTATCGCATATTCTTATCAAAGTAGGAATCTTAGCTTTACCAATGTCGCTTTTCAACAATGTGGCCATGGTTGTATATGGAATATTGGCATCCATAGAAAACGCTCTAACGCTTTTATATTTTTTAAGAATGTGCTCCTTTAATAAATCTTCTCTGTTCATCGTGTAATCCCCCTTACGTATATATTATGCACTATTTGAATGCTAAAAAGCAAATAGTATACGACAAATTGTATATATAAATAGCCAAAACGCAAAAAAAATACGATATATCGTTGACAATGGACGGCTCACCGTATATAATGAAATCAAAAATATACGGCACAACGTATACAAAAGGAGGAATACAATGGGAAAAACGACGTACAAAAACCTTGAAGCCGAAATGGCAAGAGAAGGAATTACGCATAAAAAAATGGCAGAGCTTCTAGGAATCAACATCACTACGATGCATAAAAAAATGAACGGTAAAACACAGTTCACTGTAAATGAAGCCTCACAGATTGTGAACATCCTTAAAGGAAAAGTTCAAATTGAACATTTGTTTTCAGAATTGTTTATTGATAAAGGCAACAACTAATATGGGACAAGCATCAAAAATGAATGTTCAAGTTAAAGAAAGTAAAAAGAAAAAAGAAGTCGAAGATCCTCTAGATGACTTGATTAACTTCTTCAATCAGATTCTTGAAGATTACGACATCGATGAACTTATTAGAAGTAAAAATAATTTAAAAAACTAGCGTTTGGAAGTCGCTAAGAAAAGGATGGTACCACATATGAATAAACAAGAAAAAGATATTTTAACAACCCAAATCACGGAGACTATTGCGTCATGCAGAAAACGTCAATTTGAGGTTGTTTTATTTTACAAACTTTTAGCTAGTAACCGTATCTCGGAAGCAGCTAAAAAAGGTGAAATTGATTCCATTATCGAAGGAACAAGAAATAGATTGCTAGCGTTGGGTATCCTACCGAAAATGGTTGAATCACTTGACCTAAGCATTGACGAGTCCGAAGTAGACAACTACAAGCTTTGGAGAATCAAAAACAGTTTGAAAGAAGATACACTCGGTTCAATCACAGCATATTTAAACCAAACATATCCAGGGAAGCCAGACTTCGAGGTGAAAGCATGAGTAAGTTAAAAGTAATCAGAAAAGATTTAGGAATGAAACAATCCGATTTCGCAAACAAACTCGGAACAAACACAATGATCGTTTCACTCATTGAGAACGATGAAGTCCTACCAGTACCAGTGCTGCTCAAACAAATTGAGAATGTCACCGGTGCAAAACGTTTATGGATTTGGGAAAAGGAAGAGTTGCAGCTCGTACCAAAAAATACACGCTTCTCTGTTCCTGCAGACTATCCGTTCTATCACCTTCACTGCAAACTACCAAGGGCTTACAAAACGCTCTTATCACCCGAGAATTTGAAGGCTAAAGGGTTCACAGACATTAATCACTGGTTAGTGAATCAACTCAGAGAATTTGCAAAAGAATTAGGTTACATCGATCAGTACTTTAAAACCACTGAAGATACCAAAAGAAAGCGCGTGAAGAAAAATGACTGAACAAGAAAAGAAGCATGAATCATCACTAGTCCTTAAACGCAAAGAATTTTACAAGAATAAAAAAGTCGAAGTTCTAGCACAGTTAAAACTATTTCTAGGAAGTGTCATGGGCATATACAACTATGATTACATCATTGAAATCGATGAAGAAACTGGATGGCCTATCGATGAAACTTTAATCATTGAAGGCACTAAAATAGGCTGCCGTGTAAATAGTAATTCAGCAACCATGAACGAAGCTATTGGTTATGTAATTCTGAATTATTGGATGAAGGACCGTAACTTCCAAAATAAACCATTGGAAAAAGAAATTAGAAGGTACTGGGTAAAGGAGACTAAACGTAAATGAAAAACGTAGAAATGAAAATATATAACGGCAATAAATGGGAAACACTTGCAAGAATAGGTTCAATAGTAACCGTTCAAAAAGTCGATGAACCAACAATGATTGATGCCGGTATTGTTCCAGGCATGGAAGGTGTCATTATGGGCTTTGAAATAGTCAAAGTAGATGGTGATGAATTTGTATTAGTTGAAGTTGATATTTCAGAAAAACATATCAGTTATTACTTTAGAACAGAACAACTAAAGGTGGAATTTCTATGAGTATCTTTACATTATCCATCATCAATATCGTTCTACTAGTCAGTCTAGTAGTTGTGGGAGTATTTAATCATGCAAAACGAAAAGCCTTGTAAACCTCAAAATATACGCAATAAAAAAGGTGAAGTATGGAAGTTTGTTGGCGATAAACACCTACTGAGTAATTACGGCAGATGGTACTCCATTCTTAGAACAAGAATTATGAAACAAGCACCTAACAACTGGGGTTATATGCGCGTCAAGATTAATAAGAAGCATGTATTCACCCATATTGCAGTTGTCAAACACTTTGGTGATGTTAACGGCAAAGACCTAACAAATATTGACAGTCTCAATGAACATGGACTGTCTATCGATCATATTAATCGAAACAAGAGAAACAACGCTGTATCAAATCTAGAAATCGTATCTCACATAGAAAATTGCAATCGAAAATTCAGACCAAAGGAGACGCTAAATGAACAAGCACAATTTTAATAACCCTGAAGCAATAAACAGAATCAAAGATTTAGAGGTTGGTGTTCTGATCTCCGAATCTGGTAAATGCACTGAAGAAGAATTTAAACCTGCCAATGGCAAAGTCTTTACTCTAAACGAATTACAAACTGCTGTTAGAGGACACATTGAAATATATCCTCATGAATCTGATTTAACAGGTAAGGTAGTAATCGTCAATGAAGAAGGACTCTATTTACAAATGAGACCTAACATGCTCGCAGCGATTAAGTATGACATTGACGCAGTAGGACCAGTCATTATTATTCCAAGGAGTCAAATCGAATGACAGCCTATTTAATCCCTGTAGACAAAATTACGTCAATGAAATTATTTAGGTTAGGGATTAAGAAACTATCTATCAGTGCAGATATCAAAGTACCATCAGTAGCATACATCTATGAAACAAAGAAATCGGTCAAATTAAGTCGAGACAATACAAAGGTTAATAATTACACTAGAAACACATTCAAACAGTTTAAAACCGATTTAACGAGTTTTAAAACTGTATCAATCAATGGTTTAGGCTTAATTGTGGGAAAAATATTCATTACTCAAAAATATAAAAACGGCACATACAGAGTAGAAGGATTTGCAGATACATTCAACTACGTAGATCCTCGATACATCAAAGTGCCTCTCAAATTCATTCAATTGAAGAATGAGCATATAAAAAATATCAATCATCATGCATCAATACCATTTTAGGAGGGACCATGAGACGAGTTAAGAAGTACGGGGGTCAAAAGGAAACATGGCCTATAAAGGACCCCAAACAGCTAGAGTCCTTCATGCTTCATTTATTGAAACAAAAGGAACTAGCCAAAACACCTGTAAAGAAGTACCAGGCTGACCGTAACTGGATGTTGTGCCTAATCGGATTCAACACCGCGTTTAGAGCAGAAGATTTGCTTCAATTAAGAGTCATGGATCTCATTAACGGTTATGTATCCATCATTGAGAATAAGACTGGTAAGGCACAAAATTTTAGAATGAACAACGAGCTTCACAGGGACATTCTAGAGTATGTGAAGCGTAACAATCTATCACAGTTTGATTATATGTTTATGGGTCAAAAGACTATACAAAATGGTAAAGACTACGCCCTACCAATTACTAGACAACAAGCATACTTTATCGTAAAAGACGCATCGAAAGCGATTGGTATAGGGTTTATATTTGGTGTACATAGCCTTAGAAAAACATTTGGTTATATGTTCATCAAAAACGGCGGTTCATGGCAAACATTAACAAAGATGTACAACCATGATGATATCTTAGTCTCTCAAAGATACGTCATGTGGGACATAGATGATGCACAAAAAGAAAGAGCAGCCATTTTCATAGGCGCTCCACACAAGAAAAAGAAGGGTAAATAATCATGGCAATTCGGAATGTTGATTCAAATTTATGGAGAGATCCTAAGGTCCAAGGGGACTTTACACCAGAAGATAAGTTGTTCTGGATGTACTGCTTAACTAGTCCTTATGGCAACTTATCTGGGGTATATGAGATAAGTTATAAGCAATTAAGTGATGATTTAGGATATAACATTGAGACCATAAAAAACTTAATATATAGG
The DNA here is from genome assembly GCA_964641335.1 of uncultured Paracholeplasma sp. Classification (GTDB taxonomy): domain Bacteria; phylum Bacillota_I; class Bacilli_A; order Acholeplasmatales; family UBA5453; genus Paracholeplasma. The sequence continues at coordinate 8,762 of CAZXLG010000004.1, forward strand.
TTTACGACATTGCATCGACTTATTACGTACAATGCTAAAACAATGGAACTCTTCATTCATAACTGGTTTAAGTATAACTGGACTAAATCGCCAAAATTCGAGTCTTCACTAATGAGTTACATCAACAAAATTAAGGACTTAGAATTAAAAGATTTTGTCTTAGATTTGTATAAAAACTACAAAGAAAATGATACGGTATCGATACGGTATCGATACGGTTCTAAACCTGTACCTGTACCTAATACTATACCTAATATATTTAATTATGAAGAAGGATTTAAAAAGGAAGAAACATTAGAACCTCTTAAGAAAACAAGAAAACCTCGAACAACAAAACCATTTGTACCACCGACGCTAGAAGAAGTTATTAAGTATGCTGCAGAACGTGGCAACAAAGTTAATCCAAAAGAGTTTTATGATTTCTTCAGTGTTGGCAAATGGATTGATTCACAAGGTACGCCTGTACAAAATTGGAAACAAAAAATGATTACTTGGGAAATGAATAGAAAGGATAAGGAACAACCTCATGTCATTGAATCCGGAACTAAAGAAGCTTACATCCCTAGACGAGATCGAGGATCTAGTTAAATTCATGAGTACTTCAGAGCTTTCGAGTCTTGATATTGGAGATTCAAAAGAAAAGGCTCTGATGGTTTATCAAGTTTTTAGAGACTACAAAAAAAGTTCGTTCCCTGGTTACCAACTGACGATCAACACAGAACCTTACTGGCAACTTGTATACAAACCAACTGTAGAACAAAACATTAAGAGTCAGCGTCAAAAGTTATTCTCAATCAAAGGTGAAGACTCAAGAGATTTCACCGCATCCCTTAAGAATTTCCATCAAGACAACCCTAGACGCAAAGAAGCGTACAAACTCGCAATTCAAGTTATAAACACGGCTAAAGCGAATTTAAAGGCATCAGATAAAGACAAGAAGTTCAATCTAGGGTTATACATCCATTCGAAAGACTATCAAATTGGTAAAACATTCTTAGCAAACGCAATCACCAATGAGCTTGCTGACATAGGTATTGGTGGGGTGTTCGTATTCGCACCATCACTAGTCTCACAAGCCAAGAATTTCGCGAACCTTGAAAACATCATGAGAGATTTACGGGATGCTCCAGTGTTGGTCATTGATGATATAGGTGCTGAATACAGATCAGAATGGTTCCGCATCGAAGTATTAATGCCAGTACTGCAAAGTAGACTTACAAATAACAAACTAACCATCATGACGTCTAACTATTCAACTAGAGCACTTGAAGAATTGTATTCAAAAAATAACAATCCTGTAGATTCGAAAAGATTAATTAGCCGCATTCTGGAACTCTGTCAAGAAATTGAATTGTCAGAATCTCGATAGCATGACAAGGATTATTGTAGATATTGACAAAATTAAAATGCTAAGAAGTAAAGGATATTCGATCCGGAAAATCTCAATCAAATTGAGGTTATCTGAAAGGACAATCTACAGACGTCTTAGATTGGATGATAAACATGAAAAAAATAACCGCCCCTTTTAGATGGGCAGGCAGTAAAGCAAAACTCACATCAGCACTATTTGAGCATTTCAAATACACTGACGTTTACATAGAACCATTCTTGGGATCTGCAGTAGTTCTATTTAGGTTGATTCAAGATGGCAAATACAAGCATTATATTGTGAATGATATCAACATAGGCATCTATTCCTTCTATCGGACGCTGCAGATGGTTCCAGAACACGCGATTAAAATTCTAAATGAAACATGCGACTGGTACAACTCAATGACCATGGCCGAAAAGGAACTGAATTATTACAAGACAAGGAAGCAATACAACATCGATAAGATGACATTCAATGACTATGATTTGAAGCATGCAAACCGTTATTGGATAAGATTCTGGTTTCTCATGAAGGCAGGTTTCAATGGTCTATATCGTGAGAATTCAAAAGGTGAATTTAACGTACCATGGGGAAAGAAAGAAAAAATATCCTTCGATAAACAACAAATCTGGGATATTCACTTCTTACTCAAAAATGTTCAGCTCTACTGCATGGATTACAAACTATTTATCGAAATGACAGCACTCCGATTCCGTAATGATCCAAAGTTCATTTACAACGACCCACCCTATTGCAACTCGCAAAAATACACGAAGGATAACTTTGATAACAGCGAGTTGGCACAGTATCTCAAGAATCTAAAGATTGATGCTGCGATATCTGATATTGACAGCATCCAATCGAATGAAACCTACAAAGACTTTTTCAAAGTAGTTATTCAGAACACAAAGCGTGTCATTAACATAGCTTGTGTTCACGAGGTAAAAGAAGTGCTTTACATCAATTACATGTACCAAAAACAGAAAGCCATTAAACATCATGGAGGATTGATACAAATGGATAAAAAATACGAAGCAAAAGCGATTGAAGTAATCAAGCAATATTTATTGAGCAAGACTGAAACGGATTCTCAACTAAAGATTGCCATTGACACCATGGAAGAAAATAAGAAGAGTTATCAAAGCATGTGGGATTATATCTTCTTTCAAGCCAAAAAAGAATTAGGTGGCACAAACGGTGCATTACCGGACGATGTAATTTACGGTTGGGCTATTCACTATTTCATTGAGACAAACGAAGTTATCAATAAAGAAATGGGTAAGAAGGAGATCCAAGCTAAGCCTGTAACCAACACTGATGACATCGAAGACGCTGAAGAGTGCAGTGATGATGAATGTGAAACCGAAAAGCCAACTAAACCAAAGAAAGAAAAAGTTGTTAAACCGGTCGTTGAAAAACCAATTAAGACTGTAGTTGAAAAGCCTGTAAAGAAATCAAAAGAAAAAGTAGTTAAAGCACCTGAACCAGTAATCGATCAAAAGAAGAAGCTTGAAGAAATTCAAAACAAGAAATTTAACGCAAGGGAGAATGATTTAAATGAAGGACTCTTTGCCCTTGATTTCGAAGATTAGGGAAGTATTCATAAATTTAAACAACGATCAATTAGCTGATTTTGAAGACTACTACAGAGAAATGCCGAAACACTTTTGGGCTCATAAGAAAGACTTCATGGATATTACTGACAAACCAGATGCGTTGATGAAGTACTTAAATGAAAACTACATTAAGCGAAAGGAACAACCTACCAAAGGTTATTATCACTGGTATTTTTATGATAGTATTCTGCACACATATGATTTCAAAAATGAAAAACCAAAACTAGGTATCGTGACAATTGAAAATAGGGATTGGATAAGACTTGTATCCGGCAATTCAATTGTTTTATTTGCTACCGATAATAACGAGATGCATCATTATAGGGCAGTTGATTTTAAAAACACTGGGGTAACGTTGTATGTCAGGTCTTCAACTGGATACGGTGAATATTCATATCCTAAACCTGACTCACAAGCTGTGACACCTCATCCAGATGATGTCAATCTGATTAAGCAGTTTCCAGAATATAAGTACATTGATTTTTCAATATTCAAAATGCTCAATTGGTATCACATGATTGAAAACAGGTTTAACAAACAGTATCTTTGGCAAGTTGAAATGCTCATCAAGGGTGGCTTCCATCGATTGGCTGATGAGGTACACAGAACAAGTACCTTAATGGACTTTAAAGTCTTCAGTAAATATCAAGACTTTTTCAAAAAAACAAAGAATGGTCTAGATAACTGGAATCGAATTATGAAGTGTAGAAAAATTGGCTTAGAAGATCCTGAATTCATATACCTGGATGGCGGGTTATGGATAACTAACGACTATCATCATGAAATGAACTGGTTAAAACTATTAGAGAAACATCCAGAGATCAAAAGGGATAGATTCTTAAAGTACATAAGTAGAAGAAAGAGTAAAAATACAATTTTTCCTAAACATCCGTTTATTAAAGTTTATTATGTGTATTTGCTTATTATGGAAAAATACAAGTTAAACTTGGCCAAGGATAAGTACTGTTTTCCCGAAACCCTAGAGAATGCCATGGTCGATGTATTTAACACAATCAATCCATATGATTTGAAAATGGAACTTGTAACTAAAATGTTCAATTCATGGCAAGCAACATTACCTTTAGAGGAACAACATAATCAATACATAATCGAGCAAGATAGATTAACAAAACTACTGAATAAACAAAGACGTCAACGAAGACAAATTGAAGCAAGACAAGAAAAGGCTGCCAAAGAAAGAGCAAAGAAAGCTGAACAAGGATTAGCAATACTATTCGATTTCAATAAGAATCTTCATGTTCAAATCGATGATACATATGTGCTAGTAGCACCTACCAGTAAAGAAGATTTACTCATCGAAGGAAAAACATTGAACCACTGTGTTTATTCGTACATCAACCGGATGGGCTTACTTGAAACAACCATTTTGTTTTTAAGAAAAATAGGCTATGAAGACTCACCGTACTATACAGTCGAAATCAAGAATGGTCAAATCACCCAATGTAGAAGTACAAACAATCAAGATCCAGCCAACATAGCGAACTATGTAAAAGATTGGTTCGAGGGTGTTAAGGATAGCATCCAGGTGCAACCATCATGATCGATTCAAACAAAACAGTCTTAGATGTTTGTTGTGGGTCCAAAATGTTTTGGTTCAACAAGAATCGTGATGATGTCATTTACATGGACATCAGAAGAGAAGAGACCATCTTGTGTGATGGTAGGAAATTAGAGATTCAACCTGACATCTTAGGTGACAAGAGGGATAAAACCCATTGGTTGGTGTTTATGAAATAAGGGGGTTCATATGGATTCAAAACGAAAAGAAGAAATATCTGCTTTTTATGAAAGATTGCATACACTACTTTACAAGAAAAAAGTAGAACGTAAAGTAGTTAAAAGACTTCTTTATGATGACAAAGAAACTCATAAAAAACTAAACCTAACAGAAGGTGTTTTGAATACTATGTGGAGTAGACTTTGTAAGGACAAAGAAAAACCACCAAGAATTCAACAGTCTGTCGTCATAGGAAATACATCATTTGAAGTGATTAAACTAGAAAAAAGTAAAAAGCCAAAACAAGCTAATAAAGGAGGCGGTAAAGTGGCTACTCAAGTAATTCAGTATAACCCAGAAACAAACAAAGAAGTAAGACGATTTAAGAGTGCAGTTGCCTGCGCAGAAGAATTAGGTTTAAAGATTGGTACAGTTAGAAATATCCTCTATGGAATTACTAATAATCCAAAAGCGCATATTCGATATGCAGAAATTTCCGAACAAAAAGCCGAAATTTCCGAACAAAAACCAAAAAGAAAGTACAACAAGAAGGTTACTATCGCTACTGTAGTACCTAAAGACCAAGAATTAGAAGTAGCAAAAGTAATTGAAGAAGTTACAAAGCCTATAGGTTTTACTGGTGAAGGTAAAGCTGAACTAAAAAATGTGATTGCTGAAGTTTTAAAGCCATCAACTGTAAACACTGAAATAGCTGATGAATTACCAGATGGCTATGAAGAATTAAACGAAACACCGCTAAAAAAGAAAGATGAACCAAATCCATTTGAAACTGCTCCTAATCCGGAACAAAAACCTATCATGGCGGAATATAGAATAAGATTCTCTCCTGATACATCAATGCTTGATGTTCTTAGAAAAGAATACCTCCGTGAATTAAAGTATCACATCAACGATGAAGTCAAAAAATTGACTAGTGAAATCATTGCGGAAGAAACAAAACTATTTATCGAAGGTACAAAAACCATTTAACGGAGGTATACCATGGCGTCTCGGTATTATAAAGAGCAGTATCTGATATCTATTTATGACGAGACCGAAATGTGTAGAGGTACTTGTGATAATGTGGCTGAATTTGCGGAATTGTTCGGACTAAAAAACAAGACAGCACATAGCCTAATATCGAAACTAACCCATGGGAAGAAGGAATATTTCTCCCATGGGGGAACTCGATACACAATTCACCTTATACCTCTTGAACTGAACGATATCATTGAAATAGAAAGGGCTAGTAAAAATGAAATCACAACAAAAATGCAGAGTATGCGGCTGCACACAAAATAGGGCTTGTCCTGAAGGATGTTGGTGGGTAGAAGAAGATCTATGCTCAGCCTGTGACATCATTGTAATTAAGAAAAAAGTAGTCACTTATGTAACATCAAAACAAATGATTACGAAGTATAATCCTGAAGTTCTAGCAGAAGAATTACCAAATATTGACACAGCCATTGGTTTTGTCCATGGGTACAATCATGATCGTGGTGTCATTGACTTTAAAACCAATGAACCATCAAATTACCCCGTTGATGTTGAAATCTACACGGTAGAAAAAGCAGGAAAGAAAATTAGAACAATTAAAGTTTACAAGGAGGTAAACCCATGAAAAATAATTTAATCGCAGCACTCATTACCTTGTTGGTAATTGCATTATTCATTTTAGGTGCTTTCGCAATGAAACTAGAAAGACGTGACTTAATGGTAAAAAAAATTGCTGACTGCTATGAAGAAAATACTCAGTGTGGCATCCACAATATCCTCGAAGAAGTTGCATATGAAGATGCTAACCTTGAATGGACTGAATGGTACATAGCTGAGAATTACGACAATCTGATTCAACCAGAAAAAGGACTAGAAATTGTGTCTTATCTAAAATCATTGTCCATGGCTGAGAGAACAAAACTATTATCTGAAGGTTATGATCTCTACGTTCGAAGAAACATGCCATGAAGATAAAAGTTACCGGATATAACATTTGGGGTGGGAAGAAAATATTTATCCATAAAAAACTAGCTGATATGGACCGACCAACCCCATTTATGACTCAAAACCGCAACGGGAAGACAATATATTCTGAACTAAAATTTGAACATTTTGATGAACCAAAAGAAATCACACTAAAAGTTGGAATGTATGTCATGTTGCTGCTGCAATCAGAACTAATTAGGGATGGTGACCAAGCGTGTGGGCACAACCATTACTATGATGGAAAATGTTTAAGAAGCGTTTATACTAAAATGCCTTGTAAGGAGGACCTATCATGACAAAAACAGAAAAAAACTATTACAAGTTCGCAAAGAAACGCTCTAAAAGAAGAATTAGAGCATTTATCATTGGAGAAAGAAAAGATTTGAAGAAAATCAAAAGTCGTTTATCAAAACATTTGGTTTCGAAGATCTGAGGGTTTGAAGAATGAATAAATTCTACACCGTTCAAGGCAAGAAATCTGACTATACAAACATCGTGATTGCTTCAAATGTTAGGGAAGCAAAAAGAATTGGAATGAATACAGAATTTACTGAAAATGTTGAGTTTCTCGATTTAAGATTAAACGCAATCAAAGCTGGCCAAGGATTTTATCAAGATGAACCAGAAATAAACTTCACGATTGGTGGTAAAGGATTCATATATACTGAATTAAAACCACAACTTTGTGACTGGAAAGACTTCATTCATGAACTTGAAAGACAAAATCGAATTATAGTCGATCATGGACTTTTTAATGGTTACAGTGAAAGATATGATGATGATTATTTTGGTATCTCAAAAGAAGAACTAAAAGAGATGCAAAACAAAGTTGATTATGTTTTATACGATTTTGGTGAGATTTGTGAAGTTTATGGTGTTGATGTATCCAAAATCAGTTTTAGACAATTTGAAGAATTGTTAAATGGTGATTTGAATTTACCAGACATTAAGAATTTTCAAAAGGGTGGAATAAAATGATAGATAAACTATTACTAGATGAATTGATAACAGCATATAGCGTAAGCTACATTGGAAAAAACGCTAATAGACAAATTTTCAATAAACCATTTTTGAATGATGATAACGAGTTTATAGCAGTGCCAAAAACTAATAGTTATTTCATTTTAGATGACTGTAATGATAGAAAAGACGTTCACATTAAAATGGTGAAATGGCTTTCAAGAGATTGCGGGAAGGCACAAATATCACCAGTTGCAAAGGAATTTAATCAACAAGGATTTAATAATTTTTGTGGAACTACTTTCAACACAGAAGAATTTATCCATATTTATAACAGTTTAGGAAACGGAATAAACCACGATTTAGCTGTTGATTTTATTGAAAGTGAATTTGATCTAGATATTTTAGGAGAACTAAAATGACTAAATATCTATTGATTAGCATCCGATCACAGTACGTCTATAATATCCTAATCGGTAAAAAGACACTTGAGATTCGAAAGATTATACCAAATTGGGTATGGGAAGCAATTACAAAAGGTGAAACAGTTAAAGCTTTGATATACTGCACCAAAGCAAAAGACTTTTTACATAAAACCCAAAATGATATCTTAAATCAATATCCAAAAACACCAAGATTTTATTTAAGTCCTGATCCCATTGTTGATGGATTTGATATTATTAACGGATATGTTGTAGCACAGTTTGATTTGAATAAAATACGTTATGTTTATGATTTAGTTGATAAGCAAGATAAAAATGGCAACATATATGATGATATCGAAATCGATGAAGACTTTGATTTACAAAAAGCGTGGATAACCCTCAAAGATTTATCAAGATACTCTCATAATGGTAAATTTCAAGTTTGGGCAATGTACATTGAAAATCTTAAAGCATTCGATAAGCCGAAAGAGCTTAGTGATTATCAAGTGTTTTATGATGGTGAAGAAAGTTTTTATCCGTTAAAAAGAGCACCACAGAACATGATGTCAGTATGGGGGAATGAATAATGGGTCTTATTAAAGACGCTGAAATGGAAACAAAGATTAACATTAATGGTTTAGTTGCAAGAATTAGTGGTTATTGTAGCAACTATTTCAAACCAACTACATGTACAAACGATGTCAATGATACTAAATACATCAAAGCCATTGTTGAAGCAGCAAAGGAACTTGAAAAAGAAGTCATTAAACGGGATACTTTGTATTTCGCCAAAAAAGTCGAAGAAACTTTAGAAAATAAGCTCATGGAGGAGCGAAAGAATGATACCAAAAAAACAGCCGTTCACACTGGCTAGATATAAAAACAGTAACCGTAAGCAACTTAGGAAGGTATGGATGAAACTAAAAATGGACATCACCTTCAGTGAATTCGTTGAAGCTGTTCATGAAGCAGCCAAACTGGAAGAAGCTCAACTTAAAAAGGAAACCGTCGATGGCAATCAACAAGTGTAAAGCCATTTCAGTTAAAAGTGGCAAAGTAGTCTATGGATTTTACTTTAATGTTGAATTCAAAGACGGTTCCAAGAAACACTTCATTCTAGAAGATGGAAGCGACGCAGCAAAAGACAGAACACTGGCTGAGGTTCAAGTAGAAGTCAAAGGTGAAACTGTTTGTCAATTTACCGGAAAGTACGATTATGTGGGTAATGAAGTCTACGATCATGACATTGTTAGAGATGGATGGGATAGACAAATGGTAATTATTTACAGTGAAGATCACATGGCATGGAAATTTGAAGCCATCTCAAAAACGAACTTTGATGAAGCGTGGGCATGGCAATGGTTTTCTAATGATACACCTAGAATATCCGTGTACGTTACCGGGAATTCTCGTTTTCCAACATCATAAAACACATCATTTAAGAGTAGCGAAAAATCGTTACTCTTTTTTTGTATCAAAAGGTTATAAATACACGGGATTTTTTTTGCCGTTAAATTTTTTGATTTTTGGGTATTGAGTAAAGGTCCATTTTAAAGCCTATCTATCGAAAGAAGTGCATTTGGGATTGTTTAAAATAAAAATTTAACAGTTCTAGTACTTATGACAAATTTATTTTGGTAAGAAAAAAGGATATTTTAACTACAGGGTAAAAAGAGGGGTACCTCAGATGACCATCGTTTGCTTCCGAGTAAAGATGAGTAAAGATAGCTCATTTCTTCATGTAACTCTTCAAAATGCCGTATTTTAGTATTTTTGAGAAGCGTACCTAATATTTATATTATTATGGTGTATTCACTCTCATACTAGAACAATTCAATTACACGATCTTTATTCACCTTTTTTTCATGTGAGTCATTTTGACCATGCTCCATAAAATTAAAATCCATGTTAAAGAATATCCATAAATCAACCAATTTCACACTAAAAAAATAAACTATTTGAACCAAATCAAGGGTTTTTTATTGGAATACTGCCAATGTTAAAAATATATATACTACGTATATAAAAAAGTTTTTTTTGATGGTTGTTCTACGATTTAAAAAACCGCATATATAATTGTGCCAGCAGTGCACCTCTATCATCGCCATCCTAAAACTTCCAAGTTAAAAGTGTGATATGTGCACTGCATACCAATTAATTACGAGGTGATTCATGTGGCTAAGTCTAAGTGGCCGACAATTCAAAAATACCTACCACAGATCAAGACATGGATTGCGAAAGGTAATTATGAATATCAAATAGTTCAAAAGTTAAAAATAACAAAACCCACATGGGAAAAATATAAGAAAGACTACAAGGAACTGCGAGACATCATTGATTCCGGAAAGTTTCTTCGAGAACAAGAATTAATTCCAGAACTTCAGAATGCAGTTGTTAAACGTGCTCTTGGTTACACTGAAGAAGAAGCTGAAGTTAAAGAGACAACAACTAGTGATGAAGATGGTAATGTCACAATACAAAAAGTAAAAGTCAGTAAGAAGTATCCGCCAGATGCCGATGCAGCAATGCGGTTATTGAAACACTTCACTAAAGATAAAGTCAAACCATTTGATGATAATCCAATCGAAACAGACATCAAGAAGAGACGTCTCCAAATGGAAGAAAAGGCTCAAAAAATTAAGATGGAAGGATTCTAACAATGCCAACCAATCCAAAGTTCTATACATCGAGAACATGGCGCAAGTTCAGAGAGGTTGTCATTACTGAGTCCGGTGGTATGTGTTCTAAATGCAATAGAGTGTATTCGGATACATCACAGCTTGAAGTTCACCATAAGAAGTACCTTAAGAATGATGACTATAACAAGCCAGAGTTAGCATACAACATTGAGAATGTAGAGGTCATATGTCATGAGTGCCACAATAAAGAGCACACACGCTTTGGGTATGACACACCTAAAGAAGTTATCTTAGTGTATGGTCCACCATTATCGGGTAAGACGTCATTCGTTAAAGAGAATAAGTATTACACAGATATAGTCCTTGATCTGGACAAGCTACAAGAAGCCATCACATTAGAACCTGTGTACTCACGTAATACCAAAGCTGCTACACAAGTACTATTCAGAATGCGTGACACACTGCTTGATATGGTTAAGGTTCGATATGGAGCGTGGCGAAGAGCATGGATCATAGGCGGTTATCCTAACTCATTCGATAGAGACAGACTAATAGATACACTGAAGGTAACAGAGATTATCTTCATGGATGTCACCAAAGAAGAATGTTTAAGTAGACTTGAACGTGTTCATGATGAACGCTTCACATATAAAAACGATTGGGCGAAGTACATTGATGACTGGTTCAAGCAGTATACCCCCCCATCGAAACCGTTTGAATAGGTTTGTTGTCAACCCCTAGCCAAAGGGAAAACTCGCTGAGGTCCAAAAATTCGGAAAAAAGCTTTGAAAAAGTCGAGGTTTTGTGAAGACAACCTATAAAGTAAAAAAAGTAAAGGAAGATGTTCGATATGGCGCAAAGTTTAGATTCATATAGACTGATATTTAAAAAATTTGATAAAGAAGATCTGTACGAAATCAATATTCCTTTTCTAGAAAACATGATTAGCACTAAAAAGAAAATCGAAGAATTAGAAAACTTACCCATGGTCGTTACTCATTCAGAATTTAAGAATCTGCAAAGACAAACCGAAAGCGGTAAGCTTCTGGTTAAACTCTTTGAAACATATAAGAATCAGACATTAGCATTAAACAAGATTCTAGGAAACGCGGTTAATCTAACTGACGAAGATGATAAATTCTTAGCATTTAAAGAAGAGTATAAAGATGAACAAGATAGATCTAACAAATAATACGATCAATGGCGTTAAATCATACTTTCTAGAATATTATGATGCAATCTTTAATCGTGGATGGATTGCTGGATATGAGGTTAGAACACTCCTAAATAATCTGCTAGAGGATTTAGAGTATTACGATTATCGTCCAAAAGAAGCTCACTTCAGAATTGATGCTGGGCAAAAGTTCCACAGACAAACTAAGAATAAGTTTCATGGCAAGTTGATTAAGTTCATGAAATGGCAAAAGGCATTTATTGAAGTAATATATTCATTTTACATTCCGGGAACTGATGAACTTCGATTTAAAGAAGCGTTGCTCCTGGTAGCAAGAAAAAACGGCAAGTCAACATTGATTGCTGACGATCTGCTGATTGATTTATTCTTTGGTCCAGGTGGGCAAGACATCTGCGTAAGTAGTAATGATGATTCACAAGCTGACCTGATCTATCAAGAAGTAGATAACGCACGCATCATGATGGATCCTAGTAGCAAGTACACAAAGAAGAATCAAAAAGGTATTACCAATAGAAAATCTTACTCGAGGATCTTCAAGATTAGTGATCGAACCAAGAATAAAGAAGGACGCAATATCACTAAAGCGTCTATCGATGAGATCCACGAAATGAAAGATAATGAGATTGCGATGGCTATTAGGCAATCGACATCTATTGGTAACAACACCTTAATTATCCAAATTTCAACTGAAGGCGTTGTCGATGACGGTTATTTGGATAAAGAATTAATCAAAGCTAGACACATTTTAAAAAAGGAACTCGACGATCAGTCGTTCCTACCATGGTTATATACTCAAGATTCAACAGAAGAGGTATTTCAAGATGAAACCTCATGGTGGAAATCCAATCCATCGCTGCATGAAGTTAAATCAATTAGTTACCTTCGAAAAGCAGTTGAAGATGCAAGGACCAAAAGAGAAGACCGCCCATGGATCCTCTGCAAAGACTTTAACATCAAACAAAGCAATTCTATTGGGTGGCTAATTGAGGATGAAATATCAAGGAATCTGGACACGTTCGAATTAGAATCGTTCAAGAATTCATACTATATTGGCGGTACTGACATATCTGAAACAACAGACTTAACCGCATTTTGTGCACTATTCGAAAAAGATGGTATTAAATACACACACGTGATGTATTTCGTTCCATCATCGAAGGCAACAAGAAACAGTAATACTAATCCGGAAAACAAGGATTATCTTCAACTTCAACGTGATGGCTTAGTCAGAATTGTAGAAGGTAACGAAGTAAACACAAACGCTATCGTTAGTTATCAATGGGAACTTTGGGAAAGATTCAAAGTCAGACCATTCAAAAATGGGTATGACAACTGGATGGCCAAGGACTATGTGAATAACTTGAAGGATAGATTTGGTGATGAAGTACCGGAACGTGTTCGCATGGATTTCGCTTCATTATCAACACCCATGAGAAGCTTAGGTGCCGATTTGAAAGATGGCAAAGTCAACTATCAAAACAACCTGGTAACTAAATGGTGCTTGAAGAATGTTGGAGTTATTACGAATAACCAAGGGCAAATAATGCCGAAAAAGGTTCAAGGAACCGGAGTAAGAATAGATGGCGCGGTAGCAATGATGATTGCGTATCATGTGCGATCTAAATATGTTAGCGAATGGGAAGCCTTTATTAGGAGGTAATAATATGGGTATATTACAAAACTTTTGGAATTCAGTACTAGGCAAAAAAACTCTTTCTAAAGGCAGCGGCATTTCATTTAATCAATCACAATCTGGATTATATGGAGCGAATATTAATAAATCAACCTTAGTCGCAGCATCGATTCACGCAATCGCTGATGAAGCTTCAAAGATGACTTTAAAATCAGTAAGGATTACAGATTCCGAAAATGGGATTATATATAAACCGAATACTGACGACCTAAATAGATTGTTTTCTAGAAGACCTAATCCGCTAATGACAATGAAAGATTTATTATACTGGTCAGTCTACAGATTAGAGACTAAGTCCAATTTCTATTGGTACCCAGAAAGAGAAATCGAAGTATATCTTGATGGTCGACAAATCATTAGAACGGTTGCAATCTATCCAATCAATTCAATGTATGAATCTATGGTATTTAATGAATCTGACAACAAGCATTACATTATTTTTCATATGGAATCCGGTAGTGAATTTAAGTTTCCGTATGATGAAATTATTCATGTAAGAAAACACTTTGGCACGAGTGATTATTACTTCGGTAGCAAAAATCGAACTGAGTTGCTTGAAACATTAGGAATAATGAAAGAAATAAAAACATTATTACCAAAAGCGATTAAAGCATCCATGTCAATTAAAGGTATACTGACGGCTAAATCAATGGCGGATTTAGAGGGGTTAAAGAAATTCAAGGAAGAATTTGAGAGCACACTAAATTCAAGCGATAAAGCTTTAGGTGTGTTAGATGTTGCCGGTGATTTTAAATCAGTTCAGATTGATCCAAAGATTGTTGAGAAAGATACACTATCATTTTTTGAATCTCAGATAATTAATGAATTTGGTGTGGATTTATCCATTATTCAAGGTAATGCTGATGAAAATAAGTGGTCATCATTCTATCAAAAATGCATTGAACCAATTCAAGATGCATTAGAACAGGCTGCAACATCAACTTTATTCTCTGTGAATGAATTTAACCATGGTAATCGAATAAAGATCTATGACCGAAAGGTCCAACACTTAAGTATGACAACTAGATTGAATCTAATTAAAGAATTGGGTCCACGTGGCTATCTATCCAGATCAGAACAAAGAGAACTTGCAGGCTATGAACCTGATGGCGGTAAAGAGCAAATCTCATTAAACTTCGTAGATAAAGATAAGCAAAACGAATATCAAAACGGTAAAGAGGAGACCAACAAAGATGGGAAAAAATGATGAAAAGATTTTACGTTCAGCAATCATCACAGATTTGAGAACATCTGATGAAAACAATGAACATATTATTGAAGGTTATGCCGTATTGTACGAGCAAACCACAAAAATAGGCAATTATTTCCAAGAAACAATTGCAAGAGGTGCAATTAAAGATGAAGCGTTAAGTGACGTTTTATTCTTTGTTAATCATGATGCATCAAAGATTTCATTGGCTAGATCTAGACGTAATAATGCAAACAGTTCATTACAACTTAAGTTGGATGATAAGGGATTATACTTTAGAACAAAACTAGACATTGAAAATAATGCTGAAGCTGCTGCATTGTATTCTGCGGTTAAGCGTGGAGACATCGATGGAATGTCGTTTTGGATGAGAGTCAATAAGGACGAATGGTCTGATCTTGACACAGATACTCCAAGAAGACGAATTACAGAAATTTCTAAAATCTTCGAAATCAGTGCTGTTAATTGGCCTGCATACGAAGATACTGAAATACATGCTAGAGGCAACACAGACACGTTGGAAAACGATAAGATGGCGTTGGAGAATGCCAGGTCAACAGCATTGGGGAATGTTGTGCAGATCGCTGAAGCTAGAAAAAAACAACTTATGTTTAAAGTTCAAAATCGATTATAGGAGGATAATATGAACTTACTCGAAAGAATCAACGCGATTGAAAAACGTATGAATGAGATTCACACTGAAATCTCCGGATTGGATGTTTCTAAAGAAGAAAACAGATCCAAGATGGACACTCTTGAAAAAGAGTACAACACCAAAAAGGAAGAAAGAGCAGCTTTGATGAAGCTTGCAGAAGTTCAACCAATTGCGATTACAAAAGGTCAAGTTAGAGCAGCAGATTTAGGCGGAGGAAGTGGGAATCCATCTGATAAGCTCTCTACTATGGAATACCGCCAAGCGTTTATGGCTTACATTCAAACCGGAAAACGTTCCGCAGTATTGGATGAAGTCAGAGCAGATGCAACCACAATGCAATCTGATGTCTCAGCTGTAATTCCAACCACTATCCAAAACAGAATCATTGACACGTTAACAGTTAGTGGAAGAATTTATGCTAGAATCAGCAAAACCAATTTGCCTTCTGGAACAAGATTCCCAATTAACTCTGTTAACCCTGTAGCATCATGGGTTTCTGAAAATGCTAAGTCTGATAGACAAAAGATGACCCTCAACTCTCATGTTGAATTCGGTTCATATAAACTTCAAGTCAGAGTGGCAACTTCACTAGAAACTGCTACAAACTCACTTGAAATCTTTGAAAAACTTGTCGCTGACAAGATTGTCAAAGCAATCATCAAAGCTATTGAAACAGCTGTAATCAGCGGTACTGGTTTAGGTCAACCTACTGGTTTAACCGTTGATACACGTATTCAATCCGCACAAAAAGTTGCAACCACCATCGCACAACTAAATTATGCTGGGTGGGTAGAACGCTATGGGAAAATCCCTGCTGCATACCTAGATCGTGATTTAGTCTGGTTGATGCATCAAGACACATTCTTCAAATATGTCATGAGTTTAGTAGACACAACTGGACAACCGGTTGCACGTACAATTCAAGGCATTGATGGAAAACCTAAACACATCCTTTTAGGTCATGAAGTAATTTTCGAAAACTCTTTGCCAACAGCTGATGCTGCAACAGCAAACCAACTTTTCGTCATCTTTGGTGACCTATCAGAATACGATTTCAACAGTAACTTAACTATGACATATCGCAAGTATGTTGATGAAGAAACTGATGAATTCGTAGACAAAATCACTCTATTGGGTGATGGTAAAGTCCTTGATCCAAATCCGTTCATTTTCTTCAAAAAGGCAACAGCCTAACATTTAATTAAGCAAAGGTGATGAAATATGAGTACAGAATTAACCACATTTATTAACGATAATATTAGCAATATCGCAATGTCGGTAGGATATGACAGCAACGATCTAGATTCAATCGCAGTCTTGCGTGGATTCGTTGAAGCTGGCATAGAAGACATGATGAGTGCGGGTGTATCTGAACAAGTTGTGATTAATAAGAAACTCAGTTTCATCACCATTTGTTTATATGTTAAAGACAATCTGCCTTTAGCTGCCGGTACATCGACTACTTCACAAATCTATATAGCAAACGTTCAAAAACTTAAACTGATTACAAAAGTACTTGCTGATCAGGTGACATCATGAGTGTATGTACAACAAAAACAATATTTCTACTTCAAGTAAATGATGTTCAAAATCCGGATACAGGGATTAGAACTAAAACTATTACAGGGGTAAGAAAAATGTTTGCTGAAGTCACCAACGTGGGAACTATTACCCAGATGCAAGCAGTAGCAGTTGGTACTTTGTACAGTAATCAAATTGAACTTCGTGAAAAAGCGTATAAGGGTGAAGCGTATGTGGCTTTTAAAAGTGATGGCAGTATCCAAGTTTATGATATTAAAACTACCGTAAAAGGTAGAACATCTGAATATCGTAAACTCAATGTTCAAAAAACCAAAGACATAATTGAGGGAGTTGATTCCATTGCTTGACGATCCTGATTTCCTCTTTAAACTTTTCAAAGATTTATCGAGTCATGCGCCAATATTTGTTGACGTCATGGCCAGTAATCCAGAACCAGAAACATATGTAGTACTTGAAAGATTTAATTACGATAAGGCTTCCATCCATGGTGATGGAATTCCACTTTATCGAGACAACGATTTCACCATTAGATTCTATTCAAACAATCCTTCAACTATTAGAACACTTTACAAACTCTATTCAGCCAAACTCATTAATCATGTTCCTTCAATCCCATTTGAATTTAACGGACCTGTTATTGATCCAACTGACAAATCATACTCAGCTGAGATTATAGGTAGATATACTTATGGCGTCTAATCAAGAATGGATTAATCAATGGGAAAAAATAGAGAAAGAAATTATTATGATGGTTGGTAAAAAAGTTGAAATAGGACTTGATGCTGCAGCTAAAGAAATGGAAGACGAACTCGAACGAGTTAGCCCATTTAAGGAGCATGCAGGTGAACATATCAAAAACTCGTGGGATAGAAAAACATACACTAAAAAGCGATATGTTGGTTCAACTAAGAGAGTTAGATATCAAAATCGTATGGTTCCGCTATCTTCCTTACTTGAGTATGGAAAGAATAGCAAGCATAAAGGCTTTATCCGCAAGGCATTTAACAATGCTAAGCCAAGACTCATCCAAGCATTTAAAAACGCCATAGGGAGGTAATTTTAATGGCTAAAACAAAGGAAGTAATCTTTAACGTTAAAGAGTGCAAATATGCATTAGCTGCAACTCCATCGACAATTAAAGACGTCGCGTATGTAGACAAAATTTCACTTCAAAAAAATGTTTCATCTCAAAATTTATATGGCGATGGTGAAATTATTCTTGAAATCCTTGCTGACCAAGGATTAACAGGTTCACTATCACTTGTCACTTATCCAGAAGACCTATTAAAGGATTTAGGTTTCCTTGTTGAAGTTGATGGCGGTGGGCTTGCTGAGGTTGCAGTTCAATCAACAAAAGAGATCCATCTTTATGTTGAAATCTATTCTCATGTTGATGGTCAAACCAAGACAGGGAAGATGTGGATTTATAACGTAACCGTTCAAAAACCGGATTTAAGTTTTGAACAAAGCAAAGAATCCCCTGTATTCGCTGCATTTGAATTGCCATTGACTATCCTTGGAGTGAATCTAAAAGCAAATACTGGTCTTGAAGATGAAGTTGATTCAAACGGTATGAAAACAAAAGTATGGCGTAAATCAGTTAAGCCTGGTAACACGGATTACGCTAATTTTGGCACTACATTTGCATTGCCAAAAGCAAAAGCAGTTTAACCTAAATGATTGTCAATTTACCTAAAGTAGAAAAGGTTTGGGATGATGAACAAAATAAAATCATCCCAAAGCATTCTACCGTTCAAGTAAGAATTAACAATAGCGTATTAGCACATCTAAAATGGGAACAACAATTTGAAGATGTAGAAAAAATGGATTTACTAGTCGCTATTGAACGTGTTCAGGCCACGGCATTAAAATCCAAGGATGTTTCCGATTTAAACAAGCATTTAACTTTGATGCTTAGAGTTCTATTTTGTTTCATTGATTCAGACGATTTTGAATCATTCGCAGAGTTCGCAATGCTCTTCGGTGATAATCCAATTCCAATTATGGAGAAACTAAAAATCGTCCTCACCGAAAACGCGAAAGTATCCTCAAAAAACTAGATGCTCGATTGGATTATTATCGTAAGTTATACAACATTAAAAACGGTGATGCGTCAGTTCCAGTCGAGCCATCAAAAGTATTGGCGCGAATTCAAACAGCTTTAAAAATGGGTTTTCCTTGGGAAATGATAACCACTATACCTAATCACGATCTGAACGCCTTAATCATTGAAACTGCAATTCAAAATCGATTGAATGAATTGAGTCAAAGAGAAAAAAACAGATTAAATGAAAAGGGTATTGAAAGACACGAAGCAACTGCAGAAGACTTTGATTCATTCTTCAGATAGGAGGTTCAGCCATGAGTACTAAAATTAGCGGTATTACAATTCCAATTGAAGGCAATATAGACTCATTTCTGAAATCAATGAAGAAAGTCGATACTGAGATAAATAAGACCGGTAAAACTGTAGACTCATTAAAGAAATCATTAGAGCTTGAATGGGACGATGCACGATTTATTGAAACCCAAAAACAAGCTCAAAAAGCGATTAATGACTCTACTGATAAAATCAGACTTATGAAAGTTGAATTTGATCGATTAGAATCCTCTGGTCAAGTAAATACTACTCAGTTCAAAACACTTCAAGAAGAAATCTTAAAATCAGAATCAAACTTGGTTCTACTAAAACGTAGAATGCAAGAAATTAACGATTTAAAAATTCAACAAATAGCCAACCAATTCAAGACGGTTGGTGATTCTATTTCTCAAGCAGGACAAAAACTCATGGCATTATCGGCTGCATCCGCAGCTGCTCTTGCTGGTATGACTGCTTTATTCAATACAACAGTCACGAGTGCTGCAGAGATCGATGATTTATCACAATCAATTAATCTCAATGCTGAAGCTATTCAAAGATGGCGTTACATTTCAAAGCAACTAGGTCTAGATAACGGCACACTAACAACTGCACTATCAAAGACTCAAGCTGCATTTGCTGGCATGGCCATGGGGGAAATTAACGCATCTACAGAAGCTTTGCAAAGATTAGGATTTACAACAGAACAAGCATCCATGGGTATGGATGTGAACTTCGAAATTATGATTCAAAAACTCTCTCAAGTGACAGATGCAACTGAACAAGCTTATCTTGCAAACGAACTGTTTGGGGATAGACTTGGTTCAAAAGTTATTCCTTTATTAAAGGGTGGAGCAGATGGACTGACGCAATTAAGTGATGAATTTGAAGCTATTGGATACATGTCTAACGATCAAGTTAAAGCACTAGCTGAGTATGACGATCAATGGAACGTCGTTAAGCAATCCTTCATTGAGATTAAAAATCAGTTGGCCATCTCACTATTACCGCTATTCCAACAACTAACCTCATTCATTCAAGACAAAGTAGTTCCAACAATCAGAACTCTTGCAGAATGGTTTGGTGGTCTCAGTACAGGAACTAAATCAACTGTAGCAGTTATATTAGGTATCGTATCAGCTCTCGCACCAGTTTTAATGATCGTTGGTAAATTAGTATCCTCACTAGGACCATTAATTTCCGGTGTAAGCAAGCTGAACGGGTTACTAGGAGCGGTTGCAGGGGTTCCGGTAATCGGTTGGATTATAGGTATTATAGCGGTTATTTCTGCACTCTACGCAACTAATGAGAAGTTTAGAGAATCAATCAATAACTTAGCAAAAACATTGATGAGTGCATTAATGCCAATCCTAGGAATGGTTGGAGATTTACTAGGGACATTGTTCCAGGCAATCATGCCATTAATTTCTGCAATTGGCGATTATTTAGGACCATTAATTACATATATCACAGTATTGATTAATCCTTTGATTCAACTATTGTCATTCATGCTGATTCCTCTTTTAAACAGAATAAAATTGTGGATTGGCGTATTCCAAGTATTAATTGGTCCAGTTATTTGGTTATTAAAAGCCATGGGTGGAGTCATCACATGGGTATCAGAACAACTTAGATTATTCTTTAATTCTACCGTAGAGTTTCTCAATCCAGCTTTAAAGCATATTGAAAATTTCGTAAACGGAGCTATCAATCTAATTAATGGTCTAATAGACTCAATCAATTCGATTGGGGGAGCATTAGGCATTAACATATCCAAATTGGATAAAGTTAAACTCCAGTTACAAACCAACCCTGGTGCACCAGTGAAAACCGGTAACACCACCAATAATGCATCTACGGTGAATAAGACTATAGATAATGCAGTAGCAAACACTATCGTAAACAACAATGTGACCACCACAACAAATTACGATAATTCAAATCGAAATATCCAAGTTGACGTCGTGATTCAAAACTATGCAGAACAAATTGACGTTAAGGATCTTACGAGAAGAATCAATCTTGAATTAGCCAAACAAATGTAGGAGGTGTTTCATATGAGACAATTTAAACTTTGGAATGCTTCTAAAACTGAATCATTCAATTTTGTTGGCCAAGGTTGTATCATTACCGAAGTAACAGGTCTAGGGATTGCTTTTAACCCAGTAATTCAAAACAAAGCTGTAGTAGATTTCGAATCTACCTTTGAAGATATCACCCTTCAAACAATATTTGGAATCAATAGTAATCCCTATACCGTTTATACCAACTTTGCAAACTTCATTGCTTCGAATGGGAAAGCCAAACTCATCTTAGAATATACGGTTAATAATCGAACATTATTCTGTGATGTCTGGATCAAGTCAATCCCTAAAACACAAATGGATAGATTCAAAGTGATTTCCGAGAAAATCACACTGGCAAGACTAACACATTGGTATCAAATTGAGTCTGGGACAGTTCCTACTCATCCAACTACAGTTTCCATCCAAAACACCCTCATGGACGATATCTATGTGAATCTTATTATCACAGGGCCTACAGGTTATACCTTCACAATCAATCTAACAGATGGTTCAAATATAGTATCAAAGGTCTGGTTGAATGTTGTTTTAGGTGAATCAATAGTTCTGAGTATTGATGCTGAAAATAAGAAGGTTACATATACTCACGCTGGCATTTCTAGCAACGGTTATAACTACATCGATCATGCTCAAGATACATTTATCATAGTACCAAAAGGGACTTTCACCCTTTACAAAACCGGTGAGGGGACAGTTACCTACAGCTACAGAAAATGGGTGATTGACTAATGTATGTTTCTGTTCTAGGGTACAATCTCATAAATGGTCGTAGAGAGCATTTAGGTACCATCACTAATATTACATACACAAACACTCGAAGGGTTTTCGATCCAGACACAACATCCTTAATCGGCAAATCAGACATCAAGTTCACTCGACCATTGATTGCGGTCATTAATGATGATAAAGGTAGACAATTCTATGCTGGCTTTTACAAAAATGATTCCCCTTCAACAACTAAATCAGAAAAGATAGAGTTTAAGATTGATGACTTCAAAACAATTCTAGACACCGATATCATTCTAGATTTCTCAAACGACCTGTCTCCAGATTTCTCATGGACAGGCATTATCACAAAAGTGACTAATCAAATCAAGAATTCAAGAGATCCATTCATTAACAAAGTACCACTTGAATTCATAATCCCTTCAGATACAACAAGCACCTTAGTAATTGCTGATTACTCAAAGCAGTATCTAGTAGTCAATGTGAAGCAATTTCTAAAAGTGTATCTAGCATATTTCAATTACTATGTGTCTGCAAGTTACGACGTCGTGCTCGATAAAATTGTCTTTGAATTTAAGAAGCAGCCTTTAGATAGAGTGTCTATCAAACTCAAGGACTTTGTCCACGAAAAAACATCTACAGATATTACTTACAACACAACTGAAGCAACCATATCGCATGCGACCATTGAGAATGAATCTTCATGGGAAGACTGTGATGTGGGATATTACAACGCGCAACTATCATCCAACAGAGCATCTATTATTGCTGCTGAGACTCCAGATCCAAACGGTTATCCAACCGGATTCGCACTAAGAAAAGTATCCAGTTTAACATATCTTCAAGTAACTTATGGAGAGTATGCATCAGCATTGATTAAAAAGACTGTTATGATTCAACAATACGGTATCAACGTATGTTATGTAGCACCTGATTTAACTGCTGCAACCGCAGCTGCAGGTAATGCAAATAACTTATCTGAAGGAACTGTAGTACGCGTTATGTACCAGGTAAATACAACTGGTGAACAGTGCACAGCATTCGCAACCTATCTTAAAGTAGTACCTGTATCTGCAACCTATCATAAACGCAGTGAGGTGACCTTTAAACCTCGTCCAGCCATGCCATCGAAGATTTACTCGATTGGTACAGACAACGAGATATACGAAGGATACGCTCCCGATGATAAACGCATATTTCCAGTCAAGTTAAAAATATTCGAATCTAACTATTTATACACTGCTCAATTTGATGCTGTTTACGAGTTAGTGAACAACAGATACGTTGAGAACATCATAATTACTCAAGACAAACTTGTAACAACAATCGATCTTGAGTCAATTGATTTATATACTATGTTTCGAGTCTACGATGATAATGGTGAATATAAAGACATTCCTATGTCAGAAAAGACATATGTTCACGAAGAGAATAAGAAGTACGTTCAAATCAAATTAGGTT
This sequence comes from uncultured Paracholeplasma sp., assembly GCA_964641335.1. Lineage (GTDB taxonomy): Bacteria > Bacillota_I > Bacilli_A > Acholeplasmatales > UBA5453 > Paracholeplasma. Next base: position 32,420 of record CAZXLG010000004.1, read on the forward strand.
TCAAGAAGCAGTTACTAACCGACATATTGAGCGGTGACATAAAAAAAGGTCCACCAATTAGAAACGCTGTTTCTGGAGGTGGAGGAACAACTATTCAAAAATTCGAAGTAAGTGTGGGAGAAGAAACACCGAATCCCGCAATTTATAATACATGGTTCAAAACTATTACTGAAGAAGAATCAATGCTCATGATGATGTCTTCACCTAATGATGGTGAACTGAGTGTCGATTCAATGGATGGTGAGTACATTGAACCTACAGATCCACCAATCGAAGATGACACCGAATTAGCGGTAGAAGGAGCATCCCCTTATGAAAAGACTTATTAACATCGAAGTAAAAGAAAATCAAAACTATGCTGAGCTGATTCCATTTGTTGAGTTGCTAGAACAAAAATACGTATCTCCAGATATGCCGCTCGCTGTAGTTGAGACAAGCAAAAAGTATAAGAATCCTGTTATTTATGGATCATACAATGGTCTCCCCATGGTACGTGATTCTGAAGAAATGCCAGGCATCTTATCCAAAATCAAACTATTCAAATTTGTCGTTAACAAAGAAACCAATCGAGTTAAAGAGTTCGTAGCAGGAGAAGTTATTGATCCTAACACAGAATTCATGGTACCTTACTATCTACCTAAAGAAACTCGTGTGGATCAACTAGTTTTTAACGATGGAAGAATAGATTGGTTAAAACCGGTAGTCGAACAGGAAGTGAATTAGAATGAGTTTGTACAAGTCAGAGTACCATCGTTTTGATGGAACCACATGGCATTTACACTATTTCAAAACAAGTGCAGACTTGATTGTTGAAACGGCGACATACAAAGTAATGACTGCAGATGAACGTACCGCAATCAGTACTTACTTAGCATTATTTAACCAAGCTGACAAACTTGTTAAAGTGAATCCATCAACTGGATTTGGTGTAGAAAACAGTAAGATTCCATCTAGTTTGATTCCGGATTTGCCATATTTGCCACTTAACCAACCATTAGGTGGTTCTACAGTTTTTGGTGCAGTCACATTCAATGACATTGTTGAGTTTTCGGCTAACGTTGAAATTGCTTCATTATATGTAACAAGCATTCTAAGTGATGGTGGTACAGTAACCTTTGGTGGATTAGATAGTGTCAATTTTGACAGTGCAGTCTTAATAAACGTTGGAGATCCAACACTAGGACATCATGCTGCAAATAAAGCTTATGTTGATGCTCAAGTAATGGCTGGTATGCGTCCGGTTGCAGCAGTCAAATGCGCAACTACAATTAACGTTACTCGATCTGGTTTAACCACTCATGATGGATACACCTTGGTTGCTGGCGATCGTATTCTAGTTTGGAAACAAACCAACGTATCTGAAAATGGTATCTATGTTGCTGCAGCTGGTGCATGGACACGTGTTGACGCTGATTCATCAAAAGGTGCATATGTATTCGTCGAAAATGGACAAACATATAATGACTGGTACTTCCATGCTTCAACAGATACAACTTGGATTGACCAAGGGAGACCGGACACCGTGAAACCTGCTTCAGGCGGTGGATTGACTAGAACCGGTAATGAATTCTTAATTAGTGCCGGCGGAGTCACAAACGCTATGCTCGCAGGTTCAATCGCATGGTCCAAATTTGCGGATACTGCTGCTGCAGATAACGCAAATACATCATATGACACATGGCCAGAATTGACTGCAGCAACAACTGCTAAATCACTTACAGCACATCTATCAATGATTATGGCTGCTATTGGATTATTACGCGGAACTGCAAACTATAACACTAACAATACTCAAACCATTGCAGGTGCTTATGTGATTGCTAACGCAAAGAATAAGACTGAGATTGGTGCTTCAGTACCAACAGCAAACCCAGCAACACATGGCGCTGGTGACGTATTCCTAAAGACGCTATCAGTATCATAATAGGAGGTAGTTTATGGCTACAATTAAATCCGAGTATTACCGCTTTAATGGGGTAAGCTGGGACATTCACTACTTCAAAACGACCATGGATATGGTGGATGGGCTGAACACGGCATTGGCTGGAAAACTAGATGTCAGTTCGGCTAACTACATTAAACATAATGAAGTACTAATGCCAAATAATCCATTTGGCGGTAGAAAACTTTATATTAATCACACTGATAATGCGATGTATTCGGCTAATAAAAAATGGGTTGTTGTTGCTACTAGACACTTAAAATCTTACGGTGGACAAACGTATCCAATGCTTAATCCGGATTATGTTGGTGAATATACCATCACTGGAAGTGGTACTACTAGAACTATTTCAAATACTCCAAAACCATCAAACATTGTCGTATATGAAAATGATGTTTTAAAGTTTTTGACTACACATTATACATACAACTCAAGCACTGGTGTAATCACATTTACGTACACCCCAAGTGGAACAATTTATGTATACGGAGGTGCTGAAATACCTCAATATCTTGATAGTCCAATTGAGACAACATTTACAGATGCACAAGTAGCAAACCTATTTGATGGCAGTTACGAAACCAATCTATCCACTGCAAATGAAAATTACTACATAAAGGTTAAAATTACACCTGGTTCTGGTAATTATTATGAGTTTGATTTTAGTTATAAATATGGCAACTTTTATTTATCCTATTATTACTTAGGTACTCCAGAAAAAGCTGAGTATAGAGTATATAACTATTCGTATCGACCACATGGTATCGGATGGAAAAAGATCGATTTTACAGATTTTATTGGTAACAACACAATAGCAAGTCATGTTCAAACTGTTTACGATGGTGGTAATCATGGACGAACAATCATGGAGTTCATCATTTATGGTAAACCACTATCTAGCGGATATCCTACTAGTCCAACTCAAATTGACTGGCGACTAGATAGACCAGACTTAAATAAGACTGGGGCAACAGTCACTAAATTTGGTGTGAACAAACTATACAATGATTTAAAGTTTGGTGATAGGACAACAGATAAGGTTGTAATAAGTCCAGCTGGAACTATTAAGATAAACAACCTTGATATTTACCATCCAGGCAATAAACCAACAATCACAGACTTAGGCGCGCTCGTTGAAACCAATCAGAAGTTATTATTTGGCAGTACAACCCAATACATCCGACTTGCTTATGCAGGAAACACTCAAGCATTCATCAAACACGGTGCCGATGCGACTGAAGAAGAATTATGGCACTCTGGTAACTTTAATCCTGCAAACTATTTATCACTTTCTGCAGGGGGAACAATCACCGGTGCAATCAGTTTTAATAACATCGTCTATTTCACATATGGTATTACAGTACCTGCAGTTTATACAGACACAATCAGTAGCGATGGTGGTACCGTAGGATTCACTGGTATTGATAATGTTAATTTCAATCAAATCGACATGGTAGGAGTTCGAGGGCTTTATAGTGAAACAGATGCTTTCCAACTTAGTGATGAGAACATCCCAACACTTCGATGTGGTCCAACTGGAACGGGTACGTTTGAAGTTTATGGAAGTATATGGACTGATGGCGATATTACATCCAAAAGTAGAAAAGTAGTTACAGAGGGTCCAACAGCAGCCAAAACAGCAAACTACACATTCGTATTAGGTGACGCAAATGGATTCATCTATTCTAACTCTGCTTCAGCATTAACATTCACAATCCCGCTTAACTCTTCTGTGGAATATCCTACAGGAACAGAAATTCACATTATGCGTTATGGTACAGGTGAAATTAGCATATCCCCAACTTCAGGAGTGACATTAGTAAGTGAAGGATCCAAACGAAGAATTAATGCACAATATCAAGCTGCTTCTTTAAAGAAACTAGAGACAAACACATGGGTATTGATAGGAGCGCTTAAGTCATGATTATAGGGATCATTGCTAGTCAGATTACTTCAGCTCCAACACCTATTTGGGCAGTCACAACTGGACCTTCATATAACCAAAGCGTATCGCTATTTTCTGAAACAACGAATGAGGCAACAATCACGTCAATCATGACTACGAATTATCCACCAGGGAACTATTCAGTTGGCCATGTGATGCGTGCACAGATTTATAACAGTGAGATGACTTTAATAGGTACAGCGTATCGTATCAGGTCAATTGTTTAGGAGGGATGCCATGGAACAGGCACAAAATTTCGTTTTAAGAAGATTTGCTTACAGGGTAGGTGATTTCCTACCAAGACCACTGAAGATTGTTTATTACATCGTTCTGTGGGCAACTCTACTGTATGTACTCTTCAGAATTATTGAATGGACACTTGTCAAAATTCAAGTGATGGGTTCATTCATTTTTGAGAAGAGAAACTACTGGACATCGGTATGGGTATTATTCATACTGGCAGTCGGCAGTATTCTCATTGCACAATTTTGGTACGGACTAGATCCTTTCGGTAAGACTATCGACTGGTTCACAAACTGGATGAAAGGTTTGGTACCACTAGATGCGTTTAATTAAACTAGCTAAAGAGTTCGCTTATTTCATCAGTGGATTTGCCCTTCAAGGAGTCGCAACACTCCTTGGCCAACTGAATGATAGTTGGATAAACGTTAAAACGTTGTTGTTTGTACAAATCATGTTTTACAGTTTATCATCTCTCCTGGTTCTGATTGGAATTATCCAAGTAATCTTGCGAAAAAGAAACAAACACAAGAAGAAGGATAACCTTATCAATAAAGCTGTAGATGCACAAAAAGCAAAGAGCACATTAGAACTCGTTAAAAACCCTTCAACCAAGGGCGAACTGTTCGTGCTAGCCTATCATTTATTTCTAGAAGGAGGAAGACAAATGAAAGCAAAATTCGCATCACTCGGCATTGTTCAGATTGTATCTCTCATTGCCACATTGTTGTTATTGGGTTTAGGTGTTGCTTCGGCATTCTATCCTGAACTATCTGTAGTGGCTGATAACATCTACCTACTAATGGTATTTGCTGGTGTATCAGCAACCCCTGGTATCTTTGCCCATGGTAAGGATCTAGGTGAACAGTTTAGAAATGCTGTTGAACGAATGAACTCTATTAAAAAATTAAATGCACAAATTAAAGTAACAAAAAAAGAACTCGATAAACTCGATTCCGAGTATGCGTTCTTGAAACCGGCCTTAGAACGACTTAATAAATTCAAAGTTCCATTGACTCCCGATGTTCAAATCAAGTATGATACATATCAAGCACAACGTCATATTTTTACTGACCTAATTAAGTCTTATGAAGATGAGATCGTAAAACTTCAAGAGGTGCCGAAATAATGAGAGTCTACGGAAACATTAAAACTGAATCCGAACTCAAAACTCTTCAAGCATCAGCACCGACAGGGGTAACTGCTGTCGGTGTTACCGATGGCGGTAATCTCTTCATCATGAGTAAAGGCGGAACTGCATCACCCATTACTCCTAACCAAGCAAAAGATATTCTACAACTCACCTCAGAAGAAATTGGATTACTAATCTCAAGTAGAGGTAAATTCCAATTTGTTGAGCCTGTTGTTGAGGAACCATCATTGGATGCTATGATTGAGAGCATGCCGCCAATCGAAGTACATGATGCTCCTGTTCCGGTACCTGCAGTGATGATTACCAAAGTTGAAGAAGTGGTTGTTACTGTTGACGAACCTGAACCAGTCATCGAAGAGTCAGTGTTTGAAGAATTCAAGATCGATGAACCAGAAGAAGATGAGGACGAAGACTTCATCACCATTTCTAAAGAAGAATACAATATCTTGATTGAAAAATCGACGTCGTATGATGCCATCAAGGATCTCATTATCAACTCCAAATACTAATATAAAAGCCATGGCGTAAAAACTATGGCTTTTTTATGTATTATTCACATTTTTGTTGAAATCTGTATAAATATGTTAATATATTGTTGTAGGTGATAAATATATGACATACAAGTCTGATTACGAGTTTTTCATTAATAATAAAGCTGAACTCCTTAGTAAATACTTTGGAGAATTTATTGTTATCAAAGACCAAGAAGTCGTTGGTAGTTTTCCAACCATGACTAAAGCAATGGTTTATGCATTAGAAAAATTTGAGAAAGGTTCATTTACTGTGGAAGAATGTGTTGATTCAAGATTTGAACAACAAGTATTTCACTCTAGAGTATCTTTTCTATTATGATTAATAAAAACGCTAAAGCATTCACCTCGAGATACGATAAAACATTAAGCAATGTATTAATCAATGAGATAATTGTAGAAGACCCAACAGTTACCCGATATAAGGGTGCTAAACCAACGTTAAATGTAAAAGCACACGCTATATGGGACACTGGTGCAACAAATTCTGCAATATCTCCTACCATTGCAAAATCCCTTAATTTGCAGCCAATTAATGTTGTAAACGTAGGGACTGCAGGTGGAGACTATCTAACTAATGTTTATGTTGTTGATATCTTACTTCCTAATAACATATGGATTCTAGATGTTCAAGTCACAGAAGCACCTATTAAAGGAGCAGATGCATTGATAGGAATGGATATCATGCTGCTTGGAGATTTTGCTGTAACAAACAGCAATGGTGAAACTGTATTTAGCTTTGTTGTTCTAAGTATAAAAACAATTGATTTTGTTACTCAAATTCAGCCGAAAGTAACGCCACCATTTAACCCACCTGTAAAAGGTAAGGGACGTAAAAGATAATTTTAAAGCCATGGAAAAAGGTCCATGGCTTTTTTGTCAATCCCAGTATTCTGGGTTAAATTCGTTTACATCAAATTTTAACGCTTCAGCAATCTTCAATCGGGTTTTATCTGATATTCCCCTAACACCAGTTTCCCATTGCCCCACAGACTGCTTGGTAACTCCAATCATGTTACTAATGTCTTGAAGAGTTCCCTTCAAGAATTCTCGATTCACTTTAATAATAAGTGCGTCAAAGGTTAGTTCCGGATATAACTCTCTATACGCTAACAATAAATGCTTCTTTATTTGATTCATCAAAGTTCAACTCCTTTTCTATAATAGCTTTACGCTCATCGATGGAAGGTCTAAGATATCCTGGTACATTAATGCGTAGATTTCGTTTTAACATCTTTCTGATGAAGAGTTCAGAATAAGCTATAGCATCAATCTCAATCGCTTGTAATACATAATCTACCATGTTTTCTTCAGAAGGTTTAATATGATGTTCGAAATCATGTGCCCATGTTAATGGGTCATCGGATGGCTTTGGTTTGAGTTGGCCAAGAATTACTTGGTGTTGATAAGCATGACGTGTTTCGTGTGCTAAGAAGCCCACCACTGTAGGTGTAAGTTCCTTATAGATTGAGTTGACAAGAATCACGTTCTCTTCTGGCATGAATGCTGCAGCAATAATATTACTGTCAGAGTTGAGAAGCAGAACCTCTGTAGGCTGTTTGCCAAGAATCTTCGATGATTCTGCTTCAATTCTGTTTAACTGTTCAAGAAATGTCATAGTTGATTGTTATTCTTGTTCGATAACGTAATCTTGTGATGCCCCTTGAACGAAGCTTTCTTTTTGATCGTCTGTTTCAACATCATCATAGAACTCAATACCAGCGTCATTGATTGCTTCGATGATGGTTTCACCTTGGCCGATTAGTTTATGTTTCTTACCGCGAATTGCATTGTATAGGTTAATCATTGTTGTTTCCTCCTGTGCGTGTATCACGCATTTGATTTATTCGATGAACTGCTTTATAATAAAGGTAAGGTGGTTAAGGCTTTTAACTTTGGTCGGTTAGAGGGTCTTAGTTACCTTTATTATTTTTATTGTTTTGGTTTAATTCAACCATCGCAACTTCAACTTCTTCATCATCTTCAAGAGCGATGAATACTTGAGTTACCATGATTAATTGTCTACCGTTGACTACTTTGCTTTCAACTTCGCCGTGAACTGGAACTAGTTTCATAAGTGTTACCTCCTTTCTCATTTGTACTCCTTAACCACCTTACATATATATTATAACATGATTGCTTTACAATGTCAAGCATTTATACACGCTTTTTTAAAATATTTTTTAATTATTGCACATACACATTACTTATATTTAGCACGTTATAGATACCATTCATTACTTCTGTCTTGCTGAAGTTCATGCTTAGATAAACCATTGCCCCGCCATTAGACAAGCATTGGTCTGATACGATAAGTATTAGACCTTTTATTATGAAGAAAGGGAAATTTCTTCCTATTTTCAAGGTTTAGATAGTTCTGGAACTGTCCAGAAATGCTCATATTAACTACTGATTAAGAATTTATAGATAACCTCATACACGATTACTTACTATTTACACGATTACTCTACCATTTACACGATTAGTATTTATATGTCAAATATGATATTATTATTATTATTAATAAAGTACTATTAGATGCTGTTAATATAGAACAGTAGACACAAAGAGTAAG
>CAZXLG010000005.1:0-37413 GCA_964641335.1 uncultured Paracholeplasma sp.
GTGGCATCACACAAGCAACCCATGCTGCATTTAAGACGGCTTATCTCGCACGTACCAGTAATATTCTAGGTGGTTCCTATGAACCAAGTTTCTCAGGCACCATCAATGCGGGTGGACAACTCACCTTTACGATGAGAGTCTATTCTGAAATTGCTGCTCAGGTAGATACCTTAGTAACAACTTATTATTCGGATTATTCGATCATCATTAATCGTTCCGCTTCAGCATTGTCTGTCTCATTAAACCAAGTCATAATGGATGGTACATCTGTGACACCACCGTCTTTAGTAGGCGATACGTATACGATTGCTTCAGGAACGCGTCAACTCAATCCAAATGGTACTTTACAAGCTGTATTCTTAAATAATAATACACAATTACCACAAGGTCATAATATTACATGGCAAGGTTTATATTTAGGGTCAACCGAAATTGACTCAAGTTATTATACTTACTCAATTCAACCAAAAGCTGTCAATAACTTATTCGGTTTCACAGTAACTTTGAGTAATGCTTTACAAGCTGGAACGTACAAAGTGAAGTATAGCTATTACAATAACTCAACGCCACAGTATGTTCAGTTCACGAAGGCATCTTCAACAGCGTACAGTGTGACCAGTGTTAACTATGGCACATTCTCTAGTGACACTGCAGCAACCAATTTTACCATTACGCCACAAAGTACTGATTTCATGACATACATTGAATTCGGTTATGTCCTAGAAGGGTTGCTATACAATAGTTCCCGCACATTGACTGTGACCGCAGTTCCGTATGCATCTGTACCAAGCTATGTCAATCAAGTGGAATCCTATGAGATTAGACTTGATGGCCAATTGATTGAAACCATACAAGTTTCGCCATTCTCGACCCTTCAATCCGTTACAGGATTATATACTTATGATATAAACGGTCGTCGCGTGTACCAATTAACCTACACGATTAGAAACGAGAACAATCAAAACAATGTGATTGTTCATTCAATCCGTGAACGCGATTTAAATAATATCGTTGTCTATAAGAATGGTAACCAACAATTTACACAAGCAATCGAAGTTGAACGTGAAAATCTTTTGACGACCTTGTTGATTGATTTTGGTTTCACAGATACCCTATTAAACAGTCACGTATTTACAACAATCACCGATGGGTTAGGAACATTTACACCGACATCGGAAGAAATTACCTATAGTTACGATACTTTCTATCAAATCGATATCACATATTTATTAGAAACTGGATTGAAGACTTACTCATTTTCTATGAATCGTGAAAGTGGGATTACATATAATCTAGGTTCTATCACCGTTGAAAAGAAACTTGGTATCAATGCATACTTGCTTGATATCCAATTCCAATTAAACAGTGAGATTACCATTTTCTACCCAGATATATTTGAAGCCAATTCAAGTGGTGTGAAAGTAGATCCTTCAAATTATGATATCCGTGCTTATTTCGACGGTATAGACTATGATGGCGCAGATACCGATGGTGTTGTTAGATTTAGAATTGATGGTAAGGTATCTGATATTGATATCACAGATTACTCACCAGCATTCACCCTACCATTTGGAGCATCGATTGAACGATACGATGAACTTACCAGTCAATGGACTTCAGATTTAACCACGAATTACATTTCTGAAAACGAAAATGAAGACCGTGTGGTTCAGTATCGAATCATCTCTGAAGATGGTAGTAGTACAGTTTATTACCACATTACAGCGGTGGATATTTTGTATAACTTAACGATTCGTTTCACCTTGTATTTTAGATTTACCAACGGTACCATCGTAGAAGCCAGCCACTCTAGTTCACCAATCAAGAACGCAGTTGTATTAATCAACCTAAGAAACTACAACTTAGTCACTCAACTCGGTGGTAATCCTGTGACCTATGAAGTCGTCATTGACCCAGGTACAGGGGACATTACTTATCCATTCGAAGGTACAATCCTCAATTATTTAGACTCACAAAATCCAGTAAATAATCAATCTACACTATTCTATTACCCAACACCAACTGGTATAACGAATTATTTATATACTTTTGGTAGAAACCAGACGGGTGCGTATGGGTTTTCTATTGTGTCTCCAAAGTATCAAGGCACTACTCAACCAGGACTTACCAATGGATTACGTTATAATTATTCCATTTATTTGAAGACAGGTACGACAGGTGGCACACAATACCCTTGGAATAGCCCAAACTTCCTATTACCAAATATTGATCCTACCGGTGAAACAGTTGGACGATATTACTTTGTTACAGGTTCATTAAGACAAATCATTCGTGAATTCGCGATTGTTATTGATGAGTCGACTACAGGTAGCCAATGGGGTCTATACGACGATTATACGAGCTGGGATCAATAAAATTAAAAGGCATACTTTGAAAAAAGTGTGTCTTTTTTCATAAATACCTCTTGACACGATATACTATGTAATGTATAGTATTACGTGAAGGGAGGTATTAACGATGGATCCGCAATTAAAAAAAGGCTTCTTAGAAATTCTCGTGCTCGCATCATTAAAGAATGAACCTTCCTATGGGTATAAAATCATTCAAGACGTCTCCACGATTATCGATATTTCAGAATCCACGCTTTACCCCATTTTAAAACGTCTTGAACAACAAGCTTTCGTTAAAACCTATACAGAACAACACCAATCGAGACTAAGAAAGTATTACATGATTACCACACTCGGTAAACATGAGATTGAAAAAGCGAAAGAAGATTTCAATGATATTACGTCTATTTATCGCTACATTTTGAGGTGACCTATGACCAAACTAGAATTCTTAAAACAATTAAAAACAGGATTATCATCCTACGCTGATGGTGCAGAGATTCTCAACTACTATGAAGAACTCATTGATGATGCAGTATCCAATGGTGAAATCGAATCTGATTTTATCCATAAACTGGGTAGTGTCGAGCAAATTATTCGCACCATTAAGAAAGACGCAAACTTCAAATTGAAAGTGAAAAATCGTGAAAATTATGCGTTGCGTGAAGTGATTTCACAGGCATCAAAAGTAATTGCGTTATTCTTTACCATCATTGGGGTGATTGTCTTAGGCAGTATCAGTATTTCTTTTATCACCAGTGGTAGCGTATCCTTTATTACTTATATGGTTTTCTTACTGACCAAGGATGTTTCAAGAGTTGAAGTCCTAATTTATTATGTAAGTTCGATGGTATTAGGACTGGGGTTATTGTTGGTGGGTGTGGTCATCATTTCCACGTTGATTCGCAAAACAAAGACATGGCTCGATCGTGCCATCATCAAAATCGATGAATTGATTAAAAGGAGACAAAAATGAAAACCATACTTAAAATAGGCATCATCCTCATCATCTTAGGCGCAGTTTCTATGACGGTGTTTGGATTACTCGCGAAACCTTATCTTGAAGAACAACTCGATTATACCGATATGGCTTATGACTATGAAGGTAATTTATTTACGACGATTGAATTATCGTTTTATAATAATCCAGTCATCATCAAACAAAGTTTAGATTCCCAAATCCATATTGACTTTAAAATGGATCAATATGAAGAAGTGGTTGTATCAGAAGAAAACAATACACTATCGATTATCGTGACAAGCGATTGGTGGGCTCAACTACGCAATCCGCTCAATTGGTTCAATTTCTCAAATTTCGGTGATATGCGTACGGTTACTGTAGAATTACCAAGCCAACTATACACGATTGAAATCAAAACCTCTAATGGTGCGATTTCCATCGATGAACTTGGCCTTGAAAGTGCAATCCTAAGTACTTCTAACGGTCGAGTTGATGTTAGAGATTCCAATATACCAACTTTAAGATTATCCTCATCAAATGGAAAATTATATTTAAACAATGTGACATCGGATACGATTGATTTGAGTACATCTAATGGTGAAATTGAGTTGATTAATGTTACTGCAGAAGCTATTGATGGTGAAACTTCGAATGGGCCGATTAACGCTACGGGTATTGAATCCAATGATTTTAGAGTCAGCACATCCAATGGTCGAATCGAATTATCCATCAATGGTTTATTCGCTGACTATAAAGTTAAAACCAGAACTTCAAATGGTTCAGTTAAAATCAATGGTGACTCTTATGGTAATGATACTTATCATGAATCTAAAGTCCCTTATGTCGAAGCCGTTACTTCGAATGGCGATATTCGTATTATCTTTGAAGATTAGCAACCTTGCTAATCTTTTTTTGTTATAATGAAATAGAGGTCTAACTATGGACAAAATTGTTGTTTCAACCGCATTTGGTCATGTAAAAATAGAATCTGTAAACCAAAAAATTACCCATTTGGATTTGACAAGTGAACCGCTTTTAAGTTCAACTAACCCTGTTTTAGTCGAGGCAGGAAGACAAATCAGTGATTATTTTAGCGGTAAAAAAATCGCGTTTAACCTACCACTCGACCCCATCGGAACCCCGTTTCAACGGTCTGTTTGGCAAGCATTAACTGAAATCCCCTATGGAGAAACGAGAAGTTATCAAGATATTGCGAAAGCGATTGGCAACATCAAAGCTGTAAGGGCAGTAGGTGGGGCAGTGAATAAAAATCCAATTATGATTGTCATCCCCTGTCACCGTGTGATTGGTAAAGATGGATCTTTGGTTGGGTTTTATGGTGGGCTCGACTTAAAACAACGTCTATTAGACTTAGAACGTAGGTGAACTATGTACTTTCAATATGAGTTAGAGGCCTTGGAGTATCTTAAGAAAAAAGATGTGAAACTCAAAGCCATCATTGAACAAATTGGACCCATACAACGGGGGATTAACCCCGATTTATTCGAATCATTAATCAGTTCGATTGTGGCACAACAAATCTCAGGTAAAGCGTTTGAAACTGTATATGGTAGACTACAATCCAAAACACCCATCACCCCAGATGGCATACGCTCATTAGCCCCTGAAGAGATTCAAAGCTGTGGGATGAGTATGAAGAAAGTATCTTACATTCAAGGGGCTGCAACCTATTTCAAAACCAAAGATATTGAAATTCTCAAATCGATGTCTGACGACGCCTTGATTGAACACTTAGTAGCCCTCAAAGGGATTGGTCGATGGACTGCAGAAATGTTACTCATTTTTTCCTTAAACCGTATGAATATTCTCTCGAAAAAAGACTTAGCGATTAGACGTGGAATCAGTATGCTATATCACCACAAAGTGGTGACGGATGCGTTACTCGATAAATACCACAAACGCTACGCGCCTTACGCAAGCCTTGCGTCGCTTTATTTATGGGAAATCTCGAACGGACGCTATGGGCACGTCGATTTTCAAAAATAAACAATAAAAAATGCATAAAAATCATTGGTAAACAATGATTTTTTTCTTTTCTCCGTAAAAAGCGAAGAAAATCCCATGCCTAAAACATCCTCAAAAATGGGTGAAAAACCACTGTTTAGTTTCATTTTAAACAAGCGATTTTCATCATTTTTACATTCAAAGGATTGATATAATAGTGGCACAAAAGGGAGGTGAGCCTGATGGAAGAGTACCAATTACATCGCAATATTATGTGCATCGATTTGAAAAGCTTTTACGCTTCGGTCGAATGTAGTTTACGCGGATTAGACCCGTTTAAAACCCCGTTGGTGGTTGCTGACAAGTCTCGTGGTAAGGGTGCCATCACGCTCGCGGTAACACCGTTTTTAAAGAAGCTCGGCATCCCTAGCCGTTGTCGAATTTATGACATTCCAGAAAATCTTCGCGATAAAATCATTTTCGCGAGACCACAAATGAAAACCTATATGGAGTATTCGATGAAGATTGTCGAGATTTATCTATCATTTATCTCCGAGGAAGATTTGTATGTGTACTCGATTGATGAAGCCTTTTTGGATGTGACGAGCTATTTGAGTTTTTATCAAATGACCGATATCGAACTAGCCAAAAAAATCGTTTCGAAAATTCAAACCGACCTTAAATTACCTTCGAGTTGTGGGATTGGACCCAACATGATTATGGCTAAAATGGCGATGGACATTGACTCCAAGAAAGCCAAAGATTCGATTGCGAAATGGACCTATGAAGATATTCCAACAAAACTATGGCCGGTTAAACCCATCTCTGAAATGTGGGGGATTGGGAATCGAATGGAACACCATCTCAATTTATTGGGTCTAGAAACGATTGGGGATATTGCGAGATACGATAAAGAACTGCTCAAACGTAAATTTGGGGTATTGGGTGAAGAACTCTGGTACCATACCCACGGGATTGATATGAGCATTTTACAGGATAAAAATAAACTGCGTGCCCAAAATAAGAGTTATGGGCATTCACAAATCTTATTTAGAAACTATTACGCCCCAGAAATTTATACCATCATTCTTGAAATGGCCGATGAAGTCACAAGACGTTTACGCATTGGTCGTAAAAAATGTCGTGTCATTCATTTCGGCGCGGGGTATTCAAAAGACAATTATGGCGGATTACATAAACAGGTAACGCTAGATCGTCCGACATCGAGTTTTAAATTGATCTACGATACCTGTATGGATATTTTTACAGAGCTTTATGATGGTAGTCCTGTCCGTTCCATAGGGATTTCACTTGGGGGATTGACGGAAAATGAAACCCATCAGTTCAGTCTATTCGAAGATTTAGAACGTGATGAAAATGAGTATCAACTGCTCGCATCGGTCGATGAAATCAAACTACGCTATGGCAAAAACGCGGTTAACCGAGGGTCTTCACTCAATAAAGAGTCCACGATTCGTGACCGAAATACGTTCGTAGGAGGTCACCATGAGTAAATATGTTGACCGCGGCATCATCAAATGGTCTCCATTTGATGGATTAGCCGGATTTAATGATATATTTACAGAGTTACGCAATAGGCTTTCTCGTATGGATAAGCCGGTATTGCTCGATGACCGACTCGAAGAACTTGACTTAAAACTCAAAGAAGTCATCGAACACAACGCGGAAGCACTCATTGAATATTTCAGTGATGGACACATTCGTTATGTTAAAAGCAACATCCTAAAAATCGATACCATTCACGCAACCGTTTGGCTGTTGAACAAACAGCGAATCCCGATTGGGGATATCTTAAATATTCATGAAGTACAGGTCGACTAGATCTGTATTTCTTTTTTTTGGTTTACAAACTGGGATAATAAGCGTATAATTACACTTAAATATTTAGAGGTAAACCATGAAGAAAATCGCTATTTTAGGCCCTAAAAACACGTATTCCGAAGTCGCGGCTAAGGTCTATCAAACCCATACAAACGAATCTTATGAATTAAGTTATCAAAAACGTATCGCGGATGTATTTGAATCCATTAATTCAGATACTTTAGGGATTATTCCTATCGAAAATACCCTTGAGGGTTATGTCCAACAACACTTGGATTACTTGCTTGAATATCCTCATTGTACAATCACAAAAGAATTGAGATTGGATGTCTCTTTTACGTGTATTAGTCATGTTTCGATAGAAACGGTTCAGACTCTATATGTTCAATACGCTACCAAAAACCAATGTCAAAAATTCATTGATGGATATAATCATTTGAATTTGGTGGTTACCGATAGTAACACCCAATCGTATGAAGCTTATTTGAAAGATGAAAACAGTGCGGTGATTATTCCAAACCATATCTATCAACAACATATGGCTCCTTATGAATATAAAGACGTCACAGATGAAACCCATAATCAAACACGATTTTGGATTGTTGAAGCGGCTCATAATTTCCAATCGGATTATGAAGATTATAAAATGGCGATGGTATTTACACCGAAAGTAGACCGTCCTGGATTATTGTTATCGATCATTGAATCGTTTGCGAAAGCATCCATTAATCTGATATCGATTATGTCGAGACCGACCAAAAAAGCGATGGGAACTTATCATTTTTTTATTGAGCTTGAGTGTAAGGTTTCACAAGTGTCTCAAATTCAAACAATTCTTATGGATTTATCTATTCATATGGATGTGCGTTTGTTAGGTATATTTCCGAATTTATCAGAATGATTTTTTAGGAGTCATGATATGATTAGGATAGGTGATAAAAAATGATTACTGCAATTTTATTAGGTGCGGGTAACCGAGGTGAACATGCCTATGGTCATTACGCGTTACAACATCCAGAAGAGATTCGATTTGTTGGGGTGGCTGATGCCAATCCGGTCCGTTTAGAATCGTTTTCAAAAAAACATCAAATCTCAAAGGATAAACAATTCAAAGACTACAAAGATATTCTCAATCAACCTAAAATGGCGGATGCTTGTTTCATTTGTCTACAGGATAAGTTACATTATGAACCTGCATTAAAAGCAATTGAACTCGGCTATGATTTATTTTTAGAAAAGCCGATGGCTGTAAATGCCCCTGAAGTAATCGCGATTTTCAATCATGCAAAAAAATATAAAAAGAATGTGATGGTAGGCCATGTTTTACGCTATACCGATTTTTTCAATGCCATTAAGCAAATCATCGCTTCAGGTGAGATTGGTGACATTATGACCATTCAACACAATGAGAATGTATCTTACTGGCACCAAGCACATAGCTACGTTCGTGGAAATTGGCGAAATGTTGAAACAGCTTCACCCATGATACTAGCGAAATCTTGTCACGATATGGATATCCTTTCTTGGTTAGTTGAATCCAAACCTACCAAAGTCGCTTCATTTGGCAGCCTTAGTCATTTTAGAAAAGAAACCATGACCGATGTTCCAAACTTTTGTATGGATGGCTGTAAACATCAAAACACCTGTCCATATTTCGCACCCAAAGTATATTTGAATGCGTCCGATTGGATGAAGTTCCCAGTATCAGATGATATCAGTGACGAAGCCATATTAAAAGCCCTTAAAAAAGGTCCATATGGTCGTTGTGTTTACCGTTCAGATAATGATGTGGTTGATCACCAAGTCGTATCCATTGAATTTGAAAATAAAGCAACAGCAAGTTTTACGATGACTGCATTCACCCATGAAAATACTAGAACCATCAAAGTCATGGGCACGAAGGGTGAAATCCGCGGTCATATGGATCATAACGCACTTGAAGTGTATACTTTTGGTAATGATCAACCAAAACAAATCGACCTAAATGCCAGCAGATATGGTCACGGTGGTGGCGATCATGGCATCATGTCTTCATTTGTTCAATTATTAAATCGTCATGAATTTGATCAAAAAAGTTTAGAAATATCGATTCAAGCACACTTGTTAGCATTCATGGCTGAAGCATCGAGATTAGAAAATCGAATTGTTTTCTTTGATGAATTCGTGAAGGTGAATCAATGATAAGTTATCAAACTGCTAATTCAAAGACACGATTGAAAGCAATTGATTTATCCATAGAAACGTTTAAACCAAATATGGCTCTTCAGTTTACGTCATTATTTAGTGCGCAAAATCAAAAACACATGTTTTTGGCTTTAGATGGGGATAAAGTAGTATCGATGGTCAACTACTATCCATCAAAAATTACTTTGGATGGACTTCAATTCAAAGTTGGATCCGTCGGTTCAGTTTGTACACATATAGACTATCGAGGACAAAATATCGCTTCAGAATTATTACTAAAAGCAGAACAAGCGATGCGTAAAGAAATGATTGATTTCACCATCATCTCAGGTGGGGGTGGAATATATGAACGCTTCGGTGCGAGAGATGTCGGATACAATCACGAATACTTAATTTCAAAAGAATCTTTCCCTCAAAATAATAGCTATCTAATGAGAGATTATCAATCAGCAGATTTTGATAAGGTGTATGCACTTTATAAAAAAGAACAGTATCGCTATCTTAGAACAAAAAAAGAATTTAAACAACTTTTAAGTTCACAACGTGTCGCTGATACTTATTGTACATACCCAATGTGCGTCATTGAGAAAAATGGTACGGTAGTCGGTTATGTGATTTTCAATTATTATTCAGAAGCGTCAGATCTTTGGATTAAGGAATTTGCGGGGAATCGTAAAGATTTCTACCAAGCCATTCACCATATTTTAAGTCATTACAACAAATCATCGATTCATATGGTGGTACCATTAAACGATTCATTAAACCGATTATTCAATACAAAACCACACAAGATTATTACCCAAGAAGCGAGTTTAAAAGTGATTCATGAAGCGTCTTTTATTTCAAAAATCAATCAACATTTCATGAGATGTCAAGCACCATTTACACTCGAAATTTCAAATGAAATATATCTGTTGAAAGGCCAAAATAAAGAATTGTATTTAACCAATGAAGCACTGTTAAAACTGGTTTTTAGTGGGCAAATAGATAACCCAAACTGGAACAAAAAAGAGGTCAAAATGATGAAGTTACCTTTAAATTTACCATGGTCTCATAACCTAAACTATCAATAAGACTTATATACATAGTATATAATTTATTAATAATGCTTTAAATTACATATTTTCAAGGTGTTTAAACATAAAGAGTGCATAAATATTAATACTACAAAAACAACAAAAAAGAGCTGCCATGACAGCTCTTATTTTTTATATACCTCGACCACCACTACCCCCGCCACCACCACGTGATCTGACGACTGTAAATCCACCAAATCCTAGTAGAACAAAGATGAGAGCAATCACCCAACCAGAACCAAAATCGATTCCATTGAGTGACAAAATTCCTAAAACTAAACTGAAGATATCGGATGAGTTTGTATTCTCGTGAACATAAGGTGCACTGATTAGATCATCATAAAATTCATCCATGTCATAAGGCAACGGTTCTTCACCATAAACTTCATAATAAAGTAGATTCAATAATTCGTACTGAAACTGCATTAGTTTCATATCGATAATGCCGTAATGAATGTCAGATAGAAGGTATTCATCACGCATTATATTCATTTCAGTTGGTGTCAAATACTCTTCTAATCCATACCCTGGTTCCATTTTCGCATCTAGAATATCTTGATACGTGATACCATCTTCGACATATTCGGTGACGAATAAGACGACTAAGAACCCCATATCTGTATCTTTATTACCGGGTTCCCACTGTTCAAAAATCTCGACTAAATCATATTCCGCGATTTCTGTCGCATCCTCGACAATGAATGTCGCGTAAACGATTTGAATATCGCCATATTCTTCATATAAATAACGATTTTGAGCTGTAATGAGTCTTTCAGTGTACTGCATGAGTGATTCTGCATAATCATTCACATAGTATCTAAATGTTGGATCTGGGTATTTATCTTGCTTACAGGAAATGAGCACTAAACTGAAACTGAAGATTAAAAGCCATTTCCAAAGGCGTTTCATCCTTATTCACCAAAATTGATGTCAGGTACTTCACCAGCGCCATCGTTAATTTTCCAATATGTTTTACTGGTATCAAAATTGAAAAGTTGAACAAATAATACTCTAGGGAATTGACGCGCTGAACGGTTGTATGTTTCCACCGATTCATTGTATCTTAAACGCGCAGTTGAAAGAGCCGATTCCATCGAGCTGATTTCAATCATTAAATTGGTATAAACTTGGTCTGATTTAATTTCTGGGTTATCTTCAACTATGGCTAATAAAGCGTTAATGGCTTGAATTTCTTGGGCATCCGCTTCAGCCATGTCATCTGGGTTTCCAGATACCTTCGCAGCTGCGTAACTTGCTCTCGCTTCAGTGATCATAGTGATGATGGATAATTCAACAGTCGTATAGCCTTCAACGACGTCGACTAATTGGTCAATTTTATCTGTTCTTTCTTGAAGACGGTTGTCAATTTGAGCCATTCGACCCTTAATGGATTCATCTAAATCCACAAGTCGGTTGTACCCTACCATTAAAGTGATGCCTGTGATGATGATTAAAAGACTAATAATCCCTGCCACACCTAAAACAATGCTTTTTGAATTCATATTTTTATCCTCCCTCATGATGATAAATTTTTTATACATTATACATCGTGATGATTAGTTTATCAAACGATTAGGGCACAGTTAAGACTAAAAATTAAAAAAACCTTAAAATCGGATACAAAACGAAAAAAAATAGCCTTTTTATCGGCTATTTTGAAGTGTTTTTTTGTAGAACTAGGATTTTGACTTCCCCTGCACCCATAAAGAAGTAAGGGTTTTGGTTTTCATCAAATTCATAGAACATTCTAGGACCACTTTCATGCATTGCATACAAGATACGACCTTCGTTTTGATTGATGTTAAAACGTTTACGAATCGGTCTTAAATCGACTTTAACATGTTGTGCATCAAATGGGTTTGCGTTACCTAAAATGAGTAAGATTTCTTCCTTCGCTTCATAGGCAAATCCAACAGGATTATACCCTTCAAGGAAACTGACTGGAATGTAGTTTTTCTTATCGGTTATAACATTAATGTATTTTTTACGAATTGGTTTAACTTTCGCAAGGTTATCAGGGATGTCATTATGCATATGATTTAGATAGTGTAATGCGAATTTATCGAATAACGCTAACTTCATATAGAATGGATCATCTTGAGGTAACATGTAAAGTTCATTCGGTCTAGGGTCAATCCCGGTATTCATCGGTTGACGTTCATAGACTTCTTGACCAGAGTTGATGAATGGTACACCGTTTGGCATAAACATATTCATCACGGTTAAGAACTTCGACAAGTTTTGACCACCATCACGTGCTGCTAATCTAGGGGTATCGTGGGTTTCACCACAAGCAAATACGGCACAATCAAGGTCCACACTCTTGTAATAGAAGTGGTGTAGTTTACCTTCCCAAATGTGTGGTTCCATCGAGAAACCATTACCAATGATCATGTTATAGCCTAAACCTCTCGCAAACTTCGCGTTATCAACGTTGAGCTCTTCAGCGATGAAGGCGAAATCTGGGTCGACTTCACGTGCAGTCTTAATGATTTGGTTTACAAGTTCTTTAGGTAGAGCATGACCCATATCGATTCTCGCACCATCAATACCATACGTTTTTTGATAATGCGGAATGATATTTGCTAAAGTGTCCCATAGTTCTTTATTGGGTTTATGACCAGGGTATAGATTGGATTTAATGGTATCGAATAAGATATATGGAGGGGTGTTCTTATCTTCTAAATATTTAGATGTTTCCACTGGATGGTCTAAGTACATTCTGAAGAAAGTGACATCGGTCCATGGCGGTTGAATGTCGTTAATATGGTCTGAGAATGCGGGTGCAATCGTTAAACCAAAATATTTATCGACGAGTTCAAGGATAGAACCACCTTTTCTCGCATATTCTTTTCTCAATTTAGCCCAAGCGTCTTTATTTTGAGTCTTTGGATCAAATTGGAAACGTTTGATGTGTTCTAAGACTTTCTTACTCTTATAGACGGTAGGCATGTATTTCATGGTTGGTGAAACAGTACGATCATTGATTTCATCCACATATGGCGGGTTGTAAAGAGCCAAATCAGCGGTTTTAATCCAATAGAACCATTCTGGGTGGTCAAGAATTAAATCACTTTCTGTAGCATTTGTACGAGGGATGATGTCAATCATGACACGCATACCTAAGGTATGTGCAGCTTCAACTAAAGCTTGGAATTGTTCATCAAGGGTTAACGCATCCCCTATCATTGGGTCTGCAAGGCTAGGGTCTAATTCGAAGAAGTTTGAAACTCCATAGGGTGAACCCAATTCGCCTTTTTTATTCTTGAGAGAGAATTTGGAAATTGGTAATAAATAAATCGCATCCACACCCATTTTATCTAAGAGTGGAAGTAAGGCTAAAGTCTTAATGAATGTTCCGGTTTCTTTTAAATGATAGATGTTGTTTTCATCGACATAACCATTACGGTCATGGTCCCAAGTAGTAGAAGTACGAATCATCATGGAATAGACAGTGGATTTTAAGATCCAGTCACCACCCATTTTCTTTTTAGCTACTTTAACGCCTTTTAATTGAGATAAAGACGCCACTTCATGGCTTTCATAATGCTTTAATAAGACTTGATCGATTAAGTCGACCATAAAATCATAGGGGTTCACTAAATGTTCCCCATTATTCAAAATCGATAATGAATCGTGTCCAAACAAATTAAACATTTCAGGAATCGCATAATTGAGTGGATAGTTTGGTTTGTTATTCACTAGCGCTTCGCGTAGTTTTAGTAATTTTGACATATAATATCCTCACTTTACCATACACCATTATAGCATGGGTATTTGGCATTTAACATTGTTAAGGCGAAAAGAAGAAAGCGTTTACACATAGAAACCATCAAAAAAGATGGCGAGCCATCTCTTTATTTGATAATTAATGATTTTCCAGTCATTTCTGCCGGTTGTTCTACACCGAGTAAGTCAAGCATAGTAGGTGCGATGTCGCATAGTGCGCCACCATCACGTAGTTTCAAGCCTTTCTTCGTAACAACCACTGGAACCAAGTTAGTCGTATGTGCTGTGTGTGGTTTACCGAATTCATCACGCATTTTTTCAGCGTTACCATGGTCAGCTAAGACAATTGCTGTACCACCGATTTGTTCGATGGCTTTGAGGACTTTTCCTAAGCATTCATCGACCGCTTCAACTGCTTTCGTAGTCGCTTCAATGGAACCTGTATGACCCACCATATCTGGGTTCGCAAAGTTTAAAACCATGGTGTCAAATTCATTGGTCAATAATGATTCAACAACTTTGTCTGTGAGTTCATAAGCGCTCATTTCAGGTTTTAAATCATAGGTAGGGACTTTTGGAGAAGGAACTAAAATACGTTTAGCACCTGGTAATTCATAGTCAGCACCCCCATCAAAGAAGAAGGTGACATGGGCATATTTTTCAGTTTCAGCGGCTCTGATTTGTTTTAAGCCAGCATTCGCAATCACTTGACCATAAATGTTCTTTAAGTCATTGAGCTCAAATGCGATTGGACCTTTAACTGTGTAGGCATAATGCATCATTGAAACGAAGAAGAGATTATGAGGAATATGGGACGCATCGAAAGTCGCTTTACCTTCAGAATAGTATTTTGATACTTCTGCAGGGTTTGAGAATGCAGTTGCAATACGAATCGCTCTATCTGGGCGGAAGTTTGCGAAAATAATCGCATCGTTGTCTTCAATTAATCCTTTTTTGTTCACGACAAATGGTACTACAAATTCATCGGTCACACCATTTGCATAAGATTCTTCAATCCCGCAAATTGGGCAATCTTTCAATTCGCCTTTGCCTAAAGTCATCGCATCCACAGATTTTTGTAGACGATCCCAGTTATTATCTCTATCCATCGCATAATAGCGACCATGAACAGTCGAAATACGAGCACCAGCTTCAATCAATTCTTTGACATAACCTAAGCCAGAGGTTTGTGGGGTATCTCTACCATCAAGGAATGCATGATAATAGGTCTTTTGTTCAAGACCATGTTTTTTCGCTAAATCAATTAAAGCGATGATGTGTTTAGTTGACGCATGGACACCGCCATCGCCTGCTAAACCGAAAATGTGTAATTTAGAATTGTACTTTTTAGCATGTGCTATCGCATCTAAGAAAGCTTGGTTTTGGAAAAAGGAACCATCTTTAATCGCGACATTGACACGGGTCAATGATTGATATACAACACGTCCAGCCCCTAAGTTTAGGTGACCAACTTCACTGTTACCCATTTGACCTTCAGGGAGACCAACCGCTTCCTCAGAAGCTTGGAGTGTACTGTTAGGGTAGTTTGCTAAAATCGAGTCTAAGTTTGGTTTTTTTGCAAGCCAAACAGAGTTAGAATCACTGGCAGGTGCCAAGCCTTGCCCGTCTAAAATAATTAATGCGACAAATTTTTTTGTACTCATGATATGCCTCATTTCTGTTTTTACCAATTGTATTATATACTAACGTATCTAAAAATAAAAATTGAAAGTGTTTACGAATTCATAAATTTCACTACGAAAACAATTTGATGTCATAAATCAATTCGTTAGATAGATATAAAAAATAATTACAATAAACTATTTATAACAGCCTTGTGCTATGTTATAATTTCGTCATAAAGGATGATGTATACATGACGATTGAACAATTTGCGATCACACAAACAAAGTATCAAATCATTCGAAGGGTTTCGATGAGTATGGCTTTATTATCCATCATCGCTTTATTTTTTGCCCAAATTTGGGCTATCCCTTTGATTTTTATTGGATTTGGAATTTATATGTACCTTCAAGAAAAATTCACCAAACTTGCATATGAATTCAAGCACAAGCATTTAAAAAACGCTATTGAATCACGCTATCCTAATATTAAATATGAAATGAATAACGGATTCACCCCAATCGAAGTCTATGGTTCGAGGTTAATTGAACGTGGTGATGTCTTCAAAAGTGAAGATATGCTCTATGGAAAGATCAATCAAACCCGTTTTCGTACAGCCGATGTCAAAATCCAATTTGAACGTCCTTCTAGAACAAGTGGTAGACCCTCGCTCGTTACCTGTTTTAGTGGTAAATACTATGAGATTCAACTCCCTTTTTTAGTCAATACCCCTGTATATATCGTCAATAATGATGCAGAAAAATTTGGAATAAAACAGGGGCTAGAACGTGTTGATTTCGAATACATTGATTTTAATAAAGAAGTCGATGTGTATACTAAAAATAAATTAGAAGCATTTAAAATTATGAAACCTAAAGCGATGGAAGAAATACTAAAACTCCGTCAAAAGTATGGGTCAATCGCATTCGCTTTTTTCAATAAAACTATGGTGGTTGCGATGGAAGGTAGAAATAGTTTTGAATTTTATATCCACCGTAAAGCAAACAAACAATTGATGCAAAATATTGAAAAAGAAATTCAGTCACTCGTCGACTTAACCAGTGCGATGCAAGACTAGAGGTTTTAGAATGACAAAAGAAGAATTATTAAAGAAAAAATCGAATATTGAATCACTCGCTATAGTCAGTTATGTTTCGATAGGCATTGGGTTTCTTGGTTTTATGATGAATCCATTTTTTGGTGGCGTTCTCTTCGTAACCGGTGCGATTTTATCCGTCATTATGACAAACATGTTTAAGCAGTTATCAAACAAATTTAAAGCTATTTATATCAAACAAACCATTGAATCCATGTTTCCAGGTGCTACTTATACCCCAACCCTAGGATTTAGTAAAGAAGAAGTATATAATACGCTCGTACTTAAAAAAGAAGACCGATTTTATAGTGAAGATATGATTGAAGGTACGATTTCAAATCGTCGTTTTCGCTGTGCCGATTTACACCTTCAAGATGTTAGAAGTAATGGTAAATCAACTACAGTTGTTACGGTATTTAGAGGTCGATTCTATGAGATCGAGTTTGAAAAGACACTGGATTCTCCAGTCTATATCGTCGATAATCAGTACGCATTCCATCGTTTTGGTGGTTTCGAAAAGATGGAAATGGAATGGGTTGCTTTTAATCAAAAATTCGATGTTTTTGGGAAAGATCAATTGCAAGCGTTTAAAGTCATTAAACCTAGATTTATGGAAAAAGTCGTTGAATTGAAAGATCAATACAAACGTATCCAATTTGGATTTATAGAGAACAAACTTTTTGTTGCAATCCATAACGGAATCGATACATTTGATCTTAAGATGTTTAAGCCCATCAATGAATCGTACATCGAAGAAGTCAAAAAAGAATTTTCTGATATCAATCGATTAATTGAAACGCTTACAAGCGAATTATGATTGACAACCCTATTTGAATTTTCTATAATGAGGCTGAGTTATAACTTCGGGGCAAGGTGAAATTCCTTGATCGGCGGTAAAGTCCGCGAACCTTTTTGGTTGAACTGGTGCAATTCCAGTACCGACAGTATAGTCTGGATGGGAGAAGAAAGAGGTTTTTTAGCCTGTTTTTTGCCGTCACCCTGGAGTGGCGGCATTTTTGTTCATAGGAGGATAATATGAGAACAAATTACAGTATTAAAAAACTCATTTTCATCGCTTCGCTTGCAGCCATTTCAGTCGTTTTCGGTCTAATCGAGATTCCACTCGGTTTACCGTGGCTTAAACTGGATGTGAGTGAAGTTGCGATTCTAGTCGCAGCCATCGTCATCGGATACAAAGGCGCATTTGTATTGGTTGTATTAAGAGGTATTTTCAGACAGTCGTTCCAGGGGCAACTGTTCATGCCAACTGAACTTGTTGGTGAAGCGATTGCGATGATTGCAAGTACCGTGTTGTTGCTAACCTATTACACGATTTCAAAAGCAATCAAGACATACCGTAAGCCATTGATTTTAGAAGCGGTCGTTGATCCAAAACCCGTATCACCACTCGAAGGTGTAGCTGTGGTTGGTGGATTAACTGTTTCACTTACAGTAATTTTAATCACATTAAATATTTTTGTGTTAACGCCAATTTACCTTAGCACTTATGATTTAATGTTTGATTTCTTTGGATTTTCACAATTCCACTTTAGTGTATTTACATTGTTAAAAGACCCAGGTATGGCCAATATCTTTGGTGTGGATTTATCAAATTGGAATTTGTATTTGACTTATATCATTGGAAATTATACGCTATTAAACTTAGCCAAAGGTTTCATCACAAGTTTGGTATTTTTACCAATAAAAGCAACCTTGGAAAAAGTTGAGTTATAATAGAATAAAAAAGAGGTGAGTTATGAAACATTTATTATATGAACTGAAACAACCCTTCATTAAAGCAGATATGAAACGCTTTTTATTGGAAGGTTTCTTAGCCAGTATCGTGTTCGGTGGTTTTATAGGTGCTTTGGATTTCTATCTTGAAAACTACTTTAATTCCATCTTAGCCGTATTCACTTACCTCATCATGTATTTTTTCTTATCCAATCGGTTGTATCGTAGTTTTAGTCAATACCATATTTGGTATTCGATCCTCGCTGTGTTTTTTCTGCTATTCAGTGAATATATTATGGGTGTGACAGCCTACTTATTGGTTGCTCAAATTATAACCGGCAACGCGGCGTTGTTGTTTACGAATATTTGGACAGCTACAGCCGTTCTAAACCCCATGCTTTACTTTAGTTATTTTTGGTTTTGGATATTGGATTTTGAAGTCATTATCAATAACGTTTTATCGATATTATTTACGATTTATTTTAGCTACAGCATCTATCAAATGATGAAGCGATAATTCGAAACCGCTTTTATAGGGTTCATGCTTTATTTTAAAGACCCCTTAGGGTATAATACTTACGGAATATAAAGAACGATAAAAAAAGGAGAATATAATTATGCCATTTATTTCAGATGTGTATGCAAGAGAAGTGCTTGACTCACGTGGTAACCCTACTGTTGAAGTAGAAGTTTACACTGAGAGTGGTGCATTCGGTAGAGCTTTAGTGCCATCCGGTGCTTCCACAGGTGAATACGAAGCTGTTGAATTAAGAGACGGCGACAAAAAGAGATTTTTAGGAAAAGGTGTTTCTAAAGCGGTTGAAAATGTCAACGACATCATCGCTCCAGAAATCATCGGTTACGCTGTAACTGACCAAGTTGCAATTGACCGTTTAATGATTGAACTAGACGGTACACCAAACAAATCCAAATTAGGAGCTAACGCAATTTTAGGTGTTTCCATGGCTGTTGCGAGAGCAGCTGCTGACTTCCTAGGTGTGTCACTTTATAACTACTTAGGTGGATTCAATGCGAAACAATTACCAGTTCCAATGATGAACATCATCAATGGTGGTGCGCATGCGGACAACAACATTGACTTCCAAGAATTCATGATTCTTCCAGTTGGTGCAAAAACATTCAAACAAGCTATCCAATGGGGTGCTGAAGTATTCCATAACTTAAAGAGTGTATTAAAATCAAAAGGCTATAACACAGCCGTTGGTGACGAAGGTGGCTTCGCTCCAAACCTAGGTTCAAACGAAGAAGCAATTCAAGTTATTCTTGAAGCAATCAAGAAGGCTGGCTTCGAAGCAGGTAAAGATATTTTCATTGGTATGGACGTTGCAGCATCTGAATTCTACAATGCTGAAACTAAGAAGTATGTTCTTGAAGGCGAAGGCGGCAAAGCATTCACTTCTGAAGAATTAGTACAATTCTATGTTGGTTTAGCTAATAAATATCCTATCATCACCATCGAAGATGGTTTCGACCAAAACGACTGGCATGGTTGGAAGTTATTAACAGAAGCACTAGGCAATAAGATTCAATTGGTTGGTGACGATCTATTCGTTACTAATACTGAAAGATTAGCTATGGGGATCGAAAAAGGTGTTGCGAACTCAATTCTAATCAAAGTTAACCAAATCGGTACATTAACTGAAACTTTCGATGCTATGGAAATGGCTAAGAGAGCTGGTTATACAGCTGTTGTTTCTCACCGTTCTGGTGAAACTGAAGATACGACAATCGCTGACATCGTTGTTGCAGTAAATGCTGGTCAAATTAAGACTGGTTCTGCATCCCGTACAGACAGAATTGCTAAGTACAACCAATTACTTCGTATCGAAGATGAACTTGGCGAAACTGCACAATTCCACGGCATCAAATCTTTCTACAACTTAAAGAAATAATAACAAAAACCGCCCAGCATATCATCGATTAAGCTGAGCGGTTTTTTTTATAATTCAGTTTCAATTAATTTTATTTGATTATTCTCTAGATAGTAATATACAAACGTTTCTGAAGGCTCATAAACTATTGTTGCTGCTACATAAATTTGTTCAGACTGTTTTGTGATCGATTCTAGTAAAGTTGAACCTTTATATACATAGTAATATGCATTGGTTTCAATGACATATGGGCCATCATGATAATCCTTGATGACACGTTGGTAATCACCATCAATATTTGCTGAATACATGAGTGACCATGTGCTGTTATATATATGTATCGCATTATTTTGTGAAATCACTAAACTGGTTTGATTTGAACCAACAAAACTAGCATATTTAATATTTTCTTCAACCAAAATCGATGTATAAACCAACTCATTATTTTTTAATTCAACAGATATATGATACAAGTTGCCTTGATATTCTGCTAAGACAGATATGACACGGTTGGACAAATCGATGGTATACCAATGATCGACATAAGAAGGTAAGGCTAATTGTGGTTTTTGTAATTTAAGCAATGATCGTATTTGATAATTGACATAAGGACCAGATATGAAGGAATCAAAACGTGTTGAAAATGGACAGGGTTGATTTTGACCGAAACAACCATCCGAAATCTCAACGTTGAAAAACTCTCGACTAGAGTTAAGTTCAAGGGCGTTATAATGGCCAAATAATCCAATTCTTTTAACGACATCATAGGTGTGAGATTCGCCGCTATAGTTTAAAATCACAGAAGATAACTTGTTCTCACTAAGATAAAAATCAGTTATTTTAAGGGTATCATCTGTTACTGGGATAGGTATAATTTGTTCAACTTCCATTTCGCTATTACTTGATTTCATAAATAACAAGACAGATTCATTGTTTTGTTTTGCAATCATGACTCCATAACCAGGAAAACTTGAATTCAAAATTAGAGAATCTGTGCTTGTGTTAGCATCTACGCGGATGGTATAAGTATTATTTTGTTGGCAACTAGCCAAAAACAAAAGAAACATCAAATGGATATATAGAAATCTTTTTTTCATATAGCATCACCGCTCTCTTAAACGTAATTTTATCACTAACTAAAATAAAAGTCATTTCATTTTATTGTAAAAATAAAAACCATAATCAAATTCATTCAATTGTTTTCTTAGTTTTGTGAAAGAACCTCTATACCGTATGGTATAATTAAATTGAAGTTGGTGAGTGTATGAAATTAATCACATTGTTTCAACGTAATGCATCCTACACGTTTGATTCATTATTAGAATTGACACAGTTAGACCCAATTAATCTATCATTAGAATTAGATGAATTGGTCAAATTAAAAAGGTTAACAAAAAAAGAATCTCTCTATAGTCTAAAAGCTAGTTACGCCATCGGATTATTGGATATCAAAAACCAAGGATTTGGTTTTTTACTCCAAGAAGGCGATGATTTATATATTTATGAAGAGGACATGGGTTTCGCTTTAGATGGCGATTTAGTCTTAGTACATGTAGGCGCTAGAAATAAAGTTATCGATGTGTTGGAGCACAACACAGCAGAACTTGTCGTGCATGTAAAAAAACTCAATACACAAGTGTTATTTTTACCGATTAAACCGTTACGCTTAACCATTCAAGTTGAAACCAAACAGCCATTTTTAGGCGGTGAGGTATTGCTCATCAGCCTTGATAAATATGAAGGCAAATCCGTCTATGGTACAATTAAAAAATCACTTGGTTTTGAAACTGACCCTGGGATGGATATCCTTGAGTTAGTTTATCAAGCCAACTGGCCATATGAATTTACGAAAGAAGCACTTCAAGAAGCTGAAACGGTTGAGTCAGTAGACATTGCCCCACGTCGTGAAGTAAAAGATGAACTTATCGTGACGATTGATGGAACGGATGCGAAAGACTTAGATGACGCAGTTGCCCTTAAAAAAGATGACAATGATTATATTCTTTCAGTTCATATTGCTGACGTCTCATCCTATGTAAAACCCAATTCATTTTTGGATCATGACGCATTTGAAAGAACCACATCTGTTTATTTAGCAGACCGTGTCATTCCGATGTTACCACGAAAACTATCCAATGATTTATGTAGTTTAAATGCAGGGACACGTAAAAAATGTTTATCTGTTACCATGAGACTAGATGCTTATGGTAATGTCATCGACCACAAGATTGAACAAACTTGGATTACGGTAGATAAACGTTTAAATTATGATGAAGTCAATTTATTCTTAGATGGTGAAACCACGCTATATACTAAAGAAATTGAATCCATGATTACAGAAATGGAAAATCTATCGGTGATACTTGAACAAAAACGTCGTGATCGTGGTGCCTTAGAGTTTAAATCATTGGAATTTAAATACGATACCGATGATTTAGGCAACATCATCGATATTCACCCGTATATCAGTGGTAAAGGACAAAAACTCATTGAATCGTTCATGGTGTTAGCCAATGAAACCGTCTCGATGCATCTATCATCCTTAGAATTACCATGTATTTACCGTATCCATGATAAACCAACCGAAGAAAAACTTATGAACGTGATGAATATGGTCAAAGAAATGGGCATTAAGATTCCTAAACTACACCATATTACCCCAAAAACCCTTCAAAATATCATTGATAAACTCGAAGGTCATCCACTAGAAATCGTATTCCATACCATGTTTTTAAGAGCGATGCAAAAAGCCGAATATAGTGGTAAAAATATTGGTCACTATGGTTTAGCATCGAAATTTTATTCACACTTTACATCCCCAATTAGACGCTATCCAGATTTACTCTTGCACCGCTTAATCCGTGCGTTTTTAATCGAAACAGATCAATTTGATCAAAACTATCTTTATTATGAATCTGCGATTGAAACCATCGCGGAAAAATGCTCCTTGATGGAACGTAAAGCCGATGAACTTGAACGTGAAACCGACAAATTAAAGACCACAGAATTCATGTCAAACAAAGTTAATCAAGTCTTTGATGCGATCATATCAAATATCACTAAAGCAGGCATCTTTGTTCGATTAGAAAACGGTATTGAAGGGTTAGCGCCAATCCGTTTGATGAAAGATTATTACTATTTTGACGATATTCGTCTTACATTAAAAGGCAAAAACAACAAGCAAGAATTCTCGATTGGGAAACCAATCAAGGTGAAATTGATTGATTGTGACATCGTTTTAAGACAATTGACGTTTATCGTAGCTGAGGAAAAGAAAAATGACACAAAAGAATTCAATCGTTACCCAAAACAAAAAAGCAAGGCATGATTATTTTATCGAACAATCCTATGAAGCAGGTATTAACCTTAAAGGCACCGAAGTAAAATCGATTCGTGAAGGTAAGGTATCTGTGAATGATGCCTATGTTCAAATCAAACATGGAGAAATTTTCATCATCAACATGCATGTATCACCCTATACTCATGGGAATTTGTTCAACCACGAGGAGACAAGAACACGTAAACTCCTCATGCATAAAAAAGAAATTTTAAAAATTGAAGCGAAAATTAAAGAGGATGGATATACTGTCATCCCTTTAAAAGTCTACTTCGTCGAAGGATTAGTCAAAGTTGAAATCGCGATTGCGAAAGGTAAGAAATTATTTGACAAACGCGAATCCTTAAAAGAAGAAGATGCGAAAATGCACATGAAGAAGTCAATCAAGGAGGCATTCCGACGTGAAGATTAAAGTTGGATTGATGCTTGGTGGTGGCGGCGCTAAAGGTGGTTATCAACTTGGTGTCTTAAGAGCCCTCCAAGAAGCCAATTTAATCGACAAAATCGATTGCATTGCAGGTACCTCAATAGGTGCAATCAATGCTCTTTTATTGATGTCTTTAGGGGATACCGATAAAATCAGTGAAGTTTGGCACATCGCTCAAACCAACAATCCAATTAAGCAAAAATCATTCAGAATTCAACAAGATTGGCAAGGTCTTTATAGCTTAGATGTTTTAAGAGATGTTTTTGAGCGCTATATCGATATCAAAAAGGTTAGAAACTCAAAGATTGATACCTATGTAGTAGCTTCAAAAATAGTGGATCCAAAAAAAGTGGCTTCTCAAATTCGTACAGGAAACCATGAAAAAGCAGTATTCCATATTAATCAACATCCGAAATGCTTTGATGCTGTCATCGCATCCGCATCGATTCCACTCTTCTTTGGCACAACCTATATCGATGATGAAGCCTATGTCGATGGGGGATTGGTTGACAATAACCCCATAGATGTATTGATTGAACAAGGCTGTAACGTCATTTTAAGTGTTCCTCTAGATTATGGATTTAACTTTAATGCTTACGCAAATAATAAAGTCTTATTTATCAATTTTACTGACTTTAATGTCTTTAGCGCATTACCGCTTTTTGATGCTTATGATATCATTCGATTCACGGAAGAATCGATTGAAGACCGTCAAAACTATGGCTATTTAGTGGCCACAGAAATTATTGAAAAAATGCACGACATCGGGATACTAAAAAAGAATAAAATGGGTATGGGAGAGAGTTTTGTTAAAGTCGACAAATTCACCTATGTTGAAGCCTCTAAAGAAACCTATGAACGTATCAAACAATTGAAAAAAGAACGTCGAATCACCCATAGAGAAACACGAAAACGCTTATCAATTAAAGAAAAAATTGAACGAGCACTCAATCGAGGTAAGTAAATGCAAATTATCGAATTTCTTCAATCATTTTCAAATCCAGTATTAGACTGGGTCATGCGTATCATCACTGAATTTGGTGACCAATATTTCTTCATCCTATTAGGGGCTGTTTTATATTGGACCATCGATAAAAAATTTGCATTCAAATTGATGGTCTCTTTTTTAGGATCCGCATTTATCAATGGGGGTCTTAAAGCACTTACCAATAAACCAAGACCTTATCAAGAAGGTGCGAGAGCCATTTTACAACAGACCGAAGGGTCATCTATGCCGAGTGGCCACGCACAGGCAGCTGGGTCTTTAGCCATCAACCTATGGAACGAGTACTATTTTTCTAAATTAATCCGAGGTCTCATGATTGCGATGATTATTTTAGTGCCACTATCGAGAATGTATCTTGGTCAACACTACTTAGAAGATGTACTAGTCGGATTGGTATTAGGCTTAATCTTAGGTTCTACATTTATGTTTTTATTAGGTGTTGGTAATTTTGATCGTGAACATATTCGTGCTCTTTACCCAATTCCTATTCTGATTTTATTAATGATATTTTTTCCTCAAGAACCTTTATTTGTCGCTGGGGGTGCCTATATTGGACTAGCGGTAGGATATTTCATTGAGAAAAAATACGTGAAGTATAAAGTATCTGCCCCACTCTTAATTCAAGTCATTAAAGTAGTGATGGGTTTAGCCATCGCTTTTGGACTCAAAGAAGGCTTAAAATTCGTATTTCCATACAGCGCAGCAGTTGACTTAGATCCAACACTACTTGACCTCATCTTTGATTTTATCCGCTACCTCATCATCGGTTTATGGGCTAGTTTAGGTATGATGTGGGTATCTAAACAGTTATTCAAGAGGGCAAAATGAAAAAAATACTCGTTTTAGTATTATTTTTATCCATTGGTTTTTTAGCTGCGTGCGATGAAAAAATTGGTCCTGATGAAGAACCCATCATTGAAGAACCTGCAATCGATCCGAATTACGATCGATTATTTGATGATAACAATGAAAAATCCTTTACCATTGAAATCACATCCACGGAACTCAACAAACTCGATCAATATATGATTGAGTATCGAAATCAATTTGGTGATTATAAAACCGACGCAGTTGTTGAAGCTAAACTCAAATATGAGGATGAACAAGGGGTTATCGATGTTGAGAATATCGCATTTAGAGCTCGAGGAAATACATCACGAAATCGTTTAATCAACGATAATGGAGATTTAAACCC
Organism: uncultured Paracholeplasma sp.; assembly: GCA_964641335.1. Classification (GTDB taxonomy): domain Bacteria; phylum Bacillota_I; class Bacilli_A; order Acholeplasmatales; family UBA5453; genus Paracholeplasma. The sequence continues at coordinate 26,419 of CAZXLG010000005.1, forward strand.
ATCCTCATATAAAGTGTATTTCGATAAAGCCGTATACGCTCAAAAAGGATCTGTATTACACACATTCATTAATGATCGTACTGTATTTGGGTTGACAGAGCTTAATTTTAAATTCAATCGTAATTATGAATCCACCTATATTACTGAAAAATTCTCTTACGATTTATTCAATGATTTCGGTGTGTTCGCACCTAAAATCACTCATGCAAAACTCTATTTAAAAATCGATAATAAAACCAATTACCTAGGCATTTTTAACGTGGTTGAATCGATTGACCAATCGTTTTTGACCAAACGTTTTAAGAACGAAGATCAAGGTAATTTGTATAAAGTGTTGTGGCAACAATTTGGTCCTGCATCGCTAGAAAAAAACTATCCTTCAGGTGCGATTGGCATCAAAGATGAATCGATACACTATTTTCCAAGTTATGATTTAAAAACAAACAAGAAAACCAACGATACCTCCGATATCGTCACACTGATAAATATGCTTAATGATTTAGAAGGTTCTTATTTTAAAACCTATATCGAAGCGAACTTTGATGTTGACCGTCTGTTGAGACTACTCGCTGTCGGGGTCCTATTAGGCAACCCTGATGATTACCGTGCAATGGGTAACAATTATTATCTTTATCGAAATAACGTCAGTGGTAAATGGGTGATGATCCCTTATGACTATGACCATGGTTTAGGTCAAGGTTGGGATGGGTCTCCCGTATTCACAAACTACTCAATCGGTATGGATATTTACACGTGGGGTAACCTCAATAGTCATATCGTCGGTCATGAAATCAAACACCCGCTAACGGATAAAATACTAGAGATTCCTGAATATCAATTACGTTATGAAGGCTATTTAAACGACTTGATTGAAACAGGATTATTTACGAAAGAAGCCTATTTTGATATGTATTTAACAGTCAAAGAATTATATGAAGACAGCGTCAATCAAGCCTTATGGGTGATTCCATTTGGAACTCGAAATATTGATGGTTACATCACTGGTAAAACGGAAGACATTTTAAATCAACTCGAATACTATCAAAATAATCCATCGAAAAGACCATAAAAAGAGTGGATTTTACTTGTAAAAGTACGATTTTATGTTAAAATAGCAATAGAGCGAAGAACAAGACAAGTAATGTTTTCAAATTATTAGAGAGATCAGTTAGGTGAAAGTGATCAAAGAACACATGAAGCTACTTGGGAGCCATTGGTAAACTGGCCTTAACAGTATAATGAAGGGCTAATTCTTATTGAAGAGTTAGAACTAAGGTGGTACCGCGATTAACATCGTCCTTAGAATGCAAATTCTATGGACTTTTTTTATGGAGGATTAGACATGAGAACCATGACAGCAGACGAAATTAGACAAACCTGGCTTCGATTTTTTGAATCAAAAGGCCACAAGATTGAACCATCCGCATCCCTAGTTCCGATGGGCGATAAAACACTACTTTGGATTAACGCGGGGGTCGCACCACTCAAAAAATACTTTGATGGATCCGCGATACCACCAAACCCAAGACTTACCAACATTCAAAAATGTATTCGTACCAACGATATCGATAATGTCGGTAGAACCGCACGTCACCATACTTTCTTTGAAATGCTTGGTAACTTCTCGATTGGCGATTATTTTAAACCCGAAGCGATTGAATTCGGTTTTGAACTCTTAACCAGTGAAAAATACTTTGGATTTCCAAAAGAAAAACTATTCATGACCTATTATCCAGATGACTTTGTTGCGAGAGACAAATGGATTTCATTAGGTGTAGATCCAACACACTTAATCCCATTAGAATCCAACTTCTGGGAAATTGGTGAAGGCCCATCTGGACCGGATACTGAAATCTATTTTGACAGAGGCGAACAATACGACAAGCGTGGGTCTGAACTGATTGCGAACGACATTGAAAATGAACGTTTTATTGAAATTTGGAACATCGTATTCTCGCAATACAATGCGAAACCTGGTACTCCAAGAAAAGATTATAAAGAGCTCCCAAATAAAAATATTGATACCGGGGCGGGACTTGAACGTTTTGCCTGCGTTATTCAAGGCACCAAAACCAACTTTGAAACAGACTTATTCATGCCAATCATACAACATACCGAACAATTGTCAGGCGTAAAATACACAGGACAAATGGCTTTTAAAGTCATTGCTGACCATGTGAAGACATTATCAATGGCGATTGCGGATGGTGCGATTCTATCCAATGAAGGTAGAGGTTATGTACTAAGAAGACTCTTAAGACGTGCAACTAAGTATGGTAAGAAACTCGGTCTTCAAGAAGCATTCTTACACCTACTCGTCGATGATGTGATTCAAATTATGGGTCATTTCTATCCAAACGTCAAAGACAATGAAAAGATGGTTAAACGTGTCATTTTAGCCGAAGAAAATAAATTCTTAGAAACCCTCACTTCTGGTGAAAAACACTTATTAGAAGCGTTAGAAGGGGTATCTGAACTTAAAAAAGAAGATGCATTTAAACTCTATGATACCTATGGTTTTCCAATCGAACTTACATTAGAATTATCCGAAGAACTTGGTAAAACCGTTGACCTTGAAGGATTCAAAGCCTTAATGGAAAAACAAAAAGAATTATCTAGAGCGAACCGAAATGCAGAAAACTCAATGAAGTCACAAGAAGCTGCTTTCCTATCCTTTAAGACCCCAAGCGTCTTTATTGGATATGATACCTTATCATCTAGAAGCGAAGTCATCAAAACCTTTGATCAAGGCATTGTCCTAGATAAAACCCCATTTTACGCAACGATGGGTGGTCAAGTCGCCGATAAAGGCACCATCAATGGCTACCCAGTCAAAGATGTCGTTAAATTACCAAATGGACAAACCTTACACATCATGGATGAATCCTTTGATGAAGGTGAAATGGTTCTTTGTGAAGTTGATAAAGAAAATCGCACACGTATCTTAAAGAACCACTCAGCAGCACATTTATTCCATAAAGCTTTAAAAGTCACTTTAGGTAACCACTCTAACCAACAAGGGTCTCAAGTATCTGAACAAACCATGCGTTTTGACTTCAATAACTATGAAGCCGTAACCGTTGAAGAACTCTTAAAGATTGAAGCGATTGTCAATGAAGCCATTCTTAAAGATTACCCAGTCGAAACCATCGAAATGCCATTAGAACAAGCGAAAGCGATGGGTGCGATGGCCTTATTCGGTGAAAAATATCACGATGTTGTACGTGTTGTCAATATGGGGAATTATTCAATTGAACTTTGTGGTGGTACCCATGTCAAACGTACAAGCGATATTGAACGTTTCGCAATTACATCCTATGAATCGATTGGTTCTGGTATTTATCGTGTAGAAGCAGTCACCGGTAAGAATCTAGAAACTGACATGGTCTATGCTTTAAAACCATTTGAAGCGGAAATCGAAACTTTAAAACAAAAAGAAGAACGTTTAGTTTCTGAACTTAAACAACTCGATTCGAAGTTTAGTGTGAATGCCCCAAGCAGAGGTCGTCTAATTGGTTCTTACAACGATATTATCGCTTTAAGAAAATACATTGAAACTCTGAAAGAACATAACAAGAATTTAGAAAAAACGCTCTTACAAACCAAACAAAAACAAGCCCTATCAAATCTAGATAACTACATCAACTCCGATAGTCCTTATCAAATCATTCTTGAAAAGAATTTAGATAAAGATATTCAAAAGCAACTCGTCGACGCAATCTATGATAAAATAAAAGCGGAAGCGGTATGTTTAATCAACGAAACCGATGAAAAACTCCTCTTCTTATGTAAGACAAAATCATTAGATGCGAAAGCGATGATTCAAAAAGCCGCTGTAGTATCGAATGGTTCTGGTGGTGGAAAACCAGATTTTGCCCAAGGCGGAACCGCGGACAAATCGAAGTTAGACGCCATCATCAAATCCTTCAAGGAGTGGTTTAATTGATTTATATCGGCTTAGATTTAGGCGAAAAGACGTTGGGAATTGCAAGAAGTGATTCCGGCATATTTTCAAATCCTGTAGGGACCTTTCGGTTTTATGAAAACCATTATGAGGATGCTGCAAACTATATTTCATCTTACATCCAAAATGAGGGTGTAGATATCGTTGTATTGGGTTATCCTAAACATATGAACGATGATATCGGCATCCGAGCTCAGGTGAGTGAATCATTCAAGACGCTAATTGAATCTAAGACCAAAGCGAGCGTCGTTTTATGGGATGAACGCCTATCCACGTATGAAGCATTGAGCTTGATGACTGAAATGGGCATAAAAAAAGACAAACAGAGACAAAAAAAGGATGAATTAGCAGCGCTAATCATTCTCCAAAGTTATTTAAATCGAAAAGGAGACAACAATGGAAGATAACAAACTCACCATCATTTATGATGGCGAAGAAGTGATGGCGGATATTCTATTCACCCATTACTCTGAACAAACCGAAAAGAATTATGTGGTATTTCAATTTTCCGACCGCGATGAAGTAAGCGCGGCTGTATTCGTAGAGACCGAGAATGGCGAAGGCTATTTCGAGGATGTGCAAACTGACGAAGAATGGGAAATGCTTGATGAGTTATTAGCAAACTACTTAGGTGATGACCAGGATGACGAAGAAGAAGCACAAGACGACGACGAATCTGACGAAGATTAACGAACTCAAACTAAAAGCCCAATCATTAAAAGTACCGATCCTATCTGATGATGGGCTTTTATTTTTGGTAAACACCCTCGAAAAACATCAAGTTCACTCCATCTTAGAAATCGGCAGTGCTATAGGCTATAGTGCCTTAGCGATGGCCATCCATACTGGAGCAAAAGTCACCACGATTGAACGTGAACCAGACCTCTATGCCTTCGCGAAACGAAATGTTGAAGCCTTTGGACTAACCAATGAAGTTAATCTCATTTACGGGGATGCTTTAGACGTTGAACTCGACTCTCATGTTCGATTTGACGCGATATTTATCGATGCTGCGAAAGCACAATATGAGAAGTTTTTTACGAAATATGAACCGTATCTCAATGACCATGGCATCATCATAACCGATAATTTGAATTTCCATAACGTTGACTTAGATACCGTATCACGAGGAACCCGTAATTTAGTTAAACGACTCGAAGCGTTTAAAACATTTTTAAATAACCATCCAAATTTTGAAAGTGAATTGTTCGATATCGGTGACGGTATGAGCATTTCTAAAAGGATTAAATCATGAAAAAATTAGTCACACTCTTTAAAATAGAATCGATTGATACCTTAGCTAAACTAGCTGATGGATTCATCCTAGGTCAAAATGGGGTTTCCACCCGTTTAACAAGAAGTTTTGAAACCGATGAAATCATTTTTGCATCTAAGAAAATCCAAGCCTTAGGAAAATCCTGTTTTGTCATTATGAATCGCATTCTTCACGATTTAGATGCGCATCGTTATGAAGCCTTCATCCAATCTGTCGATAGCGACGCGATTACGGGGTATATTGTGGGCGATATCGGTGTGCTCGCAATCGGTAAGAAACTGGGCATTAGCCACAAAATGGTCTATAACCCAGAAACCTTAATCACGAACGTATTCGATGCCCATTTTTATCATACTCTAGGCATACAAGGCGTGTATCTTGCAAAAGAGATTACCCTCGATGACATCATTTTGATTGGGCAATATAGACCCTACAAACTCTTCGCTTATGGGCATGGGTTTTTAAATATGTTCTATTCAAAACGCCAATTAATCGAAGCTTATTTTGAAAATAAACACCAAAAAAATCAATACCACGATGTACGAAATTTATCGGTGGTTGAAGAAAAAAGACCACAATTTAGATATCCTATCCTTGAAGATGAAGCAGGGACACATGTGTTTAGAAACCTTGTTTTTAGTAGTTTAAACCATTTAAAGACACTCGAACAATCGATCGATTATTTGGTGTTTGATACTGTATTCCATTCGGATGAGTATGCGATAGATGTCTTAAAACTATACCAAGAAGAAGCATCTTTAAGTGATCCAAAAGTAATAGAACTGATGAATAAATACCATGAAGTTTGGGACGAAGGATTCTTTTTTAAGAAGACGGTCTACAAACCAAAGAAGGTGGAACTATGACCGAATTACTTGCGCCAGCTGGCGACTTAGAAAAATTAAAAATAGCCATCCTCTATGGTGCGGATGCGGTATTTATTGGTGGGATGGAATTTAGTCTGCGTGCAAGAGCTTCTAACTTCACTTTAGATAACATCAAAGAAGGCGCGGATTTTTGTCATAAGTATGGCAAGAAATTATATGTAACGACCAATATTATTCCCCATAACGACAACATGAATGCCTTGATCGAATACCTCAAAGGTTTAGAACAAGCAGGCGTGGATGCGATTATTGCTGCTTCCCCATACATTGTTGAAACCGCGAAGAAACACACCAATATCCCAGTCCATATCTCCACTCAACAATCGGTGGTTAATGGTCATGCTGTGCGTTTTTGGAAAGATTTAGGTGCAGAGCGTGTTGTCCTCGGACGAGAACTCAACATCGATGAAATTAGTGCAATTACCTCGTCTTCGGATGTTGAAATTGAAGTCTTCATCCATGGTGGAATGTGTGCATCATACTCCGGTAGATGTACCCTTTCAAATAACATGACTGACCGTGATGCAAACCGTGGTGGTTGTGCTCATAGTTGTCGCTGGAATTATGATTTGTATGCTGATGACACTTTAATTTCAGATGAAAAAATGCCATTTTCAATGAGTTCAAAAGATTTACAAACCCTAGCTTACATACCACAATTAATCGATGCTAATGTCTCCTCGCTCAAAATTGAAGGTCGTATGAAATCCATTCACTACATCGCGACTGTGGTTAGAAGTTATCGTCTTCTTATGGATGAATACCTTACAACAGGACAAGTCAAAGATATCTCCATTTACGAAAAAGAAATTAGGAAAGCTGAAAACCGTTTGACATCCTTTGGTTTCTTAGGAGGTATGCCTAAAGCGGAACAACAACTCTATAATTTACGCAGTGAAGAACCTACCAAAGAATTCTTAGGGTTAGTTGTTGATTATGATAAAGATACCCAAATCGCGACCATCGAACAACGCAATCATTTTGTCAAAGGTGAGGTTGTTGAGATGGTTGGTCCGAGATACCAAAAAGTCTTTGTCATGGGAGATATTTATGATACTGAAGGTAATCTTTTAGATGCTGCAAGACACCCAAAACAAATATTAAAGATTCATATACCTTTTGAAGTTAAACCCTATGACATGCTCAGAAAGGTTTTAGAGGATGAAAATTGAGAAAAACGGGAAGATATTAGAATACCTAATCATTCCTAAACCTATTAAAAACGCCTATTTTAGAGTAAAAAATCATCAGATAGTCGTAACAAAAGGACCTAGAATACCCTTAAACGTCATTGAACAACGCTTGTGGGAACAATTCGATCATTTTCATAGCTTAACCCAAAAGACCGCTAAAAACGATGAAACTCTAACATTATGGGGTCAAACTTACCCGCTAACAGTTGTTATAAACAAGCCGTTTTCATATGCGATCACAGAAACAGTGACCTTAGAAATTCAAGACATCAATCAACTTGAACAAGCGATTCAGACTTTATACGCTTATGAATTGAAAACAAAGCTGGATGAATTAAAACCTTGGCTTACAGAAGCCTTAAAACCGTTTCATCTAGCCCCATTACCCACAAAGATTAAATATTTAAAATCAAAATATGGCAGTTGTCACACCAAAAAACGTGAAATCACCATGAATGCCTTTTTGGCTAAACTCGATATCGTCTATACGAAATACGTCTTACTTCATGAGTATGCTCACTTACTGGTACCTAACCATCAAAAACCGTTTTATGATGTCCTTGATTTGATGATGCCAGGTCACAGGACAATTCAAAAAGCACTACGAAAACACCATATATAACTATCTAATTTTAAAAAATTAGTGTATAATTAGAGAATGTAAAAACAAGGAGTGATTTTATGGCAAAAAATAAGCAAGTCTTTGAACTAACTCAAGAAGGGGTAGAACAACTCAAAAGTGAACTATCTTATTTAAAAGATGTGAAAAGACCCGAAAACGTCATCGCTTTACAAGAAGCTCGTGCTCAAGGTGACTTATCCGAAAACGCCGACTACGATGCAGCGAGAGATGAACAAGCAAGAATTGAAGCACGCATCAAAGAAATTGAAAACATCTTAGAAAACTTTAAGCTCATTAGAGCAAGTAACGATAATAAAGTAACAACTGGTAAAACAGTGGTATTACATTTCGTCGAAAAGAACAAGACTGCAGAATATCAATTGGTTGGTACGATTGAAGCGAACCCAATGCTCAATAAGATTTCTACAGATTCTCCAGTAGGTAAGGCCATTCAAGGGTCTATCGAAGGCGATACAGTTGAAGTCCATTTAGAAACGGGTAAAACCTTCCACATTCAAATTGTTGAAGTTAAATAGTATGACACAGGGAAAATACCTAAAATTTGTCCCAAGCGAATATCAAAAATCGGTGAAAAACATCGATTTTTTACACTTTTATCAACAGGGTTTTCGCACCGTATTTATCGATATCGATAATACCTTGGTGTCTTATAAAGAACACCATTTGACAGATGATCTCATTGAATTTTTGAGAGGGATTGAAGCGATTGGTTTTAAAATTGTTTTAATCTCGAACAACAAACAAGAACGGGTTGAAACCTTTGTTGGTAGTCACCCATTCAACTATGTCTATAACGCAAGAAAACCTCTGAAACGCGGATTTAAAAAAGGGTTATTATTGGCTCAAGAGACGAATCCTAAAAACGTCTTACATGTGGGCGATCAGCTTATGACAGATATTTTTGGTGGGAACCGTATGGGTTTTTACACCATTTTGGTCAGCGCTATCGAGCGTAAGTCTGATATCTTACCGACCCGAATTAACCGTAAACTCGAAGCCTTTTTCATTAAAAAAGTGAAGAAACATCAAAAAGCATTGTATGAAAGCAGGTTACGTCCCTATGTTGAAACGCTGTAGTGGGTGTGGCGTCATCCTTCAAAGTGAATTAGATTCTAAGCCTGGGTATGTCAAAGACCTCTCCCATGATCTTTGTCTCGATTGTTTTAATCTTAAACATTATTCAAAAGTAAAATCGGTATCCATCCATACGGGGGAGATGCCACAAATTAAAGAAGAAGCCTTAATCGTTTACGTCCTATCTGTCAATCATTTATCACTTAGATTGAAGTATCGATTAGAGAGACACTTTCCTAACTCAAATGTCATATTGGTCATCAATCACATCGATACTTTACAACCTTCAGTTAATCTCAATCGAATGATTAAACGCATTCGTGAAGAAGCGAATGCACTACAAATGAAGTTTGTCGATGTGATCCCTGTATCTGCGTTACAAAACCAATATGTCGATATCTTAATCGAATCGATGACCTATCATCAACGAAACCGTAATGTCTATTTGGTCGGTTTTCAAAATAGTGGTAAATCCTTACTTTTCAAACGAATAGCGAGCCATTTCAATATTGAAACGACCGTCTTATCGGGGAAAAAGCCAGGGTTAACTTTAGATAACTTCGAAATACCATTTAACAACCATCGTTTAGTCGATACCCCAGGGATTTACTTACCAGGGTCTATCGCGAATTTCTTACCCTATGAATCCTACAAAGATTTGATCATCGAAACTCGAATTAGACCAAAAGTCTTTCAGCTTAATGAACTTCAGAGCCTATATTTAGGGGGCATATGTGCGGTTTCATATCTAGAAGGTGGCTTTAAAGGCGTAGTTTGTTATGCTTCACCAGAACTTCAAATTCATCGAACAAAGTACGATGAAACTTATGAAAAGTTTATCAGTTTACAATCCACCATGAAACATAGCATTGTGGGTGAAGCATTCGTGAAGAAGTCATTCAAACTCAAACCAGACATTGCTTATGAACTTGCGATATCAGACATCGCGATGATCCATCTAAAGGGTCAAGCAGTGATTGAAGTTTACCTACCTGAAACGATGCGTGTTGTTTTAGAGGAGGCACTCTATTGAACCTCATTCAGATTGTCCAAGATAAACTTAAAAATCATCCCCATCGATTTAACCATATTTTAGGGGTCAGAGAACGTGCCCTTGAATTCCAGTTGATTTATGGTGGCGATATAAAAGCGATAGAAACCGCTGCGATACTTCATGATTTATTCAAATATGATACGGTTGAAGACCAAATCCGTTGGATTAAGAATCCCGAAGAGGTCCAAAAGTATGCATCTGTCCCAGTGGCTTATCACGCCATCGCAGCAGCCTATTATGCGAAGGATGCCCTTCATATCGAAGACCCAAAAGTTTTTGAAGCCATTTATTATCATATTTGGGGCAAAGTCCATATGAATTTAGAAACCATGATTGTAGCGGTCGCGGATTTTTGTGAGAAGAACCGTACATTTATCGGTGCGAAAACGGTGTATGAACTGGCGAAAACAGACCTTCAAAAAGCCTTTATCCTCAGTTTAGAATACACGATAGAGTATTTACAACAAGACGGGATACCCCCGTTTTATGAACAATTAGACGTATTAAAATATTATAAGGAGACTCCATGGAATTATTAGAAAAAATCATCAAAACGATTGACATCGTTAAAGTCACTGACGTTAAGGTATACGATATGGAAAAAAGCTCACCCTTTTTTGATTATGTTGTTTTAGCAACCGCAAATGAACGTCAATCAAACGCCCTCGTACAATACTTAAAAGAATCTATTGGTACAGAACAAATCAAAGGATTTGAAGGGAAAACAGGGGGTTGGTTGCTCGTCGATATGGGCGAAGTGATCCTCCATTTATTTTCAAAAGAAATGCGCGACTACTATGGGTTTGATAAGCGCTTAATGAGCTTAAAACAAATCGATATCAAAGCCTAAACATGTCTTTCCAATCTTTGTATGTCACCTTGATTGAGGATATCGATTATACCC
>CAZXLG010000006.1:0-35422 GCA_964641335.1 uncultured Paracholeplasma sp.
AAGGCTGGTTTGGATAGGAAGCCCCCACTTCTATTTAAGTGGTGGGTAGTTCACCATTAATGAGGTTGTAATCAATGTTATCGGTAAACGAAGATTTGATTTGACCACAAATGAACCTGTATTTGATTATGAACTAGACAATGCTTTACTGATTGAAGCAGGAAAGCAATATCGACAAACAGTCCATTTTAATCCGTCTTGGAAAAATCACTCATAAATTGGATCATTTGATGATATCTGCAAGTAAACCTGATCTAAGTCGATTAAACGATATTCAGTTAGAAATGATTTCAAAGATTAAAAAATATATTCAAAAAAATGATGCAAAAAAAGTATCAGATGATTCACATAAACATGATGCATGGTTAAAGACAGCCGATTATGAAAAAATCTCATATGATTTTGCATTAGAGATGGATGAATCATTCATTGATAATTGAAATTACACAGGGGGATAATCACAACGATTATCCTTTTTTTGCCTATATAGACAAAAAGCAATAAGTCACCGATATACGGTATGTTATAATTAAATTAGAAAACTTAAAAAGGATGGCGATACCATGAAAGATGACGTAACAATTTCTTTAGAAGCAGTGAAAGTACACATTTCAGAGATTGCGAGAAAGTATGATATTCAAGATCAAGAATTAGAACCCTATGGGAAATGGGTTGCGAAAATTGATTCATCCGTTTATGACCGTTTAATAGATAAGCCCAATGGCAAACTCATTTTAGTCACTGCCATTACACCAACCCCATTTGGTGAAGGTAAAACCACCATGACTGTTGGTTTAGTTGACTCACTCGCTAGTATTGGTAAAAAAGTCATGGGTGCCTTAAGAGAACCTTCCTTAGGTCCTGTTTTAGGCATGAAGGGTGGCGCAACCGGCGGTGGTTATGCGCAAGTCTTACCGAAAGAAAAAATTAACTTACACTTTACAGGCGATATACACGCCGTGACAACAACCCACAACTTCTTATCCGCTGCGATTGATAATTCATTACACTTCGGTAACCCACTTAAATTAGATGTTGAAAAGATCACTTGGCCAAGAACACTCGACATGAATGATAGAGCCATTCGTGAAGTTGAAACAGAATTTAGAAAAGATAAATTCATCATTACCGCAGCCTCGGAAATCATGGCTATTTTGTGTTTAGCCAAAGACATTAAAGACTTAAGACAACGCTTAGGTGATATCTTAATTGGGTATGATACCGAGGGTAATGAAGTCCATGCGAGAGCGCTCAATATCATCGACGCGATGATCATCTTATTACAGGATGCTTTAAAACCAAATCTTGTACAAACTCTAGAACATAATGGTGTCTTAATTCATGGGGGGCCTTTCGCAAACATCGCCCATGGGTGTAACTCGATTATCGCGACACAAACCGCTTTAAAGCTCGCTGATTATGTGGTGACAGAAGCAGGATTTGGTGCGGACTTAGGCGCTGAAAAATTCATCGATATCAAGTCAAGATACTTAGGGGAAACCCCAAGTGTTGTCGTTTTGGTTGCGACACTAAGAGCATTAAAATACCACGGTATGGAAGAAGGACTCAGTGATTTACAAGCCCTCAAGATTGGTATGGCAAATATCGAAAAACATGCCTCTAACTTAAAGAAATTTAATCTCCCATATGTGATTGCTTTGAATAAATTCGAAAATGACCCACAAGAAGAATTAGACTATCTACTTAACTGGGCTAAAGAAAATGGTCACCCAATCAGCCTCGCTGAAGTGTTCCTAAAAGGGTCTAAAGGTGGTCAAGATTTAGCACAAAAAGTGGTTAAACTAGCGGAAGTCAAACATGAAGTAAATCGTCTATATGACTTATCCCATGATTTATTTACCAAGGTTACAAAGATTGCTACCAACATCTATGGAGCAACCCAAGTGGTTTATTCTCCTAAGGCACAACGAAAACTCCAAGCCCTTAACGAACTCTATCACGATTATCCAGTCTGTGTGGCGAAAACCCCGCTCTCATTCTCTAATGATCCAAAACGTAAAGGTATGCCACACGTGTTTGATTTAGCCATTGAGGACGTGAGAGTCTCACGAGGTGCACGTTTTGTCGTTGTATTAACCAAAGGCATTATCACGATGCCGGGATTACCTGAAGTACCTAACGCGACAAAGATGTTTATCGATGATTTAGGTAAAATTTCAGGCAAATTATAATTTAGGAGGGTTTAATCATGATTTTAGATGGTAAAGCATTAGCACGACAAAATGAAGTTACCCTCAAAGAAAAAGTCGCTTTTTTAAAGCGTAAATTTGGTCGTTCTCCCTCACTTAGAGTCATCTTAGTTGGAGAAAGTCCAGCGAGTATCGCTTATGTGAACTCCAAGAAAAAAGCCTGTGATCGTGTAGGGATTGATGGTGAAATCATCCGCTTCCCTGTCGATACTTCCGAAGAAGTACTGATTGAAAAGATTGAAGCATTAAATCATGATGATGCTATTGACGGTATACTCATTCAATTACCGTTACCTAAGCAAATCAATGAAACCTTTGTATTAAACAAAGTATCTCCAAACAAAGATGTTGATGGATTACATACCATTAATGCAGGAAAACTATTCACCAAACAAGAAGGTGTAGTGCCTGCAACCCCTCTAGGCGTTATGATGTTACTTAAACATTATCAAATCCAAACCGATGGAAAGTATGCTGTGGTTGTGGGGCGTTCGAATCTAGTGGGTATGCCACTAGCGAAACTACTCAATGATGCGGATGCAACCGTCACCGTTGTACACCGAAAAACAAATAAGCTTGAACAATACACCAAACAAGCGGATATCTTATGTGTCGCGGTTGGTAAACCCAACTTTATTACAAAAGATATGGTTAAACCCGGGGCTGTTGTAGTCGATGTTGGTATCAATCGAGTCGGTGATATTTTGATTGGCGATGTCGATTTTGAAGCAGTTAAAGACGTAGCTTCTTACATCACACCTGTACCAGGGGGCGTCGGACCAATGACCATTTCAGCGTTACTCTTTAACGTGATATTTCAGTATGAGGTAAAGTTCCATGATTGATCGCTACAGCCGAAAAATAATGAAGGATATATGGAGTGAAAAAGCGCGCTATGAAGCGCTTTTACTCGTAGAAAAAAAAGCATCAGAAGCGTGGTATAAATTGGGTTTACTTAGCCAATCAGAGCTCAAAGATATCTTAGAAGCAACCTACGATTTGGATGAAGTTAAAGCCCTTGAATTAGAAACTAAACACGATATTATCGCCTTCACAAGAAACTTATCCGAACGCATGACTAGTGATGCGAAAAAGTGGATTCATTACGGATTAACCTCGACCGATGTGGTAGATACTGCCTATGGGGTTATATTTAAAAAAGTGAATGAAGTTTTACTTTCCGATCTAGAAGCCTTTATGGCCATATTAAAGAAAAAGGCTTATCAATATAAAGATACCCTATGTGTTGGAAGAACCCACGGAATACACGCCGATTTAACCTCATTTGGACTTAAGTGGGCCTTATGGTATGATGAGATGAACCGTAATCTCAACAGGTTCAAAGCGGCGTGTGCCGATATTGAAGTTGGTAAAATCAGCGGTGCGGTTGGCAATTTCGCCAATGTCCCACCGTTTATTCAAGATGATGTTTGTGCTTCTTTGGGATTAAAATCGGCACCAATTTCTACACAAGTTTTACAACGTGACAGTCACGCTCATTACATACATGTCATCGCTTTGATTGGATCAACTTTAGAAAAAATTGCCGTTGAAATTAGACATTTATCAAGAACCGAAATCAGTGAAGTGAGAGAACCATTTAGTCAAAAACAAAAAGGTTCATCTGCAATGCCACATAAGAAAAATCCAATTACCAGTGAAAACATTTCGGGGTTATCAAGACTCTTAAGAGGGTATACTATCCCTGCATTTGAAAACATCGCTTTATGGCATGAAAGAGACATTTCACACTCCTCAGTTGAACGCGTAATATTCGCCGACGCAACCACGGTTTTAGATTATTTGTTGGTTCGTTACATGGATACACTAGACCATTTAAATGTCTATCGTGAACAAATGTTAAAGAACATTGAAATCACTAAAGGTGCACTTTATGCGCAACGCTTTATGAATGTACTCATTGAGAAATATGAATATCATAGAGAAGAAGCCTATGATTTTATTCAAGGGGTAGCGAGCTACGCCATTGAACACCAAATCTCGATGAAAGACATTTTACTTAAACATGAAGATTTTAAATCACTTCACCCACTTTCCGAAGGGGATATCGAATCTGCAATGATGCCTGATTATTACTTAAAACAAGTAGATTCCATTTTTGCGAGAGTGTTTAGATAACTTCTATGTAGCATATCTTTTGACTATATAGATGCTAATTTATATAATGTATGCGAAGAGGTGAATAACTTATGAGTAATGTATTAGTTGTATATTGGACTGCGACCGGAAACACACAAGCAATGGCTGTTAAAGTGGCTGAAGGTGCTAAAGCAGATTTAAAGGAAATTAGTGAAATTGCACCTGAAGATGCACTTAAATATGAAAAGATTGCATTCGGATGCCCTGCAATGGGAGACACATTTGAAGAAGCAGAAGAATTCCTAGAATGGTATCTTCAAGTAGAACCAGGCCTTGAAGGCAAAAAGATTGCGATCTTCGGTTCTTACGGTTGGGGATCTGGTGAATGGATGGAAGACTGGTCTGATAGAATCAGCCAAACCACTTCTGTTTTATTCGATCAACCTTTAATGGCTAACGAAGCACCAAGTTCAGACGATGAAGAAGCTTGTTTCGCATTCGGTCAACGTTTCGCAAAATTCTAATGGAAATGAACGCCTCTAAACCAGGCGTTCTTTTTTTGCTTTTAAAGCAAACCGATCTCACAGTTTAGTGTAAGCGTTTTAGGTGTTTACAACCGAATTTGGCTTGATATAATGGGAGTGTATTCAAAAATATATCGTATAATCGGCCTAATATGGTGGCCAAGTCTCTACCGAAAGACCTACTCTTTCGACTACGGTATGAAAACTCGTTTTTTCTTTTTGTTTTCATATGTAGAAACGCCACCTTTAGCAATAGAGGTGGCTTTTTTTCATGAACCGTCCGATGTTTTGAATACATCCATTTAATAGGGGAAAAGGAGAACAAAATGGAAAAGTTTTTCAATTTGAAAGGAAATAATACCTCCATTTCGACAGAAGTGTTAGCTGGTCTAACCACATTCTTCGCAATGGTTTATATTATTTTCGTCAACCCATCCATGCTTCAACAAACAGGCATGCCATGGGGTGGAGTATTTTTAGCAACCATCTTCGCAACCGTCATTGGTACACTCATTATGGGGTTATTCGCGAATGTGCCTTATGCACTAGCGCCAGGGATGGGCTTAAACGCATTATTCACATTTACTGTTGTTGGTGGTGTGGGTTATGGGTTTGGTTTTACATGGCAAGAAGCCTTAGCCATCGTCTTCATTTGCGGGTTAATCAACATTGTCATCACAGTTACTAGCATTCGTAAATCAATCATTGTTTCGATTCCAAAAAGCCTTCAAAACGCCATTTCCGGCGGCATCGGTCTATTCATTGCCTACATTGGTTTGAATAACGTTGGCTTCATTAAGTTCGGTGCAGTTCCAGATTTAACTTCATTCGATAATTTACCAGCAGTTCTTACATTAATCGGTATCATCTTAACCGTTGTGTTACTCTTAACAAAGGTTAAAGGTGCGATTTTGATTGGGATTGTTGCAACCACAGTTATTGGTATTCCAATGGGCGTTACCAACCTTGAAGGTATCAACATCAGCCTAAGTGCGATTGGTCAACCTTTTAATGATTTAGGTACAACCATGTTTGCTGCCATCGGTGGTATTGGATCACTATTCTCTAACGTCAGTAAATTACCAGTAGCTTTACTTGCGATTTTCGCATTCTCACTATCAGACACCTTCGATACCATCGGTACATTCATCGGTACAGGTAGACGTTCTGGTATTTTCAGCGATGAAGATTTAACCACACTTCAATCTAATAAAGGCTTCAAATCCAAAATGGAAAAAGCATTATTCGCCGATGCGATTGCAACCTCAATGGGTGCTTTATTAGGTACCTCAAACACCACTACTTATGTTGAAAGTGCTGCCGGTATTGAAGAAGGCGGTAGAACTGGTTTAACTTCAGTGGTTGTTGCTGTATTATTCTTACTCATGATTTTAGTCTCTCCACTTGTAGGCATCGTACCTGCCGCTGCAACCGCACCAGCGCTTGTCATCGTCGGGATTATGATGGCCTCAAGTTTTGGTGAAATCAATTGGCATGAACTCGAAGATTCAATTCCAGCGTTCTTTACCATCATCATCATGACTGTGGCTTATAACATCTCTTATGGTATTGCATTCGGATTTATTGCTTATGTGATCGTAAAACTCGCTAGAGGTAAAGTGAAAGACATTCATCCAATCCTTTGGGGTGCAACCTCTCTATTCGTTTTATATTTCATCCTTACAGCTTTAAGTGCTGCTGGCATCCTATAATCTGAATAAATATTCATATTTTTAGAGTCAAATTATTAAATAAACGAAAACACCTATCACTTTTGGGTGTTTTTTTTTAATAATAATGATAAAATATCTAATGACAAGGAGGGCGTTTATGAATATTTGGCACGATATTGACGAAAAACGAATTTCAAAAGAACGCTTTGTTGCATGTATCGAAATATCCAAAGGTAGTAAGAAAAAATACGAACTTGATAAAGAGACAGGTATGATTATCCTTGACAGAGTGTTATATACCTCTGCCCACTATCCAGCGAACTATGGATTTATTCCTAGAACTTACGCTGGTGATAATGACCCCCTTGATGTTTTAGTATTATGCCAAGAAGATATTGAACCATTAAGCTTAGTGAACTGTTATGCTATTGGTGTCATCAAAATGATTGACTCTGACCAAGTCGATGAAAAGATCATAGCGATTGCAATTGGTGACCCATCGTTAACTCAGTACAAAGACATTTCAGAGTTACCCGCCCATTTACTCAACGAAATGGGACACTTTTTTGAAATTTACAAGTCACTCGAAGGCAAAAAAACATACATTTTAGACATAGGCGATAAAGCCGTTGCAGAAGAAATTATTCAAGATTCGATGAAACGTTATAACGAAATTTTTAAAAAATAACAGAAGGGATTTAATACAATGGGAAGAGCGTTTGAAGTAAGAAAAGCATCCATGGCGAAGACCGCGGCTGCGAGAAGTAAGGTATATGCAAAGTATGGTAGAGAAATCTACATGGCTGCTAAAGCGGGTGTACCTGATCCAGAAATGAACCAAGTTTTAAAGAGAGTCATCGAAAAGGCTAAAAAAGACCAAGTCTCTGCCGATGTTATCCATAGAGCAATTGAAAAAGCAAAAGGCGGATCTGATGATAACTACATCGGTGTTCGCTATGAAGGATTCGGTCCAGGATCTGCTCAACTCGTGGTTGAATGTCTAACAGACAATGTCAACAGAACGGTAGCAGAAGTAAAGACCTGCTTCAACAAATCCGGTGGTAAATTGGGTTCCGTATTACATATGTTTGAATCGAAAGCTGTATTCACATTTAAAGGCACTGAAGATGAAGTCTTAATGATTTTACTCGATGCTGGTGTGGATGTATCGAACTATGAAATTGATGAAGAATACATCACTTTATATGCAGACCCAACCGCTTATAGTGAAGTTAGAACAGCATTAAAAAATGCGATGCCTGAATTGGAATTCGAAGTCGATGAAATCCAATGGTTACCGCTTGCTGAAACTGAACTTACAACTGATAAAGAAAAAGAACAATTCCAAAGACTCTTAGATATGTTAGACGAACTTGACGACGTTCAAAACGTCTATCATAACGTAAAATTAAGTGAATAATTCAATGCCCACCAACTGGTGGGTATTTTTTTAAGATATATTCTAGCGAATTTGTAAAGTGAAATGCTCTATTTTAGAAGAAACATTCTAAAAAAGAAACCGATTTTAAGTATTTTCTTACAGTTTAGGTAGATTATTTGACAGACCTAATATATAATATTACACGGTGATAATGTGAAAGAAATAATGGATTCGGTTCAAGTTTCAAAGACACTCAAACGAATCTCTCATGAAATCATAGAACGCCATGTCACGCTAGACCAAGTCGTCTTAATGGGGATTAAAACCAAAGGGACACCGATAGCGAAAATGATCGGTGAGTATATTTTAGAGTTCACCGGTAAGGCGATTCCAATCTATGAAATCGACATCACCGCTTACCGCGATGATGATAAAAAACAAGCTTCCGATCGTTTACATGCAGAAGCCGATAAGAAAGAAGTCATTTTAGTGGATGACGTCTTGTTCACAGGTAGAAGTGCCCGTGCAGCACTCGATGCCGTATTGGATATCGGTCGAGCATCCCGTATTGAATTAGCCGTACTCGTCGATAGAGGTCATCGCGAATTACCGATTCGCGCGGATTATGTTGGTAAAAACTTACCTACCTCTAAAGATGAGCAAATTTATTTTGATACCCAAGCATTAAAAGTGTTCATTAAACTAAAATAGGGCTTATGTTCGAAAACCTATTATGTTATAATAACCGTGCTAAAGAGAGGGACATTATGCTAAAAGATACAGCCGTATTAGAAGCCATTCGTCTTGAAAAACAGAGACAAGAAGAACATATTGAACTCATCGCCTCAGAAAACTTTGTTTCTGAAGCGATTCTCCTTTTACAAGGTTCTGTCTTAACCAATAAATACGCCGAAGGTTATCCAGGTAAAAGATATTATTCCGGCTGTGAGTATGTCGACATTGTTGAATCACTCGCAATAGAACGCGTAAAACAATTATTTGGTGCTAGTTTCGCAAACGTCCAGCCGCACTCTGGGTCGCAAGCAAACATGGCAGCCACCAGAGCTTTAATCAAACCCGGTGAAAAGATTTTAGGGTTAGGACTATCCGATGGGGGACATTTAACCCATGGATATAAGTTATCCTTCTCAGGCATCGATTATGTGGGTGTTACTTATGGGGTGGACAAAGAAACCGAAACCCTCAACTATGACAACATTCTCGAAATCGCCAAGAAAGAACAACCTCAACTGATTATCGCTGGTGCGAGTGCTTACCCGAGAATTCTAGATTTTAAGAAGTTTAGAGAAATCGCGGATGCAGTCGGTGCGAAATTACTCGTTGATATGGCACACATTGCAGGGTTAGTTGCGGCAGGGGTTCATCCAAATCCAATGCCTTATGCTCATGTGATTACATCAACGACCCACAAAACACTTAGAGGTCCAAGAGGCGGTATCATCTTAACGAACGACCCTGAACTTGCTAAAAAGATTGATAAAGAAGTATTCCCTGGTATTCAAGGCGGACCACTCATGCACGTGATTGCTGCGAAAGCAACCGCATTCTATGAAGCATTAGACCCAAGTTTCATCACCTATCAGCAACAGGTGGTTAAGAACGCACAAACATTAGCGAACAAACTTCAAAGTTTAGGCTACCGCATTGTTTCTGGCGGTACCGATAATCACTTGATGCTTGTCGATGTTAAAGCATCCATAGGATTAACCGGCAAACAAGCAGCGGATATCCTCACCTCCGTGAATATCACCTGCAATAAAAACAACATTCCGTTTGACCCAGAAAAACCAATGGTCACTTCAGGTATCCGATTAGGCACACCTGCGGTCACCACCAGAGGTTTAAAGGAACAAGATATTGAACAAGTAGCCATCTTAATCGATTTAGCTTTAAGAGGATACAAGGATCCAAACGTATTAAACAGTGTTAAAGAACAAGTCATTTCATTGATGAATCGATTTCCGATTTATCAGTCATTATAATGAAGGGGTGAAGTAAATGATTGAGAAAACAAGACACATTCCCGATGGGAAAAAAGAAAGAAAGAATCAACCAGTCAATCACTACCTAGAAGCAGAATACTTATATTTCCCGACCACAGATTTACGCTGCCCAAGCGGCGAATCCTGTGTGATCGATGGACAATATGTTAAAGTAGGCGAACTTATTGGTACAAGACATGGTGGGTTCTTTGATCAACCAATCCACTCAACAGTCAGTGGTTATGTGGTAGGGTTTGAAAAGAAAGTGCACTCGTCAGGTCAAACTGTCGACTGTCTCATCGTTAAAAACGATAAGAAGTATGTTTTACATGAATCCTGTGTTTCAAGAACGGATGAAGAAATTGCAGCCTTAACAAAGGATGACTATATTAACATCATCAAGGATTCAGGACTTTCAGGTTTAGGTGGATCAGGATTCCCTACCTACATTAAGTTACAAACCAAACATCCAATCGATGTGGTTGTAGGTAATGGTGTAGAATGCGAACCCAACTTAATCTCTGACTACAAGTTAATTCTTGAAAGATCACACCGTATCATTGAAGGTTTAACCTATGCAATGAGAGCAACCGGTGCGAAAAAAGGGATTATCGCAGTTAAGAAAAAATACCCTGAACTATTTGAAGTACTCGAAAACGCAAGACACAGCTTCACAGAATTCGATATCGAAATCAAACGTGTTGGTAACCACTATCCACAAGGTTGGGAATTAGATACCATCAAACACGCAACCGGTATTGAAGTGCCTGTTGGTAAGCTTCCTGCAGAATACGGTGTCACTGTATTCAACGTCGCAACTCTCTATGGATTCTATAGAGCCGTTAAACGTAGAATGCCAATCACTGAACGTTTTGTTACGATTTCAGGAAACGGTATTAAAACACCTAGAAACTTCGCAGTCCGTATTGGTACACCAGTACGCGACTTAATCGAAATGTGCGGTGGTTACACAGAAAACGACAAGAACAAAGTAGTTATCTGTGGTGGACCAATGATGGGGACAAACTTACAAAACGATGATTTAATCGTAACGAAGACTGTAACCTCACTCATCGTACTCGATGAAGAACCGATTAAAACAGAACCTTGTATTCACTGTGCATCTTGTGTGTATTCTTGCCCAGTTGAAATTCAACCTGTTCAAATCATGAATGCTTATAAAGATAGAGATAAAGACGCCATTGAAGCACTCAAGGTTAATAAATGTATCGAATGTGGCTTATGTTCATTCACCTGCCCATCGAAGATTCATTTAACTGAAACCATGAGACAAGCTAAGCGCTTTATCAGAAAATAGGTGACCATATGAACTACGCAAAACAAACAGCCCCTTACGTGCGTAAGGAAACATCTACAAAACGCATGATGGTGGACGTTCTTATTGCTTTACTACCAGTTGTAGTATTCGCAATCTATCGTTTCGGATGGGATGCCGTTTCTCGTCTCCTCATCAGTGCGATTATCTTCGTATTAGGCGAAGTCGTCACCACCTTATTCCGTACAAAACCACACCCATCCATTAAGGATCGGAAAGAAAAATTCAAAGTTCGTTATAAAACATTAACCATCAATAACGTGACTGCTCCGCTAGTCTCAGCGGTCATCTTCGCGATGATTATTCCAAGTACATTACCACTCTACGCAACCGCGATTGGTGCCTTATTTGGTATTTTAGTTGCGAAAGCAGCCTTTGGTGGTCTTGGATCGAACATCTTCAACCCAGCCGCAGTCGGTAGAGTATTCGTTGGATTATCCTTCGCTAACCAATTTACGTACAATGGTGTGGATGCTTTAGTCGGTGCTACACCACTATCTGCAGCTAAAGATGCTTTAACAAACATCCCGAACTTATTACAATCTTATACATTCACCGATTTATTCTTAGGTAACATCCCAGGATCCATGGGTGAAATCTCCGCACTACTTATTTTAGTTGGCGCAATCTACTTGTTTGTAAGACGTGCTGCTGACTTTAGAGTCACTGTTTCGACATTATTATCCTTTACTGTGATGATGGTCATCGCTGCGATTGCTGTTAAAGGCAACGTGGTCGATATCGTGTTATATCAATTACTTGCAGGTGGTCTATTATTCGGTGCGGTATTTATGGTCACTGACCCTGTCACCTCCCCTGTAACCAAACCTGGTCGTTGGATCTATGGTTTACTTGTTGGTGTGATTGTCGCCTTCATTCGTCTATTTGGATCCTATCCAGAAGGTGTTGTATTCGCGATTCTATTAGGTAACATCTTCGTTCCACTCACAGATTATTACAAGTGGGCTAAAGTACGTTACTCTGTGAAATTCGTTGTTGGCTATGTTGTTGCATTAGCTGTCCTCGGATTCATTGTTCTTGTTGGATTAGGAGGTCTAAACTAATGAAAATATTTAAGACCGCTCTCGTATTAACCATTATTGGGATTGCTTGTGGCTTATTGATTGGATTCTCCAACTCAATCACTGCACCAATCATTGCAGAAAACGAACGTAAAGCTGAATTAAAAGCTTATGAAACATTATTCCCTGGATTAGATGAAGCAAACAAGATGACTGAAGTTACCTTGGTTGGTTCAATCTATGAAGTGTTACAAGTGAAAGACAATAACGTGGTTGCTGGTTATTTATATAAAGGTAAATTAACCAACTCTTATGGTTCAGTTGATCAACTTGTTGGTATCAAAACAAATGGCGACATCGCAGGTATTCAATTCTTGAACCTCGATCAAACCGCCTCGATGAAACCTGCCATTGAAACAAACTCAAAGTATTATGCAGGTAAAAATATTTCAGCCATTGATTTAACCAAACTCGTGGTATTCTCAAGTGGTGCAAACGAATATGATACAGCAGCGGGTTCCTCATTCGGTTCAACTTCAATGAGAACCATCTTAAGAGACGCCATTCAAATGTTCTCTGGTTCAGCACCAGTCGAAATTGATCCATACGAAGAAGTCTTTGGAGCATACGCAACTAAAGCGAATGACGATACTTTTACAGCCACTGACAAAGTGACTAAAAAAGAAGTCGTTAGAGACGCTTCTAACAACATCATCGGTTATGCGTATACCCTAAGTTCTATTAAGAATACAGGTACTGGTTCAAACCTAACTGAATACATCCAAGACCAAGATTGGAACTTAACATTATTGGTTGGTGTGGATGCTTCAGGTAAATTCTTAGGCATTTATTTGGTTGAATACGACCATACTAAGAATTTCGTTGAAAAGCATTTACCATACTTTGAAAGTTTAGTTGGTGTTTCTGTGGCAAGCTATGGTGATGTCGATACCATCGCTGGTGCATCTGCATCCTTAGCACACATCGAAGAATTATTAACAGCTTTACAGGGGGTAATTGAATAATGACACGCGAAAATCGTAACTTACTCATTAACTCTCTTGTTGCATTATTATTTGGTGTTGTATTCTTATTTGGGTATAATGCCATCATCGATGCACAAGCTAAAAATGAACAGCTTAACCTTTATAAGACTTATTTCCCAACCGCAGACAGTTTTGAATCTGTAACAGTCAACCAAACTGGCTTAGTCGAAAAAGTCGTTATTAAAAAAGGTAACTCGATTGTGGGTTACTTCTATGTCGGTAGTGGTGTATCCACCAGTATCCCTGGACATGGTGGGTCATCGGATGAACTTAGATTACACGTATTTGTCAAAGCAAACCGTGAAATTGAAGCAATCAAAGTTGATTACTATGAACATACATCCAATTTCGTTGAAAACTTCTTAAAACCAGACCTATTATTACTTGAAGGTGTGGCTGTTGAAAACTACTTAACAGTTGACTTAGTTGGTGGTGCATCTGCCTACTCTATGCCAATTGTTCATCAAATCTTAACCTCAATCTCAAGAGACTTAACGGGAAATGATCCAATTGATCCAATCGATCCATATTTTGAATTGTTTGGTGAATACGCAACTGTAACCGAAGATACTGCATTCACACCAACCGCTAAAGTATTGAAGCGTGAAATTGTGAAAAATGCGAGCGATGTCGTTTTAGGTTATGCGTATACTGTATCCTCTGTTAGAAATACAGGTACTGGTTCACACTTAAGTGAATACATCCAAGGTCAAGATTGGGAATTAACGTTACTCATCGGGGTTAATACAGACTTAGAATTCGTGGAATTCTTCACTGTAAACTCTGATCATACAGGTTCTTATTATGGTACACATGAAGCGTATTATGAATCACTTGAAGGTGTGTTGGTCGATAGTTATGACACCATCGATACCATCGCAGGTGCTACCGCTTCAAGAGACCACATCCTTGAGCTATTAGAAGCTTTGAAGGGGGTATTATAACATGAGTGAAAATGCAGTTGTATTAAAGAAAAAAGACATCTTCATGACAGGTGTCATCAAAGAAAACGCCACCTTTAAAATGATGCTTGGGATGTGTCCAGCCCTAGCGGTTACGAACTCGTTCGAGTCCGCATTCGGTATGGGTCTCATGGTTATCCTCGTATTAGGTATAACGAACGCCATTATTTCCGCATTAAGAAAAGTCATTCCTAATGACGTGCGTATCCCTGCGTATATCGTTATCATCGCAACCATCGTTACAGTATTATCGATGTTCGTTGATGCGTTCGCAGGTGAATTAGCAACATCCCTAGGGGTATTCATTCCGTTAATCGCGGTTAACTGTATCGTATTAGGTAGAGCAGAAGCGTTCGCTGCGAAGAATGGTGTATTCAACTCATTTATCGATGGTTTAGGCTCCGCTACAGGTTTTACACTATCCATTACATTAATTGGTTTAATCCGTGAAATTCTTGGTAAAGGTTCCCTATCTTTAGGTGTCTTATTACCATTACCTTTCACCACAACCATTCAAATTTTCCCAAGTGACTTCGCACTTTCTGTCTTAGTTTCTCCACCAGGTGCGTTCCTTGTGATCGGTTTATTATTGGCATTATTCGCAGCCGTTGGCAATGCGAAACCTAAAAAGAAAGTGGTGGCTAAAAAATGACATTCGAAATATTCTTCATCTCATTAATTAGCTCCATGCTAATCAATAACATCATCGTTATCAAATTCTTAGGTATTTGTTCTTTCTTAGGGGTTTCTAAGAAGATGTCAAACGTATGGGGGATGAGTGCCGCTGTCATGTTCGTCATGATGATCTCAACCGCCATTACCTATCCGCTTTATTTCTACATACTTGACCCACTAGGGGTTGGTTATGTAGATACCATCGCCTTCATCTTAGTCATCGCGGCTGTTGTACAATTAGTCGAAATGTTGCTCAAGAAATACGTCGAAAGCTTATACCGTGGTTTAGGGGTTTACCTACCACTCATCACCACCAACTGTGCGGTATTAGGGGTTGCACAAACCAATATTACCGAAGCTAAGAACTATTTAGATGCTTTAACGATTACCTTTGGTACAGTCTTAGGCTATACCTTAGTCATTGTAGCGTTCTCTGCAATCCGTCTCAGACTCGATTCAGCCAACGTGCCTAAAGCATTCAAAGGTATGCCAATCGCGTTAGTGGTTGCCGGCCTTATGTCTCTAGCATTCTTAGGTTTACAAGGATTAATCTAATGGAACAAATCATTGGGCTTTTAATTCTTGGTGTGATTACCGCAGCCTTCATCATCATTTCCGTGCTCAATAAAAAGACACCGATTCCTGAAAGCTGCCATCACGCATATATGGAAGCACAAGCGTGTGAAACGTGCGCCGTTAGTGGTGGGTGCTCGTTCAAAGAAGCAATCGATATGATGAAGGAGATCAAAAAATGATATTTTCTACACTCGTTTTAGGTGGCCTTGGTTTAATTTTAGGCGTCGGTCTCGCTGTCGCTGCTAAATACCTTGAAGTCATTGAAGATGAAAGAATTACTACCGTTGAAAAAATGTTACCAAACTACAACTGTGGTGCCTGTGGAACCCCAGGTTGTCATGCGTTTGCAACCGAAATCGTTTCTGGTAAAGCCGGAAATATTTCAAGATGCAAACCAGGTAAACCGGATAAACACTTCAATCCAATTCTTCAATACCTTAAAGACCATCCGAATCCAGATGGTTCACCAGTAGTCATCAAATTATAATCAATAAACACGGACATCGAGTCCGTGTTTTTCTTCCCATAATCTAAAGTTAGAGACAATTTGAAAACACTTACTTTATAATTAGACCCAACCCAAACCATCTACACTTAAAATAATACTTTTTTCTCTTTACAATACATGTTATAATAACGTGGAAAAAGGACGATTACAATGAAAAAAATAATGGCACTATTGTGTCTTTTAGGCACGATGACTTTCAATAAAATTGAATTAAAAGCCTCATCAGATACGCTCATCCAAAGTGAGTTTGAATACATGAGCACCCAAATCTTGGTCTCTTTATATGAAGGCGAACAATCTAATATGGATGCGATTGAAGAAATCTATAAAGTATATGACCATTTGGCAGATAACTATGAAGGCCCAAATTTGGACCATGAAGACCCACTCTATCATGAAAATAACCTCTATACAATCAATGAAAATAGAGGGATTGGACCTGTGGTTGTTGATGAACAATTATACGACTTAATCAAACTTTCAATCCAGTATTATAATCTATCCAATGGGTTCTTTAACCCAGCGATTGGTAACGCAATTGATATCTGGAAAAGTGCGATATATAGCGACTATATGTATGATGAGTTACCAAAGACAGTGTTTGATCAAGTTCAGTTAGACTTGTCAGAAATCTCTGAAGATGTTGACCCTGCTGATATTGTTTTAAACGATACAGAACACTCTGTTTACATTCAAAATAGCAATCTTAAACTAGACTTAGGTGCGGTTGCGAAAGGCTATGCAACACAAAAAGTTTATGAGTATTTAGAAGAACAAAACATTACAAAATATATGGTCAACGCCGGACGTTCGAACATCATTGTAGGGATTCACCCAGATGATTCAGAAACGAATGACCGTCCATTTAGAGTTGGATTAGAAGACCCACTAAAGATTTACCAAAACGGGATCTCCGGTATCGTTGAAGTTAGAAATAAAGCTGTCGTTACATCGGGTAACTATGAACAATATGTGACCTATCAAAATAAAGTCTACCATCACATCATTTCGCCCTTTGATTTCCAACCAAAACAATACTATCATGTCGTAACCATTCTTGGGGATGACTCTGGTATGCTTGATGCGATGTCAACCGCTTTATTCTCAATGCCTCTAAACGAAGCAACCACATTGGTGAATGCGTTAGACTTAGAAGCCATCTTCTATATGTATGATGGGTCAATTGAAACCATCAATATTACAGAGAACTATCGTCAAAGCGAACTATTATCTGATGAACCACAAGACTTAACCAGCCTTTATATGATTTTAGGTGGCGTTGTCATCATCGGTGGAGCTGCTATTGTTGGTATCACCATCTATGAGAAACGTAAGAAACAAAAGGGGGATGTTCGTGAAGACCAAAACGAAGCATGACACCCTGGTTGTCGGTTTACTATTGATTGTGTTCGGGGCGATTTTAATCGTCTCACTTGCAACAAGAAAAGCTGGCGAACAAGCCTATATTAAGTATAAAAATGACACTTTATTCGCCATCAACTTAGAGAATGGGGAGTTTACCAAAGCGGAATCACAAACGGTTTTTGTAGCAAATTCTCTACCTGATATCGATGGTGATACACTGATCGTCAATGGTGTCATCTATACAGAGCTAGCCCTAGGACAAGGCATTGTACGGTATCAAAATAACTACTTCATTTTAGGCAATCTTGGATTTATTTGGATTGAATACAGTAACCATAAAGTGAGAGTTAAAGAAGAAACAAGCCCATATAATATTTGTAGTCGTGTTGGGTATTCAGATTTACAACCGATTATTTGCTTACCGAATTATGTCACGATTGAATTTAGAGATTTAGGATTGGATGTGATCATCTAATGACCGTGAAAAAGTTAGCGATGATTGCCATCTTTACAGGTGTCGCATCCATCATCAATATTTTAGAGTCCTATGTACAATTGGTACCGGGGACAGCCTTTAAAATTGGTTTTTCTAATATTGTTACCCTCATTATTTTATATGTATATGGACCGAAAGAAGCGGTAACCGTCGTCATCTTAAGACTGATTGTTACAGCCCTATTCGCGCCTGGTACGTTTAACGGGATCACATTTACACTCTCTTTATCAGGGGCGATATTCTCGTTGATTACCCTCATCATCTTAAAGAAACTCGATTTCTTTGGATTACTCGCTGTATCTGCACTATCCTCTGTGATGCATGTTATTGGTCAAATTGTCGCGGCGATGTATATTATTACAGAAACTGCACTATTTTACGCACCGATCATGTTATTCTTATCGGTACCGGCAGGTATTCTAACAGGGGTTCTAGCGAAGCGATTCCTAGACAGCACAAAAGATTTATTCATCGAAAAAAAATTCTAATTATTAAACTCAAAGCAGCGTTCAATGTGAAAACATCGAGCGTTGCTTTTCTTTTCCTAAATCTTTCAATGTAAGCCTTTGCAAATTAGACTATGATATCTAAATAACCTATGTTATAATGAGCATACGCGAAAAAAATGGAAGAAGGTATTTTTTAATGAAGTTTTCAAGAATGTTGGCTTTACTATTCGTCTTAATTTTAGCCGGCTGTACGAAATCTAACGTACCCAAAATTCAAGATGATATTCAAATTCAATATACGAATGCCAACGACAAACTAGATTCAATCACCAGCGATCTCATTCTCCCTACCGTGGTAAATAAGATCAATATTACTTGGGAAAGCGATAGCGCATTTGCGATTATCGAAGCTAACCGAGTAATCATCAATCGTCAAGATAGTGATATCCAAGTCACTTTGACAGCCTCTTTTGAAATTGGTGATAAAACTTATACAAAAGATTTTGAAATTACAATTATCAAATCTACGTTTGATTTTAACAGTTTATTTAACGCTCTCTATATTCCATCCGAAACAAGCACATCCTTCACACTACCAGTCAGTATCAATAGTCATGACATCGATTGGGCAAGTTCTCATGAAGCGATTATTTCTGTTCTAGGTGTGGTTACCCCAGGCAGTGTAGATCAAGTGGTTACCCTTACCGCAACGATTAAAGCCGATGGTGCTCTAAGAAGTCACACATACCAAGTGACTGTATTAGCCAAAGAAACATTCGATCTGAACGCATTTAGAACATTCCTAAATGTACCAAGTTCAACAGAAGTTGATTTAGTACTACCTTCAACCTATGAGGGGCTTGCTATTACATGGATTTCTTCCTTACCGAATGTCTTAAGTAATACGGGATTAATCACGAGACAATCTGTAGACACTACCGTTGAATTAAGAGCGAGTGTCACGTTTGAAAATCAAGTTTATGAAGTCGAATTTGACGTCATAGTTGTTAAAGAGGAAGTAATCACCCCAGATTATCAAGCAATTTTAAATCAAATTTCTTTACCTGCTCAAACCTCATCTAATCTGACATTACCAAACCAAATCGATGATGTCGAAATTGAATGGTCCAGTAATCATGTTGCGATATCACATACTGGGGTTGTAACTAGACAATCTACCGATGTTACCGTCACACTAACAGCGGTTATTAAAGACAATACTTCGTTTACAAAATCATTCAACGTGGTTGTTCAAAAACTACCTGATTTTCCAGTAAGCAATGAAATGCCGATTGCAGAAGTAAGACTTAAAGCTCAAGGTACAATCGTTAGAGTCCAAGGTGTCATTACCAGCTTAATGACGAATGGAAACTTTACCATTCAAGATTCCACAGGTGCAATCCCTGTGTATATGAATAACAATACAGGATTAAAAGTAGGTACCGAATATATTATTGAAGGTACTTTAGGTATTTTCCAGGGACTTATTCAAATTAGCACACCAACCATCATCCAAACCAAAGGTGAGAAACCATTACCTGAAGGCATCGATTTGACAGGTTATTCTTTTAACTTTGATGATGTCATGCTTTACGAAGCAAATATTATTACCTATCGCGATCTCGAAGTCACTTCGAAAACAACGCCGAATAACGCGATTGAACTTTATTTAAAGAATATCGCAGGTGAAACCACCGTTGTTCGTTTAGACACACGTGTCAATACATCTCCTTACCCTTTTACAACAATTGAGGTAGGCGATATCGTCGATTTATTTAACGTTACCGTCGGACAATATCAAGCTAAAGCACAGTTATTATTCTCAAGTAGAAGTTCGATTGTTTCAAGACCTAAAAACCCAGAAATCATCAATATCTATGGAGCAGTAAACAAAAATTATATTATTGGTGATGCACTACCAAACTATTTAGAAGGCATCACTGCGAAAAATGGTTATGGTGATGATTTTACATCGCTTTTAGGTTATGATGCCCCAAATGTAGATTTAAATACACCAGGTGATTATGAAATCACGGTTTATGTAAACAACCATCCAAACGTATTTATCACCTATACTTTATTTGTTCGTAATGAGATCGAAACTGGCGTATATGAAGGCTATTACGCTTCCTTAAACGGGTTAACTGGTTCAAGTTTCAATAATGCGTTAAAAGCCTTAATTGTAAACACAGGGAGAGCTACTGGTTCTACCTCAGAAGTTCAATCTGTAGATAGAGTTGGCAACTCATATTATCTCATTTATGACGGTATGGGTTCATATGGCAACAGAGAACACGTGTGGCCAGATTCGAAATTAGGTTCGGTTAAATATGACCTTCATAACTTAAGAGCTGCGAACACAGGAACCAATTCAAGTCGTAGTAATTTCCCATTTGTTGAAGACGGTAAAACCTTCACAGGTAGTCAACCTTATATGTTGATTAATAAGAATTCCTGGTACCCAGGTGACGAACACATCGGTGACGTTGCGAGAATCGTACTTTACATCTCAATTCGTTACAATCTAAATATCGATGTGGTTGGTAACCTTCAAACATTCCTTCAATGGCATGAATTAGACCCAGTGAATGAATTTGAACAAATCCGTAATGACCGTATATATGGTATTCAAAACAACCGTAACCCATTCATCGATCATCCGGTATTAGTCAATATTTACTTTGGTTCTGGAGCACAAAAACTACCAGTTTCGATTGCTTTAGTCACGACCAGTGTTCACATGTTAGCAGATTATCGTAGATACCAATACTAAAAAAATGACGATTCTGTATTTCTAAATGACTACCATTTCACCCTCGGAAGTTTTTTAGAAAGTGTTTGTATATTCGTTTTAACTATGATATAATACCTACGCAAACTTACTATGGACGTACGTCTATGGCGGAAGGAGAAACTTACATGAAACCAAAAATTCATCCTAAGTACCAAGTGGCTAAAGTACACTGTGTAACCTGTGGTAACGAATTTGAAGTAGGCACAACAGCGAAAGAAATTCGCGTGGATACTTGCTCAAATTGCCATCCATTCTACACTGGTGTTGAAACATTCGCACAAGCAGCAGGCCGTGTCGAAAGATTCAATAAGCGCTATGGTGTCGAAAAGAACACAAAATAATAAAAGAAATAAAACACGGGCGACCGTGTTTTTTCTTTACAAAAAACAGCCAAATTGGCTGTTTATTTTTTCATGATTTCAATCCCGGCTTCAATCCCAGTATCTTCATAGATTAGTTTTTTACCTTCATAGAGCTGAATCTTCACTTCACCCGATAACCCTTCTTTAATCGTGTGGTCCATCGCACCATTGATTGGCGAAGCTAAATCGATTTGATCTTGTTGAATGGCTTCAATTTTTAGGGTTAATTTGCCTTTTTTAAGGACATAAAATGCGCGTTTTAAGGAGATTTCTTCCACTTTTACTTTCGAAAAATTGTAGGTTGCGAAACGGTATTCCTTGTTATTGTAATAGAGGTTACAAATCAAACCTTTAAAGTAAAACCCTAAAAAAGGAATATCTGCATACGAGAACATCAATGAGGTGTTTTTGTCTTTAAAATGATTGGTTTGTAGCCAAACATACGCTCTTGGGAAACTCTTACCCCAATCCTTTTCAATATAACCCTTTCCACCCTCAAATGAAACTAATTCACCATTAATTTCTAATGAACCTTTGAGTGGAGATGTCATCGAAACGATTCCGTGATAACATTCCATAAAATTGAGGTAACCAAAAGGGCCCATGATATTTGGCATCCAAAGTGAACGATCAATTGGCACGATAGAGTCTAAGTTTAATTGACCTTTCACAGATAAATGAGCACTGCTTAAATTGACTGAAAAGTATGTTTCGGTGAATGTATTGTCTTTCATCGTTACTGAAAAAGGGGTTTCTTTAGTTTTAAAATCTGATTGATCAAATCGGAAGTAGTCGGTTTTTAAAGACATAACGGGTTCTTTATAAGAAACAAAGACTTGGATAAAACTATGACTTTTTTCGCCTGCTAAACTGATACCTGGAATAAAAGCTACTTTCACTGTTTCATCTGTAGAAACCATTTTGTAATACCAGCCTTCAAAATAGCGATTTTTCTTTTTATAGCCTTGAAATAAGATTGGGTTATGCAAATGTTTTAATCCCATTGTAAGCTCCATTCTGTGACCAAAGTGGTGTATTTCTATTATAGCATTATCAATTCTTAATATGTCATATCATGCTAGGTATAAAATGACAAAAATGTTACAATAATTATTGAGGTGGTATTCATGAAAAAAGTGATTATCATAGGTGCTGGGGTTGCTGGTTTAGCTTCAGCTATCCGTTTAAAAACCCTAGGATTCGATGTAGAAATTTATGAAAAAAACGAAAAAGTTGGCGGTCGAATGTTCTCAATTGAAGAACGTGGATTTAAGTTTGATGTTGGCCCTACCATCGTGATGATGCCTGACTTTTATAAAGAAGTTTTCACCTTTTCAGGTGTAAATCCGGATGACTATATAAAAATGGTTCAAGTAGACCCACTTAATGTCATCCATTTTAGTGATGGTTCACACGTTAAAGTGTCATCGAACTTACCAAAACTCATGGCAGAATTAGAAAAATTCGGGATGAAAGAAACCGACGGCTATCTATCGTATTTAGCCGATGTTTATGAACGTTACGCCATTGTAAAAGAAACTTTCTTAGACAAGAGTTACCGAAAACCAAGTGAATTTTTTAACCCAAAAACCATCCATCAAATTCTAAAATTAAGAACGCTTAATAGTGCCTATTCCTCGATTTCTAAATTCGTAAAGGATGAAAAATTGAGACAAATATTGTCTTTCCAAACCTTATATATTGGGGTTTCACCATTCTCTGGACCATCTATTTACACCATCATCCCCATGATTGAGTTGGTTTATGGAGTTTGGTATATTCAAGGTGGAATGTATCAAATGGCAAAAGCCATGGAAAAGCGTTTCATTGAAATGGGCGGTAAGATTCGTTTGAATGCTCAGGTGGATGAAATTTTAACCCTATCAGGCAAAGTCACTGGTGTTCTAGTGAATGAAAAACCAATTTACGCTGACATCGTTTTATGTAACGCAGATTTCCCGTGGGCGATGAATAATTTGCTTAAGGATGATACACAAAAAGGTAAATATATCCCTAAGAAGATTGAGAAGATGAAATACGCATCGTCCTCCTTCGTCATCTATTTAGGGCTTAAAAAGAAATATCCAACCTCAGTCCATGCCATTCGATTTGCGAAAGACTTTAGAAAAAATATTGAAGAATTGGATCAGGATATCCTACCAGATGACCCATCTTTCTATATGTATAGTCCATCTCAAATTGACCCAACTGTCGCACCAGATAATAAAGAACTCATCTACATTTTAGTGCCAGTTCCTAATATGAAGAGCGCTAAATTCGAGTGGGATTTTGGTATGACAGAAGCCTATAAGGATAAGATCATGGATATGGTCGAAAAAATCCCTGGTTTTGAAGACATCAAGAAGAACATCGAAGTACTCAAAATTTTCTCACCAAAAACCTACGGTTATAAATTCAACCTTGAATATGGGGCGACATTCGGTCTAAAACCTACCCTATTCCAAAGCGTTTATTTTAGACCACAAACCAAATTTAAGACGATTGAAAACCTCTATTTTGCAGGATCGTCTAATCACCCCGGAGCTGGGGTACCTATCGTGCTCGCAAGCGCTAAACTAGCGGTAAATGATATATTAAAGGACCATACAACCCATGAATAATGTTTTTGAGTTTATTTCGACTCATTTTTACCTTGTTTACATCTACATTTGTTTTATTTTGTTACTCATTGGTATTCAATTGACGAGACCTTACCGTGATGATCGTCGTTGTAAAAAAATCATCCAAAAAAACTCGTTGACATTCTATAAAGCTTTCTCCAAAATCGGAGATAAAAAGAAACGTAAAGCCATCTATGCTGTGTACGCTTTTTGTCGATATGCGGATGATTTAGTGGATGAATATCAAGACGAAAACAAACTTAATCGACTTGAAAGAGAATTGACGGGTTATGTCAATAAAAGAAGAACCCCTAATTTCATTTGGAGAGCTCTCAAACGACACACCAAAAATATCTATAAAGACCACCATTTTAAAGCTTTCTATGACATGATTGAAGGTCAACGCATGGATTTACATTTTGTAGGCTATGAGACGTTAGAAGACTTACTAAAATATTGTTACCACGTCGCTGGTACAGTGGGTCTCATGTTAAATCCGATCTTGGCTGGTCACGATGAACCTAAGTTGTATCCATTCGCGATTCATTTAGGACACGCGATGCAAATCACGAACATCTTAAGAGATATTGGCGAAGACTATCAAAACGGACGTATTTACCTGCCTAGAGCACTCATGCGCGAAGCAAACTACTCACTAAACGATTTAGAAAATGGTAAAATCAATAACGGATTGGTGGACTTAATTGAAAGACTAGCCAAAGTCGCTGAAACCTACTTTGACGAAGCTTTAAAAGATCTCAATTTATATCCTAAAGATACCGCCATCCCCCTTGGACTATCGATTGTTTTCTACCGTGCCATCCTAGATGCGATTCGTGATAATGGTTACGATGTATTTAGAAAACGTGCGGTTGTATCAGATCAAAAAAAGGCTCAAATCATGAAAGCCTTCCTAAAAAATATGCCGAAAGGCTAGGAGATTATATGAACACTTGGGGTTTAGTATTATCTTACGTTTTAGTATTTTTGATTATTGGTATTTCCACGGCTTTACAAAAATTTAAACTTGTCGGAGATGAAGGTGCACGTAAATTCATCCACATTGGAGTATCCAATTGGTGGATTTTAGCCTGGATCTTTTTCAAGGGTGATAATGCGATTTGGTTCGCAATTATCCCACCGATTACATTCATCGCGTTAAACTATTATTCTTATAAAACAAACTTGATTAAGTCGATGGAAAGAAGTGGGAACGGGAACTTAGGTACTGTCTATTTCCCAATCTCTTTACTCATCTTAGTCATCTTCACATTCGGTATCATCGACAAGCCTGAAATTGGTGCAATTGGGATTCTCGTATTGGGTTACGGCGACGGCTTAGCTGCAGTCATTGGTAAAGCTTATGGCACTAAAAAATTGGTGAATAACAAGTCCTTAGAAGGTTCGCTAACGATGTTGCTTGCAAGTGCAGTTGTGGTACTTTCTGTATTGCTCATTTCGGGGTATCCAATCGTAACAGGAATCATCGCAGCACTCGTTATTTCTGTCCTTTCTACACTGGTCGAACTATACACACCTAAAGGACTAGATAATCTCTCCGTCCCGCTATTTTCTAGCTTATTGATTTACGTTTTATTACTGCTTATCTAACCACTGGAGGTTCCTATGGCGATTCAATTTTTGATCGGATTTTTACTTAGTTTTATCATTGCTTTTTTAGCCTATAAAAAACATTCATTAAATCAATCTGGATTCATCACAGCGACGCTATTAGGGACCATTATTTATGGATTTGGCACATATGTTGTATGGGGAGCATTGATTTTATTTTTCATCTCGTCATCCATCATTACGAAGTTTCATGAAAAAAAAGTAAAAGATAGTTCATCAGGTAGAAATTACATTCAAGTGCTTTCGAATGGATTTATCGCAGCCGTCTTTTCTTTCATCTTTTATATCACCAAAAATGAATTATTTATGATTGCTGGTGTGATCTCTATTGCTTCCTGTAATTCCGATACTTGGGCTTCTGAAATTGGCGTCTTGAGTAAAGGAAAAACGTATTCGATTGTCACTTTCAAAGAAGTTGAAAAAGGGATTTCAGGTGGGGTTTCTCGTTTAGGTACACTCGCTTCATTCTTAGGCGCACTCTTCATTGGTTTGTCATTTGTTCTTTTGTTTAGATTTTCTCCAAACTATAATCCTACTAAGATTTGGATGTATTTCTCAGTCATTAGTTTAGGTGGATTTGTAGGTTGTTTAGTCGATTCCTATATGGGCATATTGCTTCAAGCGAAGTATAAAGGGGATAAAACTGGTAAGTATACCGAAAAGCCATTCCTTGAAAATGAAAAGGCGATTTTAACCAGTGGGCTTGCATGGATTACGAATGACGCTGTCAACTTCATCAGCGGATTTGTCTCCACTGCGGTTTCGATGTTAGTCCTCGTTTTCTAATCTAATCAACATACACAAACACGACTTTTCGAGTCGTGTTTTTACTTATCCAGAATGTAAGATACTTTCATCTTTTTAGGGGTTGAAGGTTTGGATTGAAATACGTATACTAGTTGTAGGGAGTGATACTATGCATCAACCATTATTTGGCGGTTGGATTGAAGTGGTCTGTGGACCGATGTTTGCCGGAAAAACAGAAGAAATCATCAGACGTATTCGTCGTTTGGAATACGCGAAGAAAAATGTATTGGTCTTTAAACCATCGATTGACAATCGATATTCAGATTCAGAAATCGTATCCCACAATAAGACAAAAGCGAAATCCATCAACATCAATAAAGCACGCGAAATATTAGACCATGTTAAAGAAGGCGTTGACGCTGTCGTCATTGATGAAGCCCAATTCTTAGACAATGACGTGATATGGGTCTCTGAATACCTAGCTGATCGTGGCATTCGTGTCATCATCGGTGGACTCGATCGTGATTTTAGAGGTGAACCGTTTGGTCCTATGCCTCAACTTTTAGCGATTGCTGAATTCGTCCAAAAATTAACCGCCGTATGTGTCGTCTCAGGTCAACCTGCCACAAGAACCCAACGTTTAATTAACGGTAAACCAGCGTCTTTTGATGACCCTATTGTATTAGTAGGTGCCTCTGAAGCTTATGAACCACGCAGTCGTGATTGTCATGAAGTCAAAAATAAACCCAATAAACTATGATTAAAGACGATGCTTACTTCATGCGTTTAGCTCTTAAAGAAGCCAAAAAAGCCGCTTTAAAGGATGAGGTTCCTGTAGGGGCTATCATCGTTTTAGGTGACAAAGTCATTTCAAAAGCATATAATAAAAGGGTCGAAAAAGAACAGACCCATGCCCACGCTGAAATGTTGGCGATAGAAAAAGCCAATAAGAAACTAGGTTCGTGGCGATTGGAAGACTGTAAACTATATGTAACCTTAGAGCCTTGTCCGATGTGTGCTGGTGCAATCATCCAATCTAGGATTAAAACACTTTATTATGGTGCTAAAGATCCAAAGGGTGGTGTAGCTGGTTCAGTCATCAATTTATTCGATGTAAAATTTAATCACCATGTCGAAGTCATTGGTGGTATACTAGAAGAAGATTGTTCAAAAGAGCTTAAAAACTTCTTCAAAAATCTCAGAAATCAAAAATAGTATCCCTATGAGGCACCGTCATTCAATTTTATCGTGTGAACCTGGTCAGGTCTTGATCGAAGCAGCCATAAGCATAGATAAGATGTGAGTGGCGGTGCCTGATAGGGATACTTCTATTTATTATTAAAACCAATCAATGAATTTTATTCAATAAGAGCCTACTCAAGGGCTCTTTTCTTTCCTTTTTTATGAATTACATATAAATATATGTGGTATAATTATTTTTGGAGGAACTATTCTATGAAACTACAATATGCAATTTTTAAACAACTCAATGATCCAAAAGAAACACATCAAAGTGAAGGCCATACCGTGGAAATCCACGCCATGAATAATACCCGCTACCTATCAAGATTTGCAGGTAAAGGTCAATTCGCGGTCTGGACAAGCGATTCAAAAAACTATAAATTACTCATTGAAGAAGGCTACTATAAAGTCATGAAGGACTTATATTCAAAACGTGTTAACCAAGTTTGGATTAAGTTCTATGAAAAAGCTGACAAAGTCAGATTCGGTTTGCTTTATAAAATGGTATTCCCGATGATTATTGTATCCATGTTGTTAGCTGTTTTATTCTCAACCATCGAAGCACTTAGCGCATATCAAAATTACGCATTAATTGGTATTTTAGCTGTTGTCCTAATAACAAACATGTTACAAACTTCCATCATGCGTAAAAAAGTGGAAGAAGCTAGAGCTGAAGCGGTTAAAGATATCAAGATGATTATCGGTGAAGCGCGCTTTAATGAATTATTAGAACAACAAGGCAAGTACTACGAAGACTATTTCAAGTTTGAAGAAAAGAAAGAAGAAGTCGTCGAAGAACCACAAAAGGAATCTCAACCAGAAATTCAAGCTGAAGTTGTTGAACCGAAAGTGAAGAAGGTAAATCGCAAATCTACTAAAGAAGATGCAGCGGTTGAAGACAATAAAGACAATACTAAAAAATAATAAATAGAGAGGTCATTTATGGAAAAGATGGATCATTTAAGTATTCAAACATTACGTTTCCTCGGTGTCGACGCAATCAATCAAGCCAATTCTGGACACCCTGGTATCGTACTCGGTGCTGCACCGATGGCTCATGTACTCTACACCCGTTTTTTAAAAGCTTTCCCAAAGAAATCCAATTGGTTTGACAGAGACCGTTTTATTTTGTCTGCAGGACATGGGTCGATGTTACTGTATGGATTAAATCACCTATCGGGTTATCAATTAACGATTGAAGACATCAAAAACTTCCGTCAAATTGGTAAAACTCCAGGACATCCTGAATATGGTCATACCGATGGGGTAGAAACCACTTCTGGACCTCTTGGACAAGGTATTTCTAACGCAGTCGGGATGGCGCTAGCTGAAACCCATCTAGCGGCTCGTTTTAATAAACCTGATTTTCCAATCATTGATCACTTTACGTATGTATTGTGTGGCGATGGTGACCTTCAAGAAGGTGTCGCATTAGAGGCTTTATCCTTAGCAGGACACCTAGGATTAGGTAAACTCATCGTTTTATTTGATTCTAACGACATTCAATTGGATGGTAAAACATCCTTAGCGTTCTCCGATGACCATAAGAAGAAATTCGAGTCGATGAATTGGCATTATCAAAAAGTTTCGGATGGTAACGACCTCGAGTCGATTACCAAAGCCATTAAAAAAGCTCAAAAAGAAACAGATAAACCAAGTGTAATTGAAGTGAAGACCATCATTGGGTATGGAACCTCTTTAGCGGGTACATCCAATGTCCACGGTTCTCCAATTGGTACAGAAAAAGCTGACGAACTTCGTAAGAATTTGGATTGGAACTATAAACCATTTGAAGTTCCTCAAGATGTTTACAAATACTACAAGACCAAGGTATATAACCGTGGTTCTAGATATTATCGCAAATGGATCCAAATGATTGGTGAATACCAAGAAAAGTATCCAGTAGAAGCAGCTCAACTCAAATCATTTATTGTCGAAAATCGAGAAATCGAACTCAAAGATTTACCTAAGTTCGAAGTAGGTGCGCAAATCGCAACCCGCAGTGCATCTGGCAAAGTCTTAGATGAACTATCGAAATTGATGCCAAACATCATCGGTGGGTCTGCGGATTTAACAGCATCTACAAAAGCTAAAGGTGCAGATGGTCATTTTTCTAAGGAAAACCGTCTAGGTAGAAATATCAACTTCGGTGTTAGAGAACATGCGATGGGTGCCATCGTCAACGGGTTACAACTCCATGGAGGCCTAAAAGCCTTCTCAGGTGCGTTCTTTGTATTCTCTGACTACATGAAACCTGCCATTCGTTTAGCTGCACTTATGCAAATCCCATCCATCTTTGTCTTCTCACATGATACCATCGCTGTTGGTGAAGATGGACCTACTCATGAACCGATTGAACAATTGGCAGGACTTCGCGTCATTCCGGGGTTAAACGTGATGAGACCAGCGGATGCTAATGAAACCAGAGCAGCTTGGTTATGGGCGGTTAAACAACATAAAACACCATCAGCCATCATCTTAACGAGACAAAATCTTAAAACTTTACCTGTCGTTGGTATGGAAGTATTTGAAAAAGGTGCGTATGTCGTTTCAACTGAAAAAGGTAAACTACAAGGTATCTTACTCGCTGCGGGTTCTGAAGTATCCTTAGCAATTGAAGCACAACAACACTTAGAAGCTCAAGGCGTATTCGTGAGAGTCGTTTCGATGCCTTCTCATTTCTTATATGAAAAACAAACAGAAGCTTATAAACAAGAAGTGTTACCAAAAGGTGTGAAGACATTGGCCATCGAAATGGGTTCTTCCGCTTCATGGTACAAATATACACCACATGTTTATGGTATTGACCGCTACGGGCTATCCGCGCCACTTGAAGTAGTCATTAAGGCTTTTGGATTTACCAAAGAAAAAGTAGCACAAGCATTTTTAAATATTTAAAGGCGAGCAATCGCCTTTCTTTTTCCCATAGAGCATTTTATGTTGTAAACATAAAGGCTTCTTGGTAGAATATTACATCGGGAAGTGATATTTATGTTAGATGTTATTGTCGTAGGTGGCGGCCACGCAGGGATTGAAGCCGCACTCGCTACTGCGAGAATGGGGATGCAAACCATGCTGGTCACCGGCAAACTTGATCGTGTAGGAACCATGAGTTGTAACCCATCCATTGGGGGACCAGCGAAAGGTATCGTCGTTCGAGAGATCGATGCTTTAGGCGGTCAAATGGCACGCAGTGCTGATAAAGGACAAATCCAAATGAAGATGCTGAACCTATCCAAAGGTCCGGCTGTTTGGGCTTTACGTGCACAGATTGATAAATTAGAGTATCCAAAAATCATGTTGGAAGTACTTAAAAATACCCAGAACTTAATTCTAAAAGAAGCCTTAGTCGAAGGTGTTCATGTGGAAGATCGTGTGGCTAAAGGGGTTATTTTGGAATCGGGTGAAATTATCCCATCGAAGACAGTCATTATCACAACCGGAACCTATTTACACAGTCGTATCTTGATAGGTCATCAAACCAAATCGAGTGGGCCAGATAATCAACCCACAACCCACGGTATCAGTGCACAACTTGCGAAACTGGGGTTTGAAATTGTAAGACTAAAAACAGGTACACCACCACGTATTCTTAAAGAGTCAATTCATTATGATCTAACGACCCCTCAATATGCGGATGATAAGTTTCAAACTTTCTCATTTGATCCAGAAATCACATCCATGGGTCATCAGGAACCTTGTTACTTAACCCACACCAATTTAATTACCCATGGCATCATCAATATGCACTTAGGAGACTCTGCCATGTATGGGGGTATTGTTGAAGGTGTAGGACCGAGATATTGTCCATCCATTGAAGATAAAGTGGTTCGCTTTAGCGATAAAGAAAGACACCAAATCTTCCTTGAACCTGAAAGTATGAGTTTAAATGAAATCTACATTCAAGGGTTATCCTCATCGATGCCTAAAGACGTTCAAGAACGTATTGTACATTCTATAAAAGGGCTTGAAGACGCCGTTATCGTGAAATATGCTTACGCGATTGAATACGACGCGATCAATCCAACTCAACTCTATCAATCCTTAGAAACACGCTTAGTAGAGAACTTGTTCTGTGCTGGCCAAATCAATGGTACAAGCGGTTATGAAGAAGCTGCGGGACAGGGCTTAATGACGGGCATTAACGCGGTTTTAAAAATTAAGGGACAAGCGCCATTTGTGCTCAAACGAAATGAAGCCTATATCGGTGTTCTCATCGATGACTTAATTACGAAGGGGACCAAAGAACCTTACCGTTTATTAACCTCAAGAGCTGAGCATCGCTTGTTATTAAGACACGATAATGCTGACTTGAGACTTCGTGACTATGGTCATCAAATTGGTCTTGTCGACGATGAAAGATATCAACGTTTTTTAAAGAAAAAAGACGATATCGCAAAACTCACGGAAGAGATTAAACCCGTCATCATTTTACCAACAGAAGCCAACAACCAAATCATTCGTTCGACGGGTTCTGCGAAGATTACCGATCGTACTACATTATATGAACTACTCAAACGCCCAGAAATTAGATATAATATAATTAATGAATTCTATCCCAATACATACAGTGACTCTGTATTAGAGCAGGTAGAAATTCAAGTGAAATACGCTGGATACATCGATAAAGCCACCAAAGAAGCTGAAAAGATGGTTCGTGTTGATGAAAAACCAATTCCTAATGATATCAATTACGATCTCATTAAAAACCTAGCCAATGAAGCTAGAGTTAAACTTAAAAAGATAAGACCAACCACCCTTGGACAAGCCTCTCGTATCAGTGGTGTTAATCCAGCAGATATATCGATCTTGTTGGTCTACTTAGAATCCTTGAGGTAATAATGGATATTTTCAAACCCCTTGGGTTATCGTTAACCGAAACCCAACAACAACAACTTCATCGCTATTATGACGTTTTAGTTAAGGAAAATGAATCGATGAATTTAACTGCGATTACAGACCTTGAAGGGGTTTACTATAAACACTTTTATGACTCGCTAACACTATCGAAAGCAATTGATTTAAATGGTGTATCAACACTATTAGATATTGGCTCAGGTGCGGGATTCCCGGGGATTGTTTTAAAGATTGTTTTTCCACATTTAAAACTCACCATTGTCGACTCTTTAAACAAACGCATTCTATTCTTAGGGAGACTCCTAAGAGCCCTAGAAATTGACGATGTTGAACTGGTCTGTGATCGTGCTGAAGTTTACGCCTTAAGAC
The DNA here is from genome assembly GCA_964641335.1 of uncultured Paracholeplasma sp. GTDB lineage: Bacteria > Bacillota_I > Bacilli_A > Acholeplasmatales > UBA5453 > Paracholeplasma. Next base: position 32,951 of record CAZXLG010000006.1, read on the forward strand.
GTCGAAATTACTTCGATTTGGTCACCGCTAGGGCCGTCGCACCGATTGACATTTTGGATGAATTAGCCCTACCACTAGTAAAAGTTGGAGGCTATCTCATCGCGATGAAAGCACAAAACTTTCAATCTGAATTAGAACGTGCTCAAAGAGGAATTCAACTACTAGGCGGTAAAGTTGAAGACATCATTTCACTCGAATTACCCAATCAGTTGGGTGAAAGACATTTACTTAAAATAAAAAAAGTCAAAGAGAATAATCAATATCCGAGACCATTTAAAGATATTAAAAATAAACCACTATAAGGAGTTCCTATGGGAAAAGTCATTTCCGTTGCTAATCAAAAAGGCGGCGTAGGGAAAACAACTACATCAGTCAATCTCGCTGCGTCTCTAGCCTTTTTTGGCAAGAAAATTTTATTGATAGACTTTGATGCTCAAGGCTCAGCAACCACGAGTTTAGGTATCAACCGAAGTCAACTAAAGGGAAATTTATACGACGCTTTAATGGGGGAAAAATCCTTAGAAGAAGTCATTATCAGAATTCCTGTATTAGAAAAATATGCTATGGATATGGTGCCTGCAACGATTGACCTCGCTGGCATCGATATGAAACTCATCAATTTTGATGACCATGTGTATATCTTAGATAACCTATTGCGTAAAATTCGTGACCGATATGATTATGTATTGATTGATTGCGCGCCTGCGTTAGGGATATCTACCCTAAACGCACTCTACGCATCCGACTCAGTGCTCATCCCAATTCAGTGTCAATTCTTAGCAATTGATGGTCTCACACAATTACTGAATACGGTTCGAGTCGTCCAAAAGAATTTAAAAGTCAATCATCGTGAACTCACCATTGAAGGCGTCTTACTCACCATGTTGGATAAGCGAACCAAAGCTGGTTGGGCGATTGTAAATGAAGTTAAAGAATATTTTCAAGAAGGGGTTTTCAAAACATTTATTACCAGTAATGTAGCGGCACAAGTCGCTCCGACATATGGTGTACCAATCCTAACATACGCACCTAAATCGAGCGCAGCTACTTTATATAAGTCATTGGCAAAGGAGTTAATCGAGAATAATGAAAACAAACACTAAAGTTTTAGGCAGAGGTTTAAAAGATTTATTGGTTGAAAATACCATCGATGAAATCCAAGAAGGGGAAAAGATTGTTGAAATTCCATTAACCGAGATTACCCCGAACCCATTCCAACCAAGACGTATTTTTGACCCTGAAAAAATCAACGATTTAGCTGCTTCCATCAGTGAACACGGGATATTTCAACCGATCATTGTAAAACAAGTGAAAGATGGCTATATGATTGTTTCTGGTGAACGTCGTTTTAGAGCCGCTAAACAAGTTGGTTTAAAGACGATTCCATCCATTATTCGATCTTATGACCCAGCCAAAGTGGCTGAAATCTCCTTGGTTGAAAACCTTCAACGTGAGAACCTAAGTCCAATTGAAGAAGCTGAAGCGTATGCTAACATCATGCGTTCGATGGAGATAACCCAAAAAACACTCGCAGATCGTATTGGTAAATCAAGAAGCTACGTGACAAACATCATCGGCTTGTTAAACTTACCAGATGAAGTTCAATCGATGTTACTCAATAACGATATCTCCATGGCACACGCCCGCGTATTATCTAAACTTGATGATCCACTTCGTATCAAAACACTCGCGAAAAAGATTGTTAATGAACAACTCTCTGTACGTCAAATTGAAGCTCTGGCTGAAAAAGAAGAGAAGACAAACAAACAAAAACGCGAACCCAAACCAAAGACCTTTGTTGTTTATGAACAAAGCCTTAATCAAAAATTGGGATTAAAGACCGTTGTTACCGCAAACAAGCTTACGATTAAAGTGAAATCCGAACAAGAATTGAAAGCCTTGGTTGAAAAACTCCTACAATGATGACTTATGAAGTTGGGATGCAAATCCAAACCAAGAAGCCTCATGTATGCGGGAGCAACGCGTGGACAGTCATACGCACAGGCGCGGACATCAAAATAAAGTGTAACGGGTGTGCGCGCGAAGTGATGATCCCTAAATTCGAGTTGGATAAGAAAATAAAACTACAAAAATAGCCTTAAAACAAGAAAAAAGAAAAAATGTAACAATAGGTGTTGCATTTTTTTATTGGTTAGGTTAGAATAAAAAAGCACACGGCAAACCGGAGGGGTAGCGAAGAGGCTAAACGCGGCAGACTGTAAATCTGCTCCCTAAGGGTTCGGCGGTTCGAAACCGTCCCCCTCCACCACTTTTTAACAGCTTAAAAATAAGGGTTAAAAAAAGTCATACAAATACTTGACAACCCTATTTTAGAGTGTTAAAATGAATAAGCACGATTTCCGTGTGAGGTTCAATTAGGTCTTTGAAAACTGAATGATGATGAGTGTATAAAGAATAAACATAAAAGCAATTCTAATGAAAGCTTAGAATAAAAAGATAAGAGCTAATCTT
>CAZXLG010000007.1:0-21388 GCA_964641335.1 uncultured Paracholeplasma sp.
AAGGCTGGTTTGGATAGGAAGCCCCCACTTCTATTTAAGTGGTGGGTAGTTCACTGCCACTCTTTATGTTTTTTATGAAAGAAGAAGGCGACCCTTTTGGATTAATGGTCGGTATCGCTATCGTATTATATGCATTGGTTATCATGGGATTTTTCGCTTTGACGATTCAAAGACAATCTGCCAAATTATATAAGAATCGTTCAATTGATATTAAGTTTAGCTTTGATGGCCAACTATTCAAAATTACCAACCTTTATAATGGCCAGCCGATTGATCAAACCGCACCTTATTCAATTTATAAAAAAATGATTGTAACCCAAGATTTGATTTTGTTATATTTGAATTACAACATGGCTACAATCATTCCTAAAACTTCGATTGATTCTACTCAGCTTGACTCATTCATTGGATTCTTAAAGAAACGTATTCCCCATTAACTTAGTTAATAACGAAGTGTGCAACTTGCACATTTCTTTTTTTAATATACTTTCGTATAATGTAAGCGTTGACAACTATATACTATAAAGGAGTGATTGTATGGCAACCCTAGAATTAAAGCACATAGACAAAATTTATCCTAATGGTGTCCAAGCGGTATTCGATTTTAATCTAAGCATTAAAGACAAAGAATTCATCGTGTTCGTTGGACCTTCTGGTTGTGGAAAATCCACAACATTACGTATGATCGCTGGTTTGGAAGAAATCTCTGCTGGTGAATTATACATTGATAACGTCTTAGTTAATGACGTAGCTCCAAAAGACCGTAACATCGCGATGGTATTCCAATCCTACGCACTTTACCCACATATGTCAGTTTATGACAACATGGCATTCGGTCTTAAGATTCGTAAGATGCCTAAGAATGAAATTGACGTTAAAGTCAAAGAAGCAGCGGCGATTTTAGGTCTATTACCTTACCTAGATCGTAAGCCAAAAGCGTTATCCGGTGGTCAAAGACAACGTGTTGCTTTAGGTAGAGCAATCGTTCGTAATGCAAAAGTATTCTTAATGGACGAACCACTATCCAACCTAGATGCTAAACTACGCGTACAAATGCGTGGTGAATTAATCAAACTTCATAACAGAATTAACACAACAACCATTTATGTAACCCATGACCAAATCGAAGCGATGACCATGGCTAGCCGTATCGTTGTTATGAAAGACGGTTATATCCAACAAGTTGGTGCACCTAAAGAAATTTATGACTTCCCTAACAACATGTTCGTTGCGGGCTTCATTGGAACACCTCCAATGAACTTCATCGAAGGCGTTGTCAATAATGACGGTTGGTTTGTTGCTGGTAACCATAAGGTAGAGGTACCTAAAGGTAAACTAGAAATCATCAAACAAAACCAATTCTTTGGTAAACCAGTTGTTTTAGGTATTCGTCCTGAAGATATCCATGATGACAAGTTAGTTCATGAAGCTTATCCTAATGCAATCCTAAAGATTGAAGTAGACGTTGCCGAATTACTTGGTGCTGAAACCAATATTTATACCAATGTTAATGGCAATAACATTTGTGCAAGCGTAGATGCTAGAGCAGATATTCATATCGGCGATAAGATGGAACTCGCTTTAGACATGAACAAGTGCCATTTCTTCAACCCAGAAACTGAACAACGTTTAGTATTCGACCAAAACAAATAAGAGACCGCGAGGTCTCTTTTCTTTTATAAAACTATGCTATATATCGAACAACATCCTAAAGGATCCAAACTAATTTTTGAAAATCACACCACCATAACAGAAAAACCACCGATTAGTATAATTAAACTTTTATGCCAAGAGGTTCTGGTATCTTATGAAGCCCGTACCATGCTTACAAAGAAACGTTTTAAGATCAATACAATCGTTCCTATCTATATCAATTCAACCTTAATATTTATCCCAACCGCATCTCCTAGAAACTATGAAACCAAGTGGATCAACTACCAAAAAATCGCTTCTATTCAAAAATATGGCAAACATACCATCGTATTGTTCACAAATTTAACAGAAATTGAAATTGAGATGAGTTATACTCGATTTAAGGAAAAGATGAAATATTGTAAAATAATCTATGATTATATGGAGAACGTGCAATCTCAAATTTTATGAATATGTGATAACATTTTCATTGGAGATTTTCTAGTAAAACACTAATAGTAGTGATATAATATTGACGATTGATTACCATAACATTATTTTACGGAGGATACTATGGGAAAAAAGACGGTAAGAGATATTAATGTCTCTGGAAAGAAAGTATTAATTCGTGTCGATTTTAACGTGCCAATGCAAGACGGTAAAATCACAGACGAAAATCGTATTGTGGAAGCTTTACCAACCATCAAGTACGTATTAGAAAAAGGCGGTAGAGCAATTCTATTCTCACACCTTGGCAGAGTGAAGACCGCTGAAGACAAAAAGGATGCTACATTAGCACCAGTCGCTCACCGCTTATCTGAATTATTGGCTAAGCCTGTGAAGTTCGTTCCTGAAACTAGAGGGGCTCTTCTAGAAGCTGCCATCGCTGGGTTAAAGGACGGCGAAATCTTAATGTTTGAAAACACTCGTTTTGAAGACATTGAAGGCAACAAAGAATCCAAGAACAATCCTGAACTTGGTAAATACTGGGCATCTTTAGGCGACGTATTCGTCAACGATGCATTCGGTACAGCTCACAGAGCACACGCTTCAAACGCTGGTATCGCAGCGAACATCAAAGAAACTGTCGCAGGTTTCCTATTAGAAAAAGAAATCGAATTTATCGGTGGTGCTGTATCTAATCCAAAACGTCCTTTTGTCGCTGTATTGGGTGGCGCTAAAGTATCTGATAAGATCGAAGTTATCTCTAACCTATTAAAAGTAGCCGATAAAGTCATCATTGGTGGCGGTATGGCTTATACCTTCTTAAAGGCTCAAGGCTTTGAAGTAGGCACATCGATTTGTGAATTAGAAAAAGTTGAACTTGCAAAATCCTTATTGGAACAAGCTCAAGGTAAGATTGTCTTACCAGTAGATTTCGCCTTTACTGAAAAATTTGAAAATGAACCTGCTAAACACGTAGGTCCAATTACAGATATTCAACCGAATGAAATGTCATTAGACATCGGACCTAAATCCATTGAATTATTCGCACAAGTATTAGCAACCGCTAAGACTGTGGTATGGAATGGACCAATGGGTGTATTCGAAATGTCTAACTATGCCAAAGGTACCATTGGTGTTTGTGATGCCATTTCTAAGTTAAAAGACGCGACAACCATCGTAGGTGGTGGTGACTCCGCTGCAGCCGCAATTCAATTCGGTTACGCATCTAAGTTCACACACATTTCCACTGGTGGCGGTGCTTCCCTCGAATACTTAGAAGGTAAGCTATTACCAGGCGTTGAAATTGTTGCTAACAAGTAACATGGACATCGGTAGTAAAATCAGAGAGTTACGTCTCGAAAATGGTTTGACGCAAGAAGAACTAGCCAACAGACTTGAATTATCCAAAGGATATATTTCGCAGCTAGAACATAATTTGGCGTCCCCATCCATGAATACTTTGTTTTCAATATTAGAAGTATTAGGTACCGACATTTCTGATTTCTTTAGCAATCAAACCGAAGAACAAGTGGTCTTCAAGAAGACGGATTTCTTTGAGAAGGATAACGCCGACTTAAAGCATAATGTTAGTTGGATTGTACCTAATGCGTTAAAATATGAAATGGAACCCATATTAATGGAGATCCAACCCAATGGGAAGTCATTTATGGACGATCCTCATGCTGGGGAAGAATTTGGTTATGTCCTTGAGGGAGAAGTCACTCTAGTCTTAAATAAAAAGAAACACATCGTTAAATCCGGTGAAACCTTCTATTATTTAGCGAATAAAGAACACTACCTCATGAATCATACAAATAAAAAAGCGAAAGTACTATGGATTAGTACACCGCCAATGTTTTAGAAAGGTGATAATATATGGAAAAAGAAGTCATTGTAAAAAGCACGACTGGATTACATGCAAGTCTTGCAGTGAAAATCGTTCAAGCTGCTTCAAAATACGCTGTGAATATCGAATTACACTACAAAGATAAAGTAGTTGATTTAAAATCCATTCTCGGGTTAATGTCTCTTGCGATTCCGCAAGGCCAAAACGTACGCATCGTTGCGTCCGGAAAAAATGCTGAAGAAGCCATCAACGAAATCGCTGCAATCTTAGTGTAAGGAGATTCTATGAATAAATTACGTAGACCTGTAATCGCAGGTAACTGGAAGATGTATAAGACCAGAGATGAAGCACTTCAATTCATCTATGCGGTCAATCAAGAAGTACCAAGCAGAGACTTAGTTGAATCTGTGGTTTGTGCAAACGATGTATTTTTAAGAGATTTAGTGAAAAGACAAGGCGAAAATATCAAAATTGGTGCACAAAACATGCACTATGCTGAAAATGGTGCCTTTACTGGTGAAACCTCACCGCTCATGCTAGAAACCACTGGTGTTGAATATGTGATTCTAGGCCACAGTGAAAGAAGAGCGATGTTCAATGAAACCGATGAAACAGTCAACCTAAAAGTACACTCGGCTATTAAACACGAATTAACCCCAATCATTTGTGTAGGCGAATCTCTAGAAATTAGAGAAGCCGGTACAACGGATGCGGTGGTTAAAAACCAAGTCATCAAAGCTTACCTTAATATTGATCGCAATCAAGCGCTCAAGACCATTATTGCTTATGAACCAATCTGGGCTATTGGTACTGGTAAGACTGCAACCCCTGAACAAGCAGAAGAAACCATTAAAAATATCCGTGGCGTTTTAACTGAACTCTATGGCAATGATGTTTCTAGCAAAGTCAGAATTCTTTACGGTGGGTCTGTAAACACGAAGAATGTGGACAGCTTACTCGCACAAGAAAACATTGATGGTGCTTTAGTAGGTGGCGCATCGTTAGATGCTGCAAGCTACTTAACACTCGTAAATGCTGCTAAAAAATAAATCAAAATCAAGCGCTTATTTCAAAAGAAATAGGCGTTTTATTTTTTCAATTGATTCTATTTTAAAAGCGCGTATAATAAGTGTGGATAGACTAGAATTGTACGCTAGAGGGGTTATTTGTGAAAGCCATTTTAAAGTATATATATAAAGACAAAGTGTTCTTTATCGCATTTATAGCAGCACTCATTTCGATGATATTTGTACCAATTAATAAAGGATACATCGACTATATCAACATTGAAGTATTGGTTGTCATGTTTTCATTGATGATTTCCGTTGCCGGAATGACAGATCAAAACTTTTTCTCCATGCTTGCGGTGAAAATGGTCAAGCACTTAAAAGACATGCGTACCATCGCTTTTGTGATTGTCATGGCTTCCTTTTTCTTAGGCATGCTTGTGACAAATGACGCAGTCTTATTAACCTTAGTCCCATTTATGTTATTTGTAATGGGAAAAATAGGACGCACCAAAGAGTCTTTAATCATTGTCATTTTAATGACTTTAGCCGCTAACTTGGGGTCTGCATTAACACCGATGGGTGACCCACAAAATATCTATTTGTACACCAACTTTGATTTGCCATTTTGGGCGTTTTTAAAAAGTACAGCCATCATTACCATTACTGGTTTTTTCTTACTCAATATCACGATTTGGTTCATCTTTAAACAAGATTTAGTGCATCCAATTGTAGAAGATGTCAAGATTAAAGACTATAAGTTATTCGTATTCTTTACCACGTTTATCATCGCTTTTTTAACAGTTTTAGGCATCATTCCAGCAGAAATCACGATTGTTGTGGTCTTGATTCTAGCATTAATATTTGGTCGACCACAATTTAAAAAAGTGGACTATCATTTATTGATGACCTTCTTCATGTTCTTCATTTTTACAGGCAATATCGGCCAAATTGATTGGATTAAACAGTTCTTTGAGGGGATACTCAATAATGAGCACAGTGTGTTCTTTACAGGGATATTGACCAGTCAATTTATCTCGAACGTACCCGCAGCAGTCTTGCTTTCAACATTTACTCCGACTGAGTATTTGCTCAACTTACTACAAGGGGTGAACATTGGTGCGATGGGTAGTTTAATTGGTTCACTCGCTAGCTTGATTACCTTTAAATTTGTAACTAGATTATACCCAGAACGATTCAAAGAATACCTCGTTAAGTATACAATCATATGTATCATTTATATGGCGGTCATTATCTCTGTCGTCTATATTTTGAAATAAGTCACCGATCAAGGTGATTTTTCTTTAATAAACGAAAAAAAAGCATCCGATTTTGGATGCTTTTTAAGTTCAATTAGCGGTTGTAGAATTCAACGATTAGTTGTTCTTTGATGTCCGGCATAACTTCATTTCTTTCTGGATATCTGACGAATGTACCTACCATTGTAGCATCATCGTAAGAAACGTAGTCTTTGCGTAATACCATCTTTTCAAGCGCAGCTTTAATCACTGCGAGCCCTTTAGATGTTTCACGTAAAGATACTTTTTGTCCAGGTACTAAACGGTAAGATGGAATATCCACTTTTTGACCGTCTACTAAGAAATGACCGTGGTTCACTAATTGTCTAGCTTGTGATCTTGTAGCTGCGTAACCTAAACGATAAACAACGTTATCTAATCTAGATTCGAGAAGCTTCAAGAAGTTTTCACCGTGAACACCCGCAAGTTTTCTGGATTCAACGAATGTCTTATGGAATTGCTTTTCAGAAACGCCATAGGTAAATCTAACCTTTTGCTTTTCTTGAAGTTGTTGACCATATTCGCTGACTTTGCCTCTGCGTTGACCATGTTGGCCAGGTGCGTACGGACGACGTTGGATTTCTTTTCCTGTTTCAGAAATAGAATAGCCTAAACGACGGGAAATTTTCCAAGATGGACCTGTGTAACGACTCATTATTTTTACCTCCTTATAGATTTGGTGGTAAAAATGCATCTTCAATATTAAGGTGATCTTCAAGTCGTGTTCGCCTTAAAGCAGAAAGGTTACTAGCTACCCCATTGGGAAGAGATCATGTGCTTAAATTGTTGTGCCTGCTTTTACCGACAAGTGATATTATATACAATTCGCTCGAGGATGTCAATTATATTTCATATAAATCGATGATGATGGCTGAAAGCTGCTCAAAGAACGTTTGTAGTTCAGCATCAAATCGATTAAATAAAGGACTATCGATGTCCATAACCCCGATGGCTTTTCCGTTTTTAAATAGCGGAATGACCAATTCGGAATTAGAATTCGAGTCACAGGGGATGTGTCCATCAAATTGATGCACATCTGGAACATTCAAGATTTCCTTCTTAGCTAATGAAGTACCACAAACCCCTTTTCCTAGCTCAATCTCAACACAGGCTGGCAAGCCTTGGAAAGGTCCTAAAATGAGTTTGTTTTGTTCGAATAGATAAAATCCTGACCAATTTAAATCCGGGATATACGCCTTAATAAACGCGCTTGCATTCGAGAGTAGAGATACATTATTTTTAGTTTCTTTTAAGAGTGCTTCAGCACTTTGTAGTAATAGTTCCATGGGTAAACTCCTTTGTCATAACAACAACATTATATCAAAAAAAAGTCTAAGTTTATGGTAAAATGATTTTTGGTGATAAGATGTCCAAATATGATAAAGTATTAATTCGCTTTGGCGATTTGATGTTAAAAGGAAAGAATCAAAAAATCTTTAGAGAACGCGCGATTGCGTTACTAAAACAAAATACAAGAAACTTAAATGTAACCCTAGAAAAACGACATGATCGTCTTTTTTTAGTGATACACGATACCGATATGGCTTTGATTGAAGATGCTTTAATGCATGTTACGGGCATTGGTTCATTCAGTTTTGTTATGACCTCTTTAAAGGATTATGACACAATTATTGCGAATGCGATTGAGCTTATTAAAACCGAAGTCCTCACTAAAAAGTCATTCAAAGTTGAAACCAGACGTAGTGATAAAACTTTACCACATACATCTCAAGAAATTACCCAAATTGTATCTAAGGGTGTCTTAAACGAACTCCATGAATTATTATCAGTGGATGTAAAAAATCCAGAGGTAACACTCCATGTCGAAATCAATGAAACAGAAGCGTTACTCTATTTAGATTCAAGAAGAGGATTAGGTGGTTTTCCTGTGGGTGTTGCAGGGAAAGGAATGCTTCTAATTTCAGGCGGAATCGATTCTCCAGTCGCGGGTTTTTTAGCCATGAAACAAGGGGTTGAAGTGGAAGGAATTCACTTTGAATCAACCCCAATGACCTCGATTGAATCGGCTCAAAAAGTCATCGAGTTAGCGAAGAAAATGTCGCGTTATGCCTATCGTCAAGAATTCCGTTTACACATGGTACCTTTCTATAAATTGCACCAGGAAATTATTGCTAGAATTTCGCCTAGTTATGTGATTACCGTGATGCGTCGAATGTTCTTCAGAGTCTCTGAAAAATTGGCAGAGAAGCGTAAAGCTCTCGCCATTATTACAGGAGAATCCGTTGGTCAAGTGGCTTCACAAACGCTAGATTCGATGCATACAATTGAATCGGTAACAACGATTCCTGTCCTTAGACCACTCATTACCTCAGATAAACAAGATATCATCAAGATTGCTAAACAAATCGATACCTATGAGATATCAATTCTCCCATTTGAAGATTGCTGTACCATTTATACCCCAACAGGTTCCGCAACCCAACCGACCATTCGTAAAGCGTTAATTAATGAGAAGTTTATGGTCGATTATGATAAAATAATAGATGAAATCGTGGCTGAAACCAAAACCTTTGTCATCACCCCGGATAGTGATATCCATCTCGAACAACATGGGTTTACCGTCACTGAAGCCTGGGAGGCTATCCATGATCACATCGAAGGACAATGACCAAATCAAAAAGATCATTAAGCTTCAAACCAAAAAATACCGGGATCAATTCCAGTCTTTTTTGATTTATGGTGAACATGCCATTAATGAAGCCTTAAAACAAGGGTATGATTTGGATATTTACACCTCAAATCCAAATCGTTCTGGTACATTGATTAGCGACGCTTTAATGAAACAATTATCCTTAACAGAATCTCCGATGGAAATGGTTGCGATTGCGAAAATGAATGCGCCTAAACCATATTCCAATCAAATTCTCATGTTAGATGATGTTCAAGACCCAGGAAATCTTGGCACACTGATTCGTAGTGCTGTTGGATTCGGTTTTAAGACCATCATTACATCATTAAATACAGTCGATTTTTATAACGATAAAACCATTCGTGCAACTCAAGGGAACTTATTTTATGCGAATTTAATCAAAACTTCGTTAGTTGAATCCATATTAAATCTTAAAGCACAAGGCTACACGATTTATGTCACAGCATTAGGTGTCAAAGCAACAGAACTTAAACAAATTCAAAAAAGTGAAAAATGTGTTTTGGTGCTTGGCAATGAAGGCGCTGGTGTAAGTCAAGCCCTCATCAACTTAGCTGACCAGCTCGTATGTATACACACACAAGATATTGAGTCTTTGAATGTCGCGATGGCAGGATCCATTATCATGTATGAATGGCAGGTGTCCTCATGAGTATAACCGGATATTTTGATCAACAATTCAAATCAATCGATGCACAACTCGATATGGCGAAACAACTAGACATCAAACTGTTGTCCTTTCGCTATTTTAATGAACAAACCCTACTTACACTCGATGGGTCTATCCTCAAAGATTTTCCAGCGAGACTTAAAAAAGATAAATTAACCCTTCAAATCGTGGACGCGATGTATAGTTACCACGTTTTATCCATTCAAAAGAATGAATTCACGTTATTATTTCAAAACGCTGAAACACTTGGTACAAAATTACTCATACTCAGTTTACCTAAATTAGATAGTTTCGATGTACAACACGATACACTCGTAGAACACATCAAATATCTCTTAGATGAAACCAAGAAGAAGCACTTTGAACTGGTATTCAAGATGTCAGAAGGTTACTCTGTTGGCCAATTAGCCTACTTAATCAATGAAATTAAAAACATCAAATTTGTCTTAGATACCCCGCTCATTCATCGTTTAGGTGCCAGTGTGACAACGACCTATCGCATCCTTAAAAACAATACTCAAATCATCATGATTTACGATACTGAAAAACAAAGCGAACCCTTCTTATTAGGGTTCGGGACATCAGGCATCGTTGATGTGTTGAAAAAGGCGAATCGCGATAAATATAAGGGGTTCTACCTAATGGATAATAATCTCTCAGATTACATTCAAAACCGTACATCGGTATATCAACAAAAGCGCTTCTTAGGGCTGTTTTCTAGAAATAAAAAAGAGAAAGCTTACTATCAAAAAATGGACCAAAAACTTAAGGTCAATCCAGAAGCCGATTTGTCCATGTTAGATATGCATAAAATCTACATTTCTGTCATCAAGAAAGTGATTGAATAAGGTGAGTAATCACCTTTTTTTTGAAAAAAATAACGAGAAGTTCTCGTTATTCAGCTAAATTTTCTTCCTCTTCAGTTTCTTCAAATAGTGGGTGTGCTCCTGGAATTTCCGGATACATTTTGGTGGTAAACATGATGCCGTCTAAATGATCGTACTCATGTTGGAACACTGTGGCAGGATAACCCTTTAATGAACCACGTTTAAGTTTGAAACTATTGGATTCCACATCGTAGACAAACGCTTCAAATTTGATGCTGTAATGTCTTGGGGTAATACCTTCAGTCGGACGGTCAACAGACAAACAACCTTCACCGCCATTTAAAAAGACAATGTCATCTGAGCGTTGAGTAATCTTTGGATTGACAACAATCATCGAATAGAGTTTGCCATCGATGTCGTGGACATGCATCGCGAACATGCGTTTCGATACATTGATCTGTGGAGCAGCAATCCCAACCCCAGGTCTTAAATTATATTTTTTAGCAATCTCATCATCCTGTGAGTTGATAACGTATTGGAATAGTGAAAATGCGATTTGTTTATCTTCATCGGAGATTGGCATAACAACTTTGTCTGCGACTCTTGTCAATGTTGGGTGGCCTTCTCTTATAATATCTTTCATTAAAATCATGTCAAACACCTCGTGTTAATTATAACATATTTACATTTTATCGTGCTTGTTTTGACAAAAAAATCAAAAAAACGTATAGTATTAATGGGTGATGTTATGGACCGAATGGCCATTATCTTAAAAGCATATGAAGTAGCGGACGAAATTAAATCCAGTGATGCCTTTAAAGATTTAGTTTATTATGGCAATTATATGGAAACACACTTGAAAACAGAACTTGAAGCTTATAAAAAAGCGATGGCGAAATTCAATGAAATTCAAAGTCAAGGCGGGTCTTACCATCCTGATTTTAAAAATATGGTGATTGAGTTAGGTAATGCGAAACGTGCACTCTATGGGCATGAAGCCATCAAAAAATATTTAGCGGCTGAAAAAGTCATTCAACAAACCCTCGATGATCTTTCAAGAGATTTGGGACAAGCCATATCTTCACACGTGAAGGTACCGAATGAACTCGGTTTATTTAAGGAGAATAGTTGCCATGTTGGTTAATCGTATATCGTATATTGTGTATTTTAAAAATAAAGAAGTTGTGAATAAAATTGAGGAATTGGATGTCAAAGTATTCTATGTTTCACAAAAATCAAAATACTGCACCATCTACCTCGATAAGAATAAAGAAAAAGAAGTGAGACAAGCCTTAGAAAAAATGAAAGGTGTCTCGAAATACGAGCCTTCCCTACTTCAAGCTCAAGATGTGAAATTTGAAGTGTAAAGGAAAAATGCTTGACAAACCTTTTTCTTTCCGTATAATAAGAGTGGAAAGATGAAAAAGGAGTGAAATACATATGGTAAAAATTAGATTACAACGTTTAGGTTCTAACAAAAACCCATTTTATAGAATTGTTGCTACAGACGCAACTTCACCAAGAGATGGTCGTTTCCTAGAAGTCATCGGTACATATAACCCAGTTAAGAATCCTGCGATTGTCAACATCGACAAAGAAAAAGCAGCAAAATGGATTAACAATGGTGCTAAACCAACCGATACCGTTAAGAGCTTATTCAAAAAATATTCCGTTTTAGAAAAATAACATCAAGGGGGATCGAGGAACATGGCAATCAATTATGATGGACTGATTAAAAATATCGTTACGCCATTGGTGCTTCACCCTGAGGATGTACTTGTTAAAACACTTGCGGATGATGGGAGTGACCTTACAATCCAGGTTTTGGTCAATCAAGAAGACCTAGGCCGTGTCATTGGCAAGGGCGGTAAAATTGCCTCAGCCATTCGTACAATTGTTTATGCTGGTGCTTCTAAAGAAGGCAAGCACGTTAAAATTGACATTGACGCATTCTAAAGAAGAGATGAAAGTCTCTTTTTTTTCGCCAAAAAAAGCACACAAAATATCGGGTGCTTTATCATTATATAGAAGATTGATAAATCGTATAACTGCCTTTCCCACGCGCTTTAGATAAATACATCGTTTTATCGCCTAGGTTGAGTAAACTGTGATACCCTTTGTTCTCAGAGGTTGTTAAAGGTTTTTCATTGATATCAATGACAAAAGACACGCGTCGTTTTGAAGAAAACACAATATTGTCATAAAAATCGACATTAAATTCATTTTTTAGCCACAAAACCATTTCTTTATTAATCATTAGTTAATCTCCCACAACTACCGAAGTTATCATATCATACTTACATTCATTCAAAACAACAAATTTTTTCAAACAACCAATTTGATATTCAAATCATAAGTGGAACCGTTTTCATTTTTTGGAAAACACGCATTAAGTAGAATTTTAAAAGACTTTTTGGTTACTTATTATATGATATAATATAGCAGGTGATCACATGGCTTATGAAATAGGAAAAATCGTCAATACCCACGGTATAAAAGGCGAAGTTAAAGTCAAATCAAATAGTGATTTTGACCGATTCAAAGAAAATAAAAAAGTATACACAATCCTAAAGGATCAAAAGATTGAATTAAAGATTACATCTGTGCGTGAAGCATCAGATCATTTAATCATCGGCTTTGATCAATTTGATAACATCAATCAAGTACTTCATTTAAAAGGTGCGGTTTTATTTACCGACGAAAAACCTAAATTGAAAAAGGATGAATACCATTATCAAGATTTAATCGATAAATGGGTCTATAACCAACAAGGCGTATGTGTGGGTAAGGTGACTGACTTACTTGAAGTCCCACAAGGCCATTTACTAGAAATATTGAAAGAGGATAAAAAGTCCTTAGTGCCATTTGTTTCAGCGTTCATTAAATCTGTTGACGATGAGAAAATTATCATCGAAGAAATCGAGGGATTATTATGAGGATTGATATCGTCACGATATTCCCAGATATGCTAAAGGCTTGTTTAGATGAATCCATCATCCGTAGAGCCGTAGGCATCAATTTAGTAGAAATCAACATCATTGATTTGAGAGACTACAGTGTATTAAAACACCGAAAAGTGGATGATACACCCTATGGCGGCGGGGCCGGCATGCTCATGCAATTCCCACCATTTTATCACGCTATTGAAGCCTTAAAAAAAGATAATTCAACAGTCATTATTACAAGTCCTAGAGGTCAAGTATTCAACCAAAAAATGGCTGAAAGATACGCGACACTAGACCATTTAATCATTTTGGCTGGTCACTATGAAGGCATCGATGAACGTGTTTATCACTTCATCGATGAGGAAGTTTCCATGGGTGATTTCGTCTTAACTGGTGGAGAACTCCCTGCGATGATGATTACAGATGCTGTTGTGAGACTATTAGACAATGTCATCAAAAAGGAATCTCACGAAAATGACTCATTCTCTATGGGGTTACTTGAACATCCTCACTATACCAAACCAGCGACATATAAAGGCTACGAAGTCCCTGAAGTTTTAAGAACTGGTAACCATCAGGAAATAGCCAAATGGCGCCGTTATGAAGCACTTAAACAAACCTATATGAAACGTCCAGATTTGTTGGAAAAAGCCGAACTTTCCAAGTCTGATTTAAAGATGTTAGAAGAAATCAAAAAAGAACTGAATTCAGAAATCAAATGATTTGAGGAATCAGCTTAAAAAGACTTGCACAAGAACTATATCTATGATATAATACGAAATGCCGTTAAACCGGTAAAGCACAGTGGTCCGCTAGAGAAACCTTTATGAACACTGGAAGATTAGGAGTGAATACTATGGCAAGAGCAAAAGGTCAACAATTGATCAAAGAGCTTACGAGCGCATACATGAAGGAAGTTCCAACTTTCTATCCAGGTGATACTGTAAAAGTGTATGTCAAAATTAAAGAAGGTAACCGCGAACGTCTCCAATTATTTGAAGGATTGGTCATCAAACGTCAAGGTGGCGGTATCAGTGAAACTTTCACAGTTCGTAAGATTTCCTATGGCGTCGGTGTAGAAAGAACATTCCCTGTGAATGCACCTACAATCGACAGATTAGAAGTTGCTAGAAGTGGTAAAGTAAGAAGAGCTAAACTCAATTACATCAGAACATTATCCACTAAAGCTGCACGTATCAAAGAAAAGAGATCCGTCTAAGGAATTAAAACCAGTGAAATGCTGGTTTTTTTCTTTTTAATGGCTTTATAACGCAATATGAAAACAAATGTAAAAATTTTCATGAAATGCTTGAAAGCCTTTACACGAAATGTTATAATAACATATGTTATAAGGAGTTGAAATTATGAGCGTCAAAGTGACCATTTATGAAGTTGCCTTAGCAGCAAGAGTCTCATTAGCAACCGTTTCAAGAGTATTAAACAACCCTGAAAAAGTAAAACCAGACACCAGAGAACGTGTCTTAAAAGTCATCAAAGAACTCGGCTATCGTCCTAACGCGATTGCGAGAGGTTTAGCGAGCCGTAAAACCACCACTGTGGGTGTTTTAGTCTCCGATATCACCAGAGCATCTGTTGCGGAAATGTTGGGTGGTATTTCAGATATCGCGATGAAATATAGTTACTCAATCAAACTATTCTCAGCCCATGAAGACGTGAATATCATTGAACTTATCAATGACATTGTCGCTGAACAAGTGGATGGTGTTTTAATCTTAAACGACGAATTAGACGCTTCAAGAATGAAGAAAGTCAAAGAATTATTTGATGAAAACGAAATTCCATTTGTTCTAGCAAACGTTGTCAATGAAGATAAATCTGTACCAAGCGTGTCGATCGATTATGAAAAAGCAGGGTATGAAATTACCAAGCTCATGATTGAAATGGGTAAGAAAGATATTTACATGCTTTCAACCGTTAGAAAATATTCTGTCAATGATAAGAAAGAATTGGGCTATACCAAGGCGATGCAAGAAGCGAACTTAATGCCACGTATATTCAGAACCTCCGGGACGACTTCTGTCAACCGTCAACATTTCGCTAATTTCTTCGCAGATAAGATCATTGATGGTGCCATTGGGGTTAGAGACTCCATCGCCGTATCTTTCATGAATATTGCGAATGAATCCGGTAGAACCGTACCAGGTATGGTTTCTGTTGCTGGTTTCCAAAATACGAAGTATGCGCTTTTATCTCGCCCAACCTTGACATCGATTGATATCCCAGTGTATGATATCGGTGCTGTAGCCATGAGATTACTCACAAAACTCATGAACAAAGAACAACTTGACTCGCTACAAGTCGTCTTACCTCACTACATCGTGAGAAGAGAATCATTATAGGATCGTTGAAGAAAATAAAGTAGGATTAAAGTTTGAATCTAGAGACTTTGTGTATGGTGAAAACAAAGCAACCCTTAATCTGAATTACACTTTTGGAGATCCAACAATTGAAAGAGTGCTATGGGCAACCATAGAACTAAGGTGGTACCACGATTATTTAGTCGTCCTTAGAATTATTTTTAAGGACGGCTTTTATTTTATTTAAAAAGGAGAAAAACAATGACATTATTTGAAGAATTACAATGGCGTGGGTTTGTCAAAGACGTATCCAATGAAGCCAAAGCGAAAGATTTACTCGATAATCAAAAAACAAAATTTTACTGTGGTTTTGACCCGACAGGTCAAAGCTTAACCGTTGGGCATTTAGTCCAAATCGTTAGAATCTTACTGATTGCGAAATATGGACATACCCCTGTCGTTTTAATCGGTGGGGCAACAGGTCTGATTGGTGACCCAAGACAAACGAGTGAACGTAAATTACTTACCTTAGAAGAGTCCTTACAAAACGCAGAAAAGATTAAAACACAACTATCGCATTTCCAAAAGGATGCGATTTTTGTCAATAACTATGACTGGATCTCGAAGATTGATATGATTCATTTCTTAAGAGATTATGGTAAGAACTTCAATATCAACTACATGTTATCGAAAGAAACCGTTCAAGCTAGACTTGAAACGGGTATTTCTTATACTGAATTTTCATACATGCTCATCCAAGCGATTGACTGGTTACACCTCTATCAAACATTAGATTGCAAGATTCAATTTGGGGGGTCTGACCAATGGGGGAACATCACCACAGGTCTAGAACTCATTCGTAAAACAGTGGGTGACCAACACGATGCAGTTGCGATGTCTTCACCATTGTTATTGAAAGCCGATGGTACGAAGTTTGGTAAGAGTGAATCCGGTGCCTTATGGTTAGATGAAACACTTACAAGTGCTTATGAACTCTATCAATATTTCCTAAATACAGCCGATGATGATGTCTTAACCTATTTCAAGATGTTGACCTTATTATCCAAAGAAGAAATTGAATCAATCGTGGCTGAATCCATGAAAGAACCTGAAAAGAGACTAGCTCAAAAACGTTTATCTGCTGAGATTGTCGAACTTGTTCATGGAAAAGAAAAACTCAACAGCGCTTTAAATGTCACAGAATCCCTATTCTCTGGTGAATTCTCTAAACTATCCCTAAACGAACTCATCATGGCTAAAAAAGGTCTAGATTCTATCACAGTTCAAGGAGAAATCAATGTTTTAGATGCGTTAGTTGAAACTAAATTAGCGTCTTCAAAACGTGAAGCGAGAGAATTTGTTAAAAGTGGTGCTGTCGTTGTCAATGAAGTCAAAGTCACTGATTTTGAGGTTCAAATTACGAAGTCGAATGCATACTTTGAAAAGTATGTTATTATAAAAAGAGGAAAGAAGAAGTTTGCATTGGTGGAACTCATCTAAGGAGGGTCTATGGATATCATTCTTTATAACCCATTATCACGTAATGGTAAAAGCCAATCGATTGTGGATGAACTGGTTTTAAAATTCAAGTCTGAAGGTCGAGATACCGTAGTTCATAGTATCTTAGAAATTCCTTCGGTTGCGAATTTTATACAAGGTGTGCATCCAGACGACCGCGTCATCATTTTAGGTGGCGATGGCACATTACACCACTTGGTGAACTCCATTCGCGGGTATGATATCAAACAACCGATCTATGTTTTAAAAGCAGGGACAGGGAATGATTTTATTCGCAGTATTCCTTCAAAAGAGCACCTCATTCAAATCAATCAATATATTGCAGATTTACCAAAAGTGACTGTGAATGGTGAAGAATCCCTATTCTTAAATGGTACAGGCATGGGCGTAGACGCGTATGTCTGCCACTTAGTGAACACATCCACTAAAAAGAAATCAGCATCCAACTATTTTAAAAATGCATTAAAAGCATTTTTGACCTATAAACCCAGTACCGCGACTGTCACTATTGATGGGGTATCCAAAACCTATAAGAAAGTTTGGTTTGTTTTAGCAGCAAACTCGGTGTTTATGGGAGGTGGAATGAAGTTTTCTCCTAACTCAAAACGCGACGATGATATTCTTGAATTCATGATCATTCATCGTGTGCCAAGATTCATTCTATTTCTCATTTTTCCAACCATTTATTTTGGGAAACATGTTTGGTTCAAACGTTGGGTAACCACCATTCCTGGTAAAACCATGGATGTATCCTACGGTAAGGTTTCCTATCTTCAAAAAGATGGCGAATCTGTGAATCACGTTCAATCGATGCATATTGAAAGATAAAAAAATAAAGGGACCCAGCGGTCCCTTTTGTGTTATTTAATGCGGCCCAAACCAATGCGTTTATATACCTTTTGAATCTTTTTATAAGCCACAGCTTTCGCCGCGTCTCTGCCTTGATCTAAAATATCATCTAGTTCTTTAGAAGCCAGTAAAGCTTGGTATCTTTCTTGAATTGGTTTTAAGAAAGCCGCTAACGCTTCAGCCAAATCCGATTTAAAGGTTGCGTAATTTGAATTCGCGTATCTCTTTTCAAGTTCTGGAATACTTGTATCACTGATGAGTGAGTAAATCGTTAATAAATTGGAGATACCAGGTTTATGTTTGACATCAAATTTGATTGCTGTATCAGAATCGGTGACTGCTGATTTAATCTTATTTTTAATGGCGTTCAGATCATCTAGTATGTAAATAATTGCTTTTTGGTTTTCATCCGATTTACTCATCTTTTTTGTGGGTTCTTGTAAGCTCATAATCTTACCGCCGACTTTTGGGGTAAATGGTTTAGGAACCACAAACGTTTCACCGTGTTGGCTGTTGAAACGTTCGGCAAGATTTCTTGTGAGTTCGAGGTGTTGTTTTTGGTCTTCACCCACAGGAACAATGTCCGCATCATAGAGTAAGATGTCCGCTGCCATGAGTGCAGGGTAGGTTAAAAGGTTGGAACGAATGCCTTCCACTTGTTTTTGTTTTTTGTCTTTGTATTGAGTCATTCTTTCAAGTTCAGGCACATATACAGTGGATTCCATGATGTAACCTAACATGGAGTGTTCAACGACTTCCGATTGAACAAACAAATGGACCTTTTCTGGATTTAAACCGCAGGCTAAGTATAACGCAGCTAAACTGCGAATATTCTTTCTGAGTTGGGTTTTATCCTGTGGTACAGTAATCGCGTGTAAGTCCGCGATAAAAATGAAGAATTCAGTGTCTTGTAATTCCTCTTGTAAAGCGATGAATTGTTTGATTGCGCCTAAATAGTTACCTAATGTAATTAAGCCTGATGGTTGAATCCCTGAAACTAAACGCATAATAATGCCTCCTTATAAAATAAAAACGTCCTTAGAAGTTATTCTAAGGACGACATTGTCGCGGTACCACCTTAGTTCTATGGAAACCCATAGCCCTCATTTGTCTTTAATGCAGACCTGCATCATACTCAGTAGGCCCATTCATGTATCGATCCTTTGAAGGCTCACACCATTCCTTCTCGCTTGTAAAGGTCAAATAAACTACTATTCTACGTCATCGTATATGCCTATTCTATGATAAAAATGCCCATTTGTCAAAATATTTTCATGATAACCTCTAGCATTCTATGAATGATATCGATTTAATGACTTTATGGGTTGACAATATATTTTTTAATAGTATAATTCAACTTGTTGATATCTCCGAATCTATCGAGTGGGGGACCCATCCATTTAGGGGTGAATGGTATCATTTAGATACCTAAGGATACTTAATGTCCTGAATCCGTCAGCTAACCTCATAGGAGTGATTAAGCGTATAATTCATGTTATGCGTTTTTTTTGTTTTTAAAGGAGGAAAAAGATGGATGTTTATGAATTGATTTTTAAGATTTCCATTGTTTTATTGGTGGGATTCATTGGCGCAATGATTGCGAGAAAGTTTAAATTACCAAACGTATCAGGTTACTTGGTACTTGGATTATTATTAGGACCCTCGATGGGACTCATTTTTAAAGGATTCCCTGGATTTATTACAGTAGAAGAAAATGCAGCGCTTGATTTCATTGGTGAAATTGCGTTAGCCTTCATCGCGTTCTCAATCGGTAGTGAATTCGCCATCAAAGCGATTAAGAAAATGGGTAAATCCGTTATTATATTAACAACAACAGAAGTCATTGGTGCGGTTGTCGTTGTTTTCATGGCTATGTTGTTCTTACCAAAACCAGTTGATATTGTTTCTAGTTACATGCCATTTGCTAACAGAAACATCGCTTTCGGTTTAATCTTAGCCTCAATGTCAGCAGCAACAGCGCCAGCAGCTACCTTAATGGTTATCCGTCAATACCGTGCTTATGGTCCTGTGACTAAAGCGATTTTACCAATCACTGCACTCGACGATATTTACGGGATAGTTGTATTCGGATTCTTTATTTCGATTGCACAAATTTTAGTTCCACAAGGCGTTGCTCAACCACAATGGTTGATGTTCTCTAAGCCATTCATTGAAGTATTCGGTTCTGTCCTATACGGATTATTAATCGGTTTACTCATTTCTAAAGCAGCAAACAAGTTTGATAAGAACAGAGACGATATGCAAGTCATCGCTTTAATCGCGGTCTTATTCACGATTGGAACTGTGACAATGCTCAACCATTATTTACATGATTATGGTCTAGGGTTCTCACAATTACTCGCCAACATCATGGTAGGTTCAACCATCTCTAACTTAGCAAAAACACCACAAAGAAGCTTTACTGCGATCAACGATTTCGCAACACCATTCTATGTCATGTTCTTCACTCTCGCAGGTGCGAGCCTTGATTTAGGTATCTTAAGACAGGATTCTTTAATTATTTTAGTAAGTATCGTCTATATTATTGCGCGTGCAAGTGGTAAAATATTAGGTATACTGGTAGGTGCATACATGGTGGATTCACCAAAGACCGTCAAAAAGTATTTGGGGATTGCGTTACTACCACAAGGTGGGGTTTCGCTTGGATTACTTGTCATCGTACAAGCTCAAATGAAACCATTCTACCCTCACATCTCAACCATCATTATGTTATCGATTTTAGTTTATGAAACCTTTGGACCAGTCTTCGCTAAGATTTCAATCACCAAAGCTGGTGAAGTCAATGGACTTGACCGCTTAGATGAAGTATCTGGTGTTGAAGGATTAGAAGTAGCAGGAGGACACTAATATGCAAGCATTATTCATCGTATTAAATGACTTATCTTATCTAGATCAAATTTTATCCCGTTTCTTAGACCTTAAGGTTCGTGGTGCAACCATCATTGATTCACAAGGTATGGCCGCAGCTATCATGAACAATGAAGGACTCAATATGTTACTCACAGGCCCTTTCCAACGTACACTCGATAGCGATCAAAAAGGTTCAAAGACCATTTTCACCGTTATTCCTGAAGCTGAAAAAGTGGAAGAAGTCGTTAACGAAGTAAGAAAGATTGTTGAAAAGTCTAAAAAGCAAGTCATCGGATTCATGTTTACGACGCCAGTATCAGGCATCTATCCAATGAAGCCTAAATTCATTCAAAAATAATCAAGAGAATTCACTACAACCGTGGTGAATTCTTTTTCTTTCAACTCGAAAAAAAACAACGATTTTAACATCGTTGTTTTTCGTAATTAACTTTTTAATACATCTTCTAATTGGTCAATCAACTCATTGAATCG
>CAZXLG010000007.1:21488-31647 GCA_964641335.1 uncultured Paracholeplasma sp.
GCCCACACATATTGCTTCCCATTTTCTTCTGTAATATCGATATCGTAATAGTGTTTATATAGATCAATCATGATCTTGGATAAAGCACCTTCGGTGATTGGAATACCTTGTTCAACGAGTTTATTCGCTTCATATTCATAGGTAGCGAATAAGGTTTGACGGAAGAAGGTCGCCATGATGCCATCAATTTCATTTTCAAGTAAGACAATCTTATCTTCTTTAGAGGTCGCTTTGGATAATAAATAATCCCCTAATAAATGTTCATTGAAGGTAGAAGCGATTTCTGCAACGAAAATGACATAATCGGCAATCGCCATTGGTTGTGCTTCATTGGAGAAAATCGTATGAGCACTGTGACCAGCTTCATGGGCAAGTGTAAATACAGAGTCCAATGTTTCATCATGGTTTAAAAGGATAAACGGATGCCAACCATAGAAACCACTAGAGTAAGCGCCTGTGCGTTTACCATCTTTGGGTGCGACATCGACATACCCTAAATCTAGGGCACTCTTTTCATTCTTGACAAACTCAGGATCTAAGCCTTCTAAAGCTTCAAAGAACATCTTTTTCGCATCTTCATATGGATACTTGGTGTTACTTTCAGCAAGTTTTAAGAAACGATCATAGGTATGATACTTGTCTAAACCAAGATATTTTTGTCTAAGCTTAATATAGCGTTTGATAGGACTCACATTTTCATATGCAACGTCTTTTAAATTCATAAATACGGATACCGGAATATTATTTCCAAATAGCTTCGCTTCAAGGGCGGATTTATAGCCTCTTGATTTATAAGAAGCGGCCATATTTTGTAAAACAAGGTTATAAAGATTTGCGAAAGCATTACGATTTTCTTTATAGCGTTTGAATGCGGCTTCAAAGACGAGTTGACGGTCTGCTGGATTCTTTAAATTAGGTAAAATCGCTCGGTAGTTCGATGTCGTAACCTTCATCTTTTCACCGGTCGATAATAGAACTTCTTCATCGGTTCTATCTCCAACCGCTAAAGCATTATACATTGAGGTTGGAACACTTGAAATCGGTGAATGAAGCGCTAAAATGCGTTCATTTTCATCAGATAAGACATGTTCTTGTTGATGGAATAATTTTTCGATCACAAACTTATAAGGTTGTAAACGAGAATCTCTTTCAACAAAACTCATAATCAAATCTTTACCAGCGGCAATCACTTCAGGTGAAAAATAAGAAGTCACTTGGCTCAATTTGGATAGTTTTAGTAATACGCTTTGGTACTTCGAACCCAAGACATTATCTCTTAAGTTTAAATCAGCTGCTAGGTGGGCATAAGGATATACCTTATACAATAATTTGGTGATGTCTTCTTCTAAAAGAATATAATCTCTAAATCCTTCAAACGTGGATAGTTTCCCCTTAAAAGCGTTAAATTCGTCGATTCTCGATTCAAATAAATCAACGTCTTTTTGCCAGGCGTCAAAATCAGGATAGAATATGGATAAATCCCATTGGCTCATAATATCAATTCCTTTCAATATTAGTTAATATTATAATACAAAGCATTCTTTTTACAACCCATATGGAAGTTTATTTTTTAAAATGAGTAGGCAAAATCATAAAATTGTGTGATATACTACTTGAAATCGTTTTCGAATATTGCTAATTAGAAATATTTCGTATATAATGATTAAGCAATCAAATAAACACAAAGTGCTATAGGACAACACCTATACCCAGAAAGGGGAAGACTATGATTACAATTTATACTACACCAAGTTGTTCGTCATGTCGAAAAGCGAAAAAGTGGTTAGAGGAACATCATTTGCCATACGAAGAAAAGAATCTATTTTCCAACCGTATTACAGCCAATGATATCAATTTAATGCTGAAGAATGCAGAAAATGGTTTTGAGGACATCATCTCGACCCGTTCCAAGATTTTTAAGGAACAAAATCTAGATGTTGAATCGATGTCAGTCAACCAACTCAAAGACTTCATCATCGATAATCCAAGTGTCTTGAAACGTCCAATCATCTTAGACGATCAAAAGATGCAAGTGGGTTACAACGATGAAGAAATCAGAGTTTTCATTCCAAGACGCTTAAGACAACTCGTGATGTGCGCTGACTGCCCTGCAGGCGAAACCTGTGACTATCAAAGTGCCATCAAGCGTTATTTTGAAGAAATTAAGAAAGAACAACAAAAATCATACTAACAATGTCCATCGCGACATTGTTTTTTTTGTAAAACGGATGTAAACGATTACACATTATGTTGACGGATAAAAAACAATCGTTTATAATAACGTTGGTATGACATCCAATACCAATGTTTAAAGGCAAACCTAGAGCAATCTAGCGACGCAAAGCTACAGGGTCTTTATGAGACAGCCAGTTACCATTCAAATGTTTGTGTGGTAACTTTTATATATAGTTAAGTCTACACAAACTGTGGGAGACTTTTTTTATCGAAAAAGTCAAACGATCAACCATAAATCATTATGATGGCTTCAAATGATTTATGACACACCCCTCACTGATGTTATAGACATCAAAAAACCACAGGCGGATGACCTGTGGTTTTCTTTTTAGTGTCTTGTATAAATATCGTTATATTGTCTATGTACACGAATGAATGTCGTGCATTTCGATAAGTCTTTTAAGGTTTTCGCTCCAACATAGGTACAGGTTGAACGAATGCCACCGAGAATGTCTTTTACAGTGGTGTCCACATTCCCTTTGAATGGAATCTTTACAGTTCTACCTTCAGAACTACGATAATCAGCGACTTCACCTTTATGTTTGATCATCGCTGTAGAAGAACTCATACCGTAAAATTCAACAAACTTTCTCACTTCATAAATTGGTTCAAATGTTTTAGGGTCTTTCTGATGGGTATCGTGGTATTCTGTGATTACCTTACCGCCACCTTCAATATGACCAGCAAACATCCCACCGAGCATCACAAAATCTGCACCAGCACCAAATGCTTTCGCAACATCACCAGGGCAAGTACAACCACCATCAGAAATGATGTGAGCACCTAAACCATGAGCAGCATCGGCACATTCAATAATGGCGGATAGTTGAGGGTAACCAACACCGGTTTGGATGCGAGTAGTACATACAGAACCAGGTCCAATACCAACTTTTACTATATCAACGCCTCTTAATATCAATTCTTGAGTCATATCTGCCGTAACGACATTACCAGCAATAATGACATGTTTAGGATAATCTTTACGTACCTTAGAGACAAATTCACCAAACGCTTCAGAGTAGCCGTTCGCAACATCAATACAAATAAACTTGATTGAAGGATTGTTATCAATTGTTGTTTTTAAATTCAAATAATCATCTTTTGAAGTTCCTGTTGAAACCGCGAAAAATTCGGGGTTTAAATCAGAAAGAGCTTCAGAAATTTGGGTTGGGGTATAATTTTTAACTAAGCATGTGAAGAGGTTTCTCTCACCCAAGGCCTTGGCCATATCGAGTGTACCTACACCATCCATATTCGCTGCCATAATTGGCACGCCAGTCCAGGTTTGACCGGAATGTTTGAAGGTGTACGTACGGTTCAGTTCGACTTCTTTACGAGAAGCGAGGGTTGAACGTTTTGGTCTAATCAATACATCGCTAAAATCTAATTTTTCATCTAGTTCAATACGCATAGGGGCCTCCTTATTAATACCATTAACAGTATATACGATTTGGTTTGGTTTGTGTATGATTATTTTTATGAATGAGTTTTCACAAAATAAAAACCCCTAGCTTTACCCATATATAGGGTTTAACGCTAGGGGTTGATGATTACTTTTGAGTTTGGTAGATGCGTTCACTCTTGCGCATTGCGGGTTTATTTTCGATGTTGTGGGTTTCTAAGAAATGTTCAAAGCACTTCTTGCCTAGTTCGTAGTTATCCACTTCATATTCAAGTTCATAATCCACTTTGCCAGCATATTCAATCTTATCAAAGAAGAGTTCACCATCTTTATAAGGGGTAGATACACGGTAGTTATCTAGTGAACCAATGAGTTTAACATCACAATCGATATCAAAGTATTCTTTGGTGTTGAATCCAGCCTCAATCATTTGTAGGGCTTGGGCTTCATCTAAAAGCACGTGTTGTTCAAATGCGCCTTGATCACTGTGTGATTTAAGGGTAACTTTGTAATAATTATTGTGCTTCTTGCGAATACGTAAAACGGTTTTTAGTTTTCTGAAATACAACGATTCAGAATCAAAGTAGAAGTTGGTTTG
This sequence comes from uncultured Paracholeplasma sp., assembly GCA_964641335.1. Classification (GTDB taxonomy): domain Bacteria; phylum Bacillota_I; class Bacilli_A; order Acholeplasmatales; family UBA5453; genus Paracholeplasma. Next base: position 25,724 of record CAZXLG010000007.1, read on the forward strand.
TTTGAAAATATTGTTGTCTAATTCAAACAAACGGATGAGTTCCTTGTATTGTGTTTCAGTTAACGGCGTTTTGAATTCGATTTCGACATTTGTCTTCATGTTTATCACCTGTAACTATTATGAACTATTTAGCCTAAAATATCAAGAACTATGATATATTTATAACTAGGTGATAGGGATATGAGATATGCGATTTTACATAAGAACAATAACGATAGTTTAGAACTTCGTAAACAGGTTTTAGAGCGTATGGACGGGATTTATGATGATATTAACCCTGAGATTGTTTTCTCGATTGGCGGGGATGGTACAGTTTTAAATGTCATATCCAAATATAATCATATACTTGATCGTATTTTGATTGTTTCGATTCATACGGGGACCATTGGGTTTTATACAGAGTTCTTGCCGAGTGATCTCGACTGTATTTTAGATTTGTTAAAAGTGGACTATCAAACCAATCATTTCTCACTTTTACAATACAAAACTGGGAATCATGTGGGTTACGCCATGAATGAAGTATTTGTGTCCGGTTCACACAAAATGTTAGAAGCTAAAGTTTTCATCGATGACATCGAAATCATGAATACCAGAGGCAATGGGATTTGTATTTCTACCCCAACAGGATCAACAGCCTATAACTACGCTCTAGGTGGAGCGATTGTTGACCATGACATCAAAGCAGTACAACTCACTTTATCAGCGCCATTTGAAACAGTTAAACACCGTATGGCATACCCGATTGTATTATCTGAGAAACATGAATTTATTATTAAACCTAAAAATATCGAAACCGATATTCAAGCCGATAGATTTCATCTAAGCCTATCAAATGTGAAAGAAATCTGTGTAAAAATTTCCGATAAAAGTGCGAAATTTTTAAAGAATCCAAAGAACGTCTTTGCTGTGCGTATTAAAGATACATTTATCGGTGATTAATAAAACGTTTACATGCTTTTTTAAATACACTTACATTGTAAAATGCCTTGTTTTTTGAGCATTAAGTGATAAAATAACATTGGAAAGAAAAAAACCTATAAGGAGGGTTTATTATATGGCTATTAGAGTAGCAATTAATGGATTTGGTCGTATTGGCCGTTTAGCATTCCGTTTAATGCACAACAATCCACAATTTCAAGTGGTTGCATTAAATGACTTATCAAATGCAGATGAATTAGCATACCTTTTAAAGTATGACACTGCACAAGGAAGATTTAACGGTGATGTCAAAGTTGAAGGTAATTTTTTAGTCGTTGATGGTGTTAAATCACAAATCATCGCTGAAAAAGATCCAAACGCACTACCTTGGGGCGCATTAAACATTGATGTCGTTCTAGAATGCACAGGCTTATTCTTAGATGAAGAAAAAGCATCTGCACACATCAAAGCTGGCGCTAAGAAAGTTGTCTTATCTGCTCCTGCAAACACAAAGACAATCAAGACCATCGTTTACAACGTTAACCACAACATCCTTGATGGATCTGAAACCATCATCTCTGGTGCATCTTGCACCACAAACTGCTTAGCACCAATGGTTGAAGTATTAGACAAAGCATTCGGTGTTGAATGGGGCTTCATGACGACTGTTCATGCGTACACCAATGACCAATCATTGATGGACCAACCACACAAGAAGGGTTATATGACTCGTCGTGGTAGAGCAGCTGCAGCTTCAATTATCCCATCTTCTACAGGTGCGGCTAAAGCTGTAGGTAAAGTATTACCACACTTAAATGGTAAATTAGATGGTACTGCATTACGTGTGCCTACAATCACAGGTTCTATCGTAGACCTTTCTGTTGAACTTAAGAAACAAGTAACTGTAGAAGAAGTCAATGCAGCATTCGCGAAAGCATCTAACGAAACATTAGTTTACACAGCTGACCCAATCGTTTCTTCAGACGTTATCGGTAGCGGTTCATCCATTTTCGATGCGGGCACAACCCAAATTCTAAATGCTGGTGACAAACAAGTTGTTAAGGTTATGGCTTGGTATGACAATGAAATGACATACACAACTCAATTAATCAGAACTCTTGGTTATTTCGCTGGATTAATTCAAAAATAATTAACCAATTAGAAAGACATGATACTTCGGTATTGTGTCTTTTTTTTCTTCGAAAAAAGGGATAGCAGTGTTATAATAAATGTAGAGACTGAAAACGCTTTACTATAATTAATAGAAATCACAATGGAGGTTAAAATGATCAAAAATGAAACATTGTCCAACTGGATTTTTGACATGGCAAAACTGTGTCAACCCAAGGACATTTACTGGTGTAATGGGTCTGAAATCGAATATCAAACCATTATTGACCAATTAGTAAAAGACAAAAAAGCCATCAAACTCTATCCGGATAAACGACCAAATAGTTATGCATTTTTTTCGGATCCATCGGATGTTGCGAGAGTCGAAGATAGAACCTTTATCGCATCCCAAAATGAATCCGATAGTGGTCCAACCAATAATTGGTATGAACCGAAGGCTTTAAAAGAAAAAATGACAGAGCTTTATCGAGGTTCTATGGTAGGCAGAACGATGTATGTCATTCCCTTCATCATGGGTCCAATTGGCGCGAAAATTGCTCAAATTGGCGTTCAGCTCACCGATTCTCCTTATGTTGTTTTAAATATGAGATTAATGACCCGTATGGGTTCAAAGATACTAAGACTCATTGAGAATGGGGCACCCTTTGTTCCTTGTGTACACTCGGTTGGTTACCCTCTCAATAATCGACCAGACCTACCATGGCCAAGTGCTCCAATCGAACAAAAATTCATTGCACATTTTCCTGAAGAACGTTTGATTTGGTCCTATGGTTCAGGGTATGGCGGTAATGCTCTACTCGGTAAAAAGTGCCTTGCACTTAGAATTGCAAGCAAGATTGCGAAAGAAGAACACTGGATGGCAGAGCACATGCTCATCCTAAAAATAACTAATCCTGAAGGTGTTTCTAAGTTTATCTTAGGCGCATTCCCAAGTGCGTGTGGTAAAACCAATTTAGCCATGTTAGTACCAACCATTCCAGGCTGGAAAGTGGAGACTGTTGGCGATGATATCGCATGGATTTTCAAAAAGAAAGATGGTAAATTCTATGCCATCAACCCGGAAAAGGGGTTCTTCGGGGTTGCGAAAGGCACATCCTATGTAACCAATCCAAACGCGATGAAATCGATTGAAAAGAATACCATCTTCACCAATGTAGCTCTAACAGAAGATCTTGATGTGTGGTGGGAAGGTATGGGCGAAACCCCGAATACCCTCATCAGTTGGAAAAAAGAGGTTTGGCATAAAGGCGATTCAAACCCTGCAGCTCATCCAAACTCACGTTTTACTGTAGGCATTGAACAAGCCCCAAATTTAGCCAAAGAATACGATGATCCAAATGGTGTCCCAATCAGTGCCATCTTAGTGGGTGGTAGACGTGCAACAACGATTCCATTAGTCACTGAAGCTTTAGACTATAACCATGGCATTTTCATGGGTTCGATGATGGGTTCAGAAATCACTGCAGCAGCCATCTCAAATGATATCGGTAAAGTTAGACGTGACCCATTCGCGATGTTACCATTCATTGGATACCATGTCGCTGATTATCTCTCGCACTGGTTTGAAATGAAAGATGGTTCTAAACCAAATAAATTACCAAAATTCTACTATGTGAACTGGTTTAGAAAAGATGACAAAGGTGATTTTATGTGGCCAGGGTATGGCGATAACTCGAGAGTTCTTAAATGGATTTTTGAACGTTCAGAAGGTATCGCACGTGGTATTGAAACCCCAATTGGTATCATGCCTGATTTGAATGATTTTGATACGGAAGGATTAAATATTAAAAAGGAAACACTACAAAAACTATTTGAAGTTGATAAAGAAGCTTGGCTTCGTGAGATGGCAGATCTCAAAGCCTATTATCATTCTTTAGGTGAAAAGATGCCTAAAGAACTATTTGATGAATTAGAAAAAGAAATCGCTAGATTAAACGCTTAGACGTTTGGGAGAACACTATGGCAACCATGATGGCAATCATTAAAGCATCTCGTAGTAAAGGCTTAACCATTGTAGAAAAAGAAGTACCTGAAACACTCAATGATCATGAAGTATTGATTGAAGTCTTAAGTGCATCCTTATGCGGCACAGACGTCCACATTTACGAGTGGGATTCTTGGGCTGCTAATCGCTTAAATCCGCCTTTAACCGTCGGTCATGAATTTTCTGGACGCGTTGTGAAAGTCGGTCCAAAAGTTGACCGTGTAAAAGTTGATGATATCGTCTCTTCTGAAACCCATATTGTCTGTGGACAGTGTGAATTTTGTCGTACAGGACGCGGTCATATTTGTCAAAATACCCAGATTATCGGGGTGGATAGAGATGGCTGTTTTGCCGAATTTATCCGTATGCCTGAATCCAATTTGATCATTGATAAGAGTGGTGTAGACCCTAAATTCTTATCAGTATTAGAACCTCTTGGTAACGCGGTTCATACAATGTTACATTTTGATATCGCCTGTAAGACAGTCGCTGTGGTTGGTTGTGGACCAATCGGATTAATGGGTATTAATGTTGCGAAAGCGGTTGGCGCGAAGAAAATTATCGCGATTGAAGTCAACCCATTTAGAATGAACTTAGCTAGAGAACTTGGGGCAGATATCGTCATTAATCCAAAAGAAACCGACGTGATTCAAGCTGTTCTAAAAGAAACCAATGGTTTAGGTGTTGACGTGGTTGCAGAATTCTCTGGCAACAAAAAAGCGATTGAACAAAGCTTTAAATACATTAAAAAGGGTGGACATATGTCCATGTTAGGCATTGCCTCTGAAAAGATTGAAATCGATATTTCTAATGACGTTGTCTTTAAAGGTATCACAATCTATGGTGTTACAGGTCGTAAGATGTACGAAAACTGGGATCAAGTATCGGCCTTACTTGAAGCTAAAAAGATCCGTCTTGAAAAGATTGTCACCCATATTATTTCAATGAAAGACTACGAAGAAGCCTTTAGAATTATGGCTTCTGGAAATAGTGGTAAAGTCGTACTCATCCCTTAGGAGGTTAACATGAACTTTTTAGAAGAAAAGGTACAAGCTTTAAAAGATGCGGGTATCTACCGAGAATTACCAATTAACGATACACCGATTGACGCGATTATTACTTTAAATGGGAAAAAAGTCATCAATCTGTGTTCAAATAATTACTTGGGTTTCGCCAACCACCCAAGACTCATCGAAGCTTCTAAAAAAGCTTTAGACCTTTATGGCGTCGGTGCAGGGGCAGTTAGAACCATTGTAGGTAACATGCGTATCCATGAAGAATTAGAAACACGCATCGCAGCCTTTAAAAAAGAAGAGGCAGCACTCGTGTATCAAAGTGGTTTTTTATGCAACCTTGGGGTTATTCAAGCGGTCACCACTGAAAAAGACTTAATCTTATCGGATGAACTCAATCACGCATCGATTATCGATGGTGTGAAGTTATCTAAAGCCGACAAAGCCGTATTCAAGCACGCCAACATGGATGATCTTGAGCGTATACTTAAAGAAAAAAGACCACACTATGAACAAGTTTTAATCATCACCGATGGGGTATTTTCCATGGATGGAGATTTGGCTAAACTACCTGAAATTGTTAAGCTAGCAAAACAATACAACGCATTAACCTATGTAGATGATGCCCATGGATCTGGTGTTTTAGGTGAACATGGTCGCGGTACAGTGGATCATTTTCATTTACATGGTCAGGTCGATTTCATCATTGGTACTTTATCAAAAGCCATCGGTGTCGTGGGTGGATATGTGTGTGGGTCGAAAGCAATGAAGTCTTATTTACTGCATAGAAGTCGTCCACACTTATTTTCAACCTCGATGCAACCATCTGCCGCTGCGGCCATCATTGAAGCATTTAATATGCTAGATGAATCTGATGA
>CAZXLG010000008.1:0-28252 GCA_964641335.1 uncultured Paracholeplasma sp.
CTATAAATGACAAAAAAAGTACCTCAAAACGAGATACTTTGTCTACAGTCTGAGAGTAACTCGGCCGAGTTACTCTTTTTTTAGTCTAAACTTTAGAAATGATATGGCTAGATTAAACCAGGTTTGGTTGTGTTCATGGATTTTTGCATACCCTTCAGGGTCATGTTTATAGTCATCACGTGGGACTTCTTTTGTTCCTAAGGATAATCCATGAATGCCACTATGATAAAAGTGTCCATCCACCATGACTTTATGTTTTCTAAGTGCGTCCATAAAATATAAGCTGTTTTCTACTTTGACAGTTTCATCATCAACGGTATGGAATAGAAAAGTTTCAGGTGTATCTTTAGTGACATAGCGCTCTAACGAAAATTGATCTCTCGTTTTTGGATTAATTTCTCCATACAGTCTATGGATTGAATCTTCATGAGCAAAACCTTCTTGACCTGTGATGACAGGATAAGCAAGAATCATCGCTCTGGGTTTAATCAAGTTTGGGTAGTTTTGATAATGTACGCCTAAACTTGCTATGTAATGACCCCCACTTGAAAACCCACATAGAATAAATGCTTTTGGATCAATTGGATAATCGCTATTCGTTAAATGTTTGACGAATAATGCAAGCTCGTTTATGGTATCTGGATACATCAATAAGGATTCACGGTAATATATCACACCTGCATGAAACCCAGCTTCATTGAACCCTTTAGCAATCGGTCCTGCTTCGCGTTCTGAGGTCCGTTGGTACCCACCGCCTGGGGCGATTAACACAAACGGTCTAATTTGGTCATCAAGTAAGTAAAGCTCAACATAATTGTTACTATTGAGTTTGATCTTCATTAGGTATGCCCTCGATTCGATTTAATATATATTTTTTACCATCATATTCATTGGGTTCTAGGGTTAAGATACGAAGTTCTTTTTCTTTCATTAAATGGCTGTATTTGAGATATACTTCAGGGAAGACTGTGACATCTAAAGTGGTTTGTCCGTCTGTAACTTCTAAAAAGGCCATCTCTTTACCATTTTTGGTTTGAATGACTTTAATCCGTTTAATCATCCCCAACGTACGTTCGGTGCGATGGATGGAATCCAGTGGTTTTAATTGATACTTCTCCATCAACGGTTCATACATTGATTTTGGTGACTGTGACAAATTAAAGCCTAACACTGCTTTTTCTTTATCGATGAGTTCATCGAGTGGATATTCTTCATAGGTTTTCATGACAATGTCTGAAACAAACAATTCATAATCCTTGTGAATGAGTTGACGATTTTCATAAAGTGTATGTTTGTTTAATCCAAACCCATCTAATGCACCACTGAAAATGAGGGCTTCTAATATTTTATCGTTGAGATCGTCATTCAAACGTTTTTTAAAATCATCGTAATCTTTAAAAGGGCCAAGTGCTCTTTTTTCTTTGATTTTTGTCACGGTTTGAGTGCCAATATTCTTAATCGCAATGAGTGGGTACACTATACCTTTATCAGTGAGGATAAATTCAAAATCAGAGACTTGAATATCGGGTTTTAATACTTTTATGCCTTTGTCTTTTAACTGACTTATGTACTCTACCACAGTCTCGGTATTACTAGAAATTGATGTGAGAAGTACAGTCATAAAAGCATCAAAATAATGGGCTTTTAAATACGCCATTTGATAGGCTACCATCGCATAAGCGACAGAGTGGCTTCGGTTGAATCCGTATAGTGCAAACTTCAAGATATAATCATAAATTTTAACTGCTAAAGCCTCTGATTTCCCATTTTGTACGGCTTTTTGAATGAATTTTACTCGTTCATTTTCCAAAATATCTTTGTCTTTTTTGGATACCCCACGTCTGAGTAAGTCTGCTTCTGCGAGCGTGTAGTTCGCAAACTTAACAGCAATTTTCATGATTTGTTCTTGATATATGATAATCCCATAGGTTGGTTCAAGAATATCTTTTAATTCTTGGTCGATATACTCAAACGGTTTACCGGCACGACGTTCTATATAAATATCGATGTTATCCATCGGACCTGGTCTAAATAACGCAAGAATCGCTACTAAATCTTCAAATTGGTTGGGTTTGAGTTTGGTTAGAACTCGTTTCATACCTATCGATTCTAATTGGAAAACACCGACAGTATCGGCCCTTGATAGTAAATCGAAGGTTTTTTTATCATTCAGTGGTAAATTATATAAATCGAGTTTAATGTTTTTCTTTTCAATTAAACCCAGTGTTTCTTTGATGATTTGGAGGTTTCTAATGCCTAAAAAGTCGATTTTTAGTAAACCCATTTTTTCTAGATCTTCGGCTTCTAGTTGTGATTGATAGAGTTCTGATGACCCATTTTGAAGCGGAATAATACGGGATAAGTCAACACTTGAAAGGATGATGCCTGCGGCGTGGGTACCCGTATGACGCGGTAATCCTTCAATGGATTGAGCGAGTTTCAAAATAGCTAAAGTTTTTGGATCGGTAATTTCGTGGGCTTCGGTTGCCTGTTTTACGATACGATTGGTTTCAGCGACACTCAAACCCTGTGTGCGACAAATGTCACGAATCGAACTTTTCACTTGGAATGTACCAAATGTGGTGATGGATACGACGTGGTGTTTACCATATTTATTTTGAACATAGCGAATGACATCATCTCGCTTATTGTCAGGGAAATCTAAGTCGATATCCGGCATACTGATGCGTGCTGGATTTAAGAAGCGTTCAAATAATAAATCATACTTTATGGGGTCAACATCGGTAATTCCTAAAGCGAAAGAGACTAAAGACCCCGCCGCTGAACCTCTACCAGGGCCAACCATTATACCTTCTTTTTTAGCGTATTTGACAAAGTCCCAAACCACTAAAAAGTAGTTATTATAGCCCATTTTATCGATGACAGAGAGTTCATACTGTAATCGTTCACGATAAATTTCAGGGTTTTTGAACGGGTGTTTTTTGTGTCTTACACTCAGTCCAACTTCACACAAGTCTTGTAGATAAGTTTTGGTAGAAAGCGATTTGTCGAGTGGGTTTGGCAAATCAAAGACATGTTTTTGTGGGATGAATGTGACTTCTTTAAAAACCTTATCTAGGTGTTTAAAAACAAAAGGATAGTCACTAAAACTTTGAACCAAACTCTTATAACTTAATAGTCTAAAATCACCATCGTCAAAGCGGGTGTTTTCAAGATTCTCAATCTTTATCAAAGCATCATAGGAAGCTGGATCATCAAGATAATTTGTTTGATGAAGCGGTAACACTGGTATTTGTAAATTTTTCGCAAACTCAACCAAAACAGGGGCTACTTCAATTTCCATTTTTAAGGTTTGAACCATTAACCCAAGAGCGAATTTTTTGAGCAAATATTGATAGGATTCAATTCTTCTTTTCGCATCCACCAAATCTTTTCTAAGTATGGCTTGGTCGATATCAGAAGCATACCCTGTGGTAACAAATTGGAGATCTTCTTGGTATTTTATGACATCCATGATATCGATGGTTTTTTGTTTCGATAGTTGAACTAATGAAGACAGTATCATGAGGTTTTGATACCCTGTTTCGCTCATAGCGTAGGCGAAAATAGTGGTGTTTTTTTCTAAATGGCTAATGGATAGTTTCATCCCGATGATGCGTTTAAGTGGGGTGGATACAGAAAAAAACTTATAACTCGCGTATAAGTTATTATCATCGGATAGCCATACGGTATCGTAACCTTGTTTTAATAATTCATCAAACAATGTTTCTAATCGAATCGTGCTATTGAGTAAACTGTATTCACTTTGAAGGCCAATAAAACCCTTCATACCATCACATCCTATTAGATAGTATACCATAGTTATGGGTGTCTTTTTTTCCAAATCCAAAGCGAAAGTATCGATACCCCTAAAAGGATCCCACCTGAAATAAGGTAAGGCATCAGTGACATCTCATCACTGCTGCCTTCTATGATCAATGCTCGATGGAAAACTTGATGGTTTCCATAAACATCCTTTACGACATACACAATCTCATAAGACCCAGGGTTCGGTTGCATATTCGTATCAAATACCGTGATTTCTAAAGGAATGGTAGATATTTGGGTAATGCCTGACTTGAAATCGATGGCTTCTCCAATTTTAACCACTAAAGGGTTATAGGTAATCATGGGTTTTTCTTTATAGACGACATAGATTGGAATCCTAAGGGCAGTTTTCAAACCAAATTCATCGTTGACTTCATAGATGGCTTCATAAAAACCAACTTTTGATATATTTAAATCGGTTGTGATTTGTACATCGTCTAGGGTTAAGTATGAGTAATTATCCTTCACCTTAAGAATCACAGAGCTTAAATCAAACGAATCGCCGAGATGAAGGGTTAGTTTTGTTGTAGATAGACTTAATTCGGGTGGGGTTAAATCCTTGATTTCGATGGTGGTTTCAATACCATAATGATTGCCACTCATATCATAAGATACTAGGCTTAAAGGGTAGGTACCTAAGGTGTTATAATCCACTAGTGAATCATCGATTATCGTATTCACCACCGTATCATAGTTGTCTTTTACGATAAAATAATCACTGATAACCCAAGATTGATTGGGCTCAATGATGAGGGGTTTTGTTTGAGTTATCATAGGAGCGTAGTAGTCTTTAACCAATACACTCGATTGTATTTTGGTTTCATTATCAAATTCATCATAAAGAGTATACATGATTGGATAAACACCGATTTGATTGAGATTCACCGCATTCGAATCGATTATAAGTACCATATTTGTTATCTCAGAGTAATTATCATGATACTGAAGACCTAGGGTATAATCAACTGTTTTTGAAAACACTGGAACAGTAATCAATGGTACTTTATCAAACACAGGCGGGATGTTGTCAACAACACGAATGGTAATGGTTTGTGTAGAACTCACGTTATATTTAGGCGAATGGACACGAAAATCAAGCCTATAAGTTTTCACAACGGATGTTTGTATTATGGATTGATAGGTATAATTAACCCCATTCTTTTCATAATAAATATTGGGGTCTAAATTCGGATCGTTGAGTTTCGCATAAGGGATATTTAAAAAAGGTTCTAAAGATTCCCCCAAGGGGATGGTAAGTTCAGTGTTATACCAAGTAAAAAACACACCATTAGATTCTATTTTTCGTGAACTAAAAAGGATGCATAATCCGAGTAGTATAGCGATTTTTTTCATGAGATCACCCAATTAATACATACCTAATGTATTCATCAATTAAAGAAAAAATGGCTAAGTTTTGTCGACTTAGCCATTCGAATTATAATGCCTTTTCCATCTTTTCTTGTTGTTCTGTTAAAAATTGACGCTTGTAAAGTTCAAAGTACGCGCCGCGTTTTTCTAAGAGTTCGCGGTGACTCCCTTGTTCAATAATTTTGCCACCCGATAAATAAACGATTAAATCGCTTTTAACGATGGTGGATAAACGGTGTGCAACGATGAATGAAGTTCTTCCTTTTAAGAGTTCATCCGTCGCATTTTGGATGATTTGTTCTGATTCTGAGTCAATTGAGGAAGTTGCTTCATCGAGGATGAGTAATCTTGGGTCAGCTAAAATAGCTCGAGCGAAACTGATCAATTGTTTTTGACCGGTCGATAATTTATTTCCGCCTTCACCGACTTCACTTTGATAGCCTTTATCCATCGCTTGGATGAACTCATCAGCACCAATCGCTTTTGCTGCACTGATGACTTCTTCATCCGTCGCTTCCAATCGACCATAACGGATATTTTCCATCACAGTACCAGAGAATAAATGAGGGGTTTGTAAAACATACCCTAAACGCTTGTGTAACCAATGCATACTTCTATCTTTATAATTGATACCATCAATCAAGATTTCACCTTGTTTTGGTTCATAGAAACGTGATAATAAATTGATAATTGTTGTTTTTCCAGATCCCGTGTGTCCAACCAACGCAACAGAGGTACCTTTTTTAACCTTGAGATTAAAGTCCTGTAGGATAATTTCATTTTCAAGGTAGTTAAATGTGACGTTTTTGAATTCGACATCGCCTTCAATTGGTTCCCAATGGTCATATTTCGGTGCTAATAAATCCCCATATTTTTCGACAACTTCAGGGCTATCATAGATTTCAGGCTTGGTTTCAATCAATTGAATGACACGTTCAGCACTCGCTTGAGCTTGTTGGAACTGAGCCAATATTCTTGAGATTTGCATAATTGGATCAAAGAATCTAACCGCATACTCGATGAATGCGTAGAGCGTACCAACCGAAATCGCAAATTTGAGTACTTCGTTACCCCCTTCGATTGATACAATCGCAATCACAACATATGAGATCATCAACATGATTGGAGAGAATATCGATTGGAAGAAGACTGCTTTCACATTCGCTCTTTTTAAGAGATTTGTTTTTGCTTGGAATTCAGTATAGTTTTCTGCTTCAATGGCTAAACTTTTGGTAGTTTTCGCGCCCATAAAGGATTCGTTATAGGACGCTGTCACTTGTGAGTTTACCTTGCGGGCTTCACGGTAATGGACTAAAATACGTTTTCTGAAATAAATCGCAACCACAGCCATCACTGGAATGGCTAAGGTTACAATCAATGCCAAACGCCATTCAAGGACGAACATGACAATCAAAATGGTCACCATCACAACGAAACTCCATAGTAAGTCAACGACACCCCAAGAGATCACGTTCGCTAACTTTCGAGAATCTGAAGTCATTCTTGCCATAATCCAACCTTGAGGGGTTTTGTCAAAATAGGCAAATGGTAATCGCTGTAAGGTTTCAAAGGATTGTTTTCTAAGTTCGTAGTTCACCGCGACTTCAATCTTACCTGCTTGGTAGATAAATCCCCAAACCGATAGACCAAAACCTAAAGCAACTAACATGTTTAAAATGATGAATGGCACTAAAGTACCAAAGTCTTTTTCTCTAAAGAATACGTCGATAGCATAGCGGTTTAATAGCGGTGTAATCGCGTCCAATAAAGAAAGCATGATGACGAACATAATCATCAAAATGACATTCTTCTTGGATTTAAATACCGTTTCAATAATCTTTTTCCACGTATTTAAATTGACCTTTTCGGTCGAAAAATCTTGTTCTTCGTAGTTCATATCTTCGCCTCCTCTATCAATTTCATAAATTCGGCTTCGAGTTCACCTTGAATGTGCCATAGTTTTTGATATAAACCTGGTTTATCTTTCAAAGTTTGGTGTGTACCAATATCAGAGACTGTCCCATTTTCAAGCACAATGATCATGTCGGCTTCTTTCGCAGTTGTAATACGGTGTGTAATGATGATTGTCGTAGATGAAGAACCTTTGTCTTTCAATGCACTACGAATCATCATATCGGTTTCAGTATCGACCGCCGATAATGAGTCGTCAAATACTAGGATTGGTTTATCAGCAACCAAAATACGCGCAATCGCGACGCGTTGTTTTTGACCACCCGATAGGGTAGTTCCACGTTCACCTACGACTGTATCATAGCCTTTTTCAAAGGTGTGGATATCTTTTTCAATCGCAGCGATTTGAGCGGCTTTATAAACATTGTCTTTTTCAACCATTGGGTTAGAAATCGCGATGTTTTCATACACTGTTTTTGAGAATAGGAATGGGTCTTGTAAAACGATCCCCATGTTTTTTCTCAAATGGTGTTTTTCGATATCCTTGATGGACACCCCATCGATGAAGATATCACCACTTGTTGTTTCTAACATTCGAGATAGTAGGTTAATGATGGTTGTTTTGCCAGACCCTGTTCGACCAATAATCGCGACAGTTTGTCCTTGTTTAATATGGAAGTTTACGCCATTTAATAGGTTATTCTTGCCATCAGCGAATTTGAAGTGAACATCTTTAAACTCGATATCCCCTTTAATTTCTGGTGTTTGTGTACCGTTAATGGTAAATTCACTTGGTTTTTCTAGCAATTCGTAAATTCGGTGTGTCGCTACAAGCGCACGGCCGAAATCACCAATCATACGACCTAAACCACGGATCGGCCATATCAACATACCGAGTAACATCAATACGGCAATGATTTGTCCACCAGTCACGACGATGCCTTCACGAACGAAGACAACCCCGATGATGATGGTAATTAAATACTGTGTCACAGCAATCGTATCCGAAAATCCCCAGTACCTGGACGAAATGGTCTGGAAATGTAAGAATTGATCACTGTATTTTTTGTTTTCCTTTTCGAGTTTTTCAATCTCGAATTTTTCGTTTGCAAAAGCTCTAACGATACGTGAACCGCTAAGGTTTTCTTGGATTACCGTCATCATTTTTGCTTCAGATTCTTCGATTACTTTGAACGACTTGTCAACTTTTCTGAAATACCAGATCGATGTCGCGGCTGAAATAGGCACCATACCTAACGCAATGATGACCATGGTTGGACTAATTGCGTATATTTGGATTGCTCCAAATGTAATGGTTGCCATCAATCTAAAGAACTCAGGTAGCCTGTTGGCTAAAAAGTTACTCATGGCTTCGATATCTGAAGTGACTCTTTGTACTAAGTCACCGGTGTCAGCGTTATTATGAAAACTGTAATCTAAGGATTGAATATGACTGTATAAACGGTCTCTTAATTTCTTTGAGACACTCTCTGAAAATCGGCCTTGGGCATATTCTTCAACGAATAGCATTGTGAAACGCATTGCTTGGTAGAAGACCAAAGAAATGGCTACAATCATAATGATTTGAATGACGTCACTACCTCGTTCAAAAATATCTATAACAAATGGTGGGAAGTTTGCAGTAGAGGTGCCCACATCCAATTTATCAATGATATATTGAGTGAATAGCGGTACGTAGGAATAGGTAAAACGATTAAACATAACAACAAGAATGATGAATGCTAAAAGTGGATATAAACCTTTAGCTGTTTTTAATAATTTGATTAATCGCATGTAATGCCCTCCTTCCGTCCAATTATTAAGTATACTTAATGAATTGAACTATGTCAACGCTTCCGGGCATTTTTTCGCTGAATAATGAGATTTTTAGAAGATTACAAATGCTTTCTGAATATCATGCAGTCGGGAATAGATCATCCTTAAAAATTGAGTTGATTCCTTATAACGTTGATTGCTCATAAGATATTTCAAATAATAGTTCATGGCTAGTTCAATAATCGTTGTGTTGTAAAAGAAATTACTTTTCTGTCCTAAAGTTGTTTTGAGAAATAATTCAGATTCATTTGTGACATAAATCGAAATCATATAGTTTTTTAAAAATACTTCAATGGGTGAATCATAAGGATGAATTATAAGGCTTTGAGCTGCTAACTCAGCTTTAGTTTTCAAATTCATATCATGATAAATCAATGTTTGAATAAGACTGAATTCAGATGAATCTTCATAAGTGTCTAATTCCTGTTTTGCTTTATACACTTTGTTTTGAAGAAATAAGTTAAGTAAATAGGCTTTCCTATGTTCGATGTGGTTATCAAAACTCAGCATTCCTTTAAAGAAATCATCATCCTTAATATACGCACATTGTTTTATGTATTCCATTCTTTTTTCTGCTGATTTTCCATATAAATTATACATTATGTACTTCTCTTGTAGGTTTTTAAATATTCTACTAATATATTGTTCATTATTAGAACATAAGGCCAACTTAAAAATCAATTCTAGCATCCAAAGCTCGATTTTTTCATGGATAAAAGCCTTCTTCTTAAGAATTGATAAAAGCTCTGATGCTTTTATTAATTCATGATTATACATATGATACTCGGTAACTATCAACAAGAATATAGACACTTCAATTGGTTTCATCGTATCCATTGCAGATAACAACAGTGAGATGTTTTTTTCAGAGTTTCCATAATAACCTTTCTTGATATCGACAGCGAGTTCAATCATTCGACTCTGAAAATCATCTCTATTATCAATTATTTCTCTAAATGAAATATTTGGATCTCCCAAATCCAAATAAAAGTCCAACAGATTTTCATACCACTGGTTCATATTTTCTGAAGTCGAAAATACGGATTCGTGGATATTTAGGTCTTCTAGTATCCCTTTGATGTGATTAAGATTTGCCTTAATGTGATCGTTCTCTATTTTACTGATAAAAGATAATGATACACCAGCTTTTTCTGACACATCGGATAGAGTTTTATTTTGTTCCTTTCTTTTTAACTTAATGGTTGCTCCTATTTTAATATTTGGTTCTTCATCTTTGAAAAGTTTTTTGTTGGCCTTTTCTACCAATTTTAAATGATTAATGACAATTGCACCCTTTCTAATTTATAATTTTTCCTTTATAATATTAGCACGAAATGAAATAATTATGAAATATTTTTTTGACAAAAAAAAGTAATTTCATGAATGAAATCACTTTTGCTTATCTTCGTATTTACAGTCATCAAATAATGGGCAGGTTGCACACTTAGGATTCTTTGCTAAACAGTGGTATCTACCAAAGAA
The DNA here is from genome assembly GCA_964641335.1 of uncultured Paracholeplasma sp. Lineage (GTDB taxonomy): Bacteria > Bacillota_I > Bacilli_A > Acholeplasmatales > UBA5453 > Paracholeplasma. Next base: position 10,426 of record CAZXLG010000008.1, read on the forward strand.
AATCATTTGATGATGCACCTTAAGCCATAAGTCTTTAGGTATTTTTCGATTGAGTTTTTTCTCAATTTCTAAAACAGAATCCTTTGGTTTAGCTAAACCTAATCGGATAGATATGCGCGCCACATGGGTATCAACAGCGAGTGCAGGTATACCAAATGCATTAGATATAACCACATTGGTAGTCTTACGTCCGACACCTGGTAACGCCTCTAACTGTTCCCTTTGACTAGGTACATTACCTTGATACTTATCTACCAAAACTTCACTTAATGCGATGATATTCTTGGCTTTGTTATGGTAGAGTCCAATCGTTTTGATGATACTTTCAACATCCGCTAAATTGGCCTTTGATAATGACAACGCATTAGGATATTTTTCAAATAATGAGGCTGTTACTTTGTTTACTGCTTTATCAGTTGTTTGGGCGGACAATACGACAGCGATGAGTAACTCAAATGGATTGCTATAATTCAGTTCAGCCTTCGCATCTGGAAACATCGAATCTAGTGTATTTAAAAATAAGTCGATGTTCACTTGATACCTCTCATAAGTTTATCAATGGCCGCTTTCTTCTTATCATCAAGTTCCGATGGTTGTAAATCATCACTTCTTAAAACACGATCGATATAAGAAACTGTTTTTTTATGATGGTTGGTGGATACACTTATAGCATTATCGATTTGAGATCTTGTGAAACTTTCGGTAAACCATTCTTTGATCATTTCTAATTCATAAGATGAGAGTGAACGACCAAATGCTTTTTCAATGGATTGAATGGTATAAACAATATCACTTTCGTTTTTTGATTCTCTTTGTTGTTTAATTTCTGCTTCAAAAATCATTTTAATCTTATCAAAAAGTGGATCTAGATTAAATATTTCCTTTTCCTTGCCATCCGCTTTGAGTTCTAACTCTGTACTCAAATATCCGCGTTTCATTAAATCAGTAAACAGGTCACCTGTTTTTGAAACTGGATAATTGACGACTTTGGATAAAGTAGTAATAGAAACGGTATTTTTCTTTTTTTCTAATAATGTAGCTAGTGCAGAAAGCAAAACAACCTCATCGGCTTGTAGACCGAGATGTTGTTGTTCTTTAAGTAATAATTTGTGAATGTTGAGATAACCTTCTTCGATCATTTTACGAAACATAGATTACTCCTTAGCGAGAATATTAAGCGCTTCTCGTGCCGCATTTTGTTCAGCTTCTTTTTTGGTTCTACCCACACCAACCCCAAGGGTAATTTCATCCATTCTCACTGATACTGTAAATACGCGATCATGAGAAGGTCCTGTTTGTGATTCTAATTGATAGGAGATATTTCGTCTATCTGTTTGAACCAATTCTTGAAGTGTGGATTTATAGTCTTTGATATATACTTCATCTAAATAGGGTATGACCACTCGATAAAATAAATTCTTAGTGGTCTCAAATCCTTGATCTAAAAATACAGCACCAAAAATGGCTTCAAAAGCATCTGCAATGATACTTGGGTTGAGTCGACCATTGGAGAGTTCTCCACCTTTGCCTAGATGAAGTTCATTGGCTAGATTGATTTTTTTAGCATAGTGATTTAACGCTTCTTCGCAGACTAGCTGGGCACGTTTTTTAGACATTTCGCCTTCTGATGGGATACCTTTATGAAAAAGGTAATCACCCATTAAAAGACCGATAACGGCATCACCTAGAAATTCTAGGCGTTCGTTATCTGGACTATTGTGCTCATTGGCATAAGAGGCATGTGTCAATGCTTGTGTTAATAATTGTTTGTTGGTTAACTCGACGCCGAGTTTCGTTTCTAAAGTACTAATTGGAATCACTGCTTTCTTCAATAATGATATCTTTAAGTGCAAGTTCAACTTTCTCAACCACGTTATTTTTAACAAATTGTCTTGCTTGACGAATGGCATTCATGAATGCGTGTGCATTAGAGGAACCGTGGGCTTTGATGACTGGGGCTTTAATACCAAAAATCATCGCACCACCAATTTCAGAAGCATCCATACGTTTTTGGAAACGTTTGAGATTTTTCTTCATAAATAAGTAACCAATTTTACCCATTAGGCTAGATTTGATTTCTTCTTTAAGCATGTTTCCCATACCTTTAGCTGTACCTTCCATCGTTTTCATTAAAACATTTCCGGTATAGCCATCGGTTAATACAATATTGGCTTCAGTTGTTAATATTTCTTTACCTTCGATGTTGCCTAAAAAATGGATTTGTGGATTTTCTTTTAGGAGTTTAAAGGTCTCTTTTTCAAGTTCACGACCTTTACCTTCTTCAGTACCAATATTCATTAATACAACAGATGGTTTTTCAATACCTAGATATTCTCTCGAAACCACAGTCGCATAAAGGGCTAATTCTAATAAGTGTTCAGGACGTAATTCAATATTCGCACCAACGTCGAGCAAAATACGACCTTTTTGATCTACGGACGGAATAATGGGTGCTAATGCTACACGATGCATCTTTTCCATACGTTTAATAACTAAGTGTGCACCAACGATTAATGCCTGTGTAGGACCCGCAGAAACTACAGCACTGGTATCGCCATTTTTGGCTGAGTAGAGCGCTTTTACCATGGATGAATCACGGTTGCTTCGGATAGCTCTGACGGGGTCTTTTTCACCCATTGAGATAACCTCAGTCGTATTGACAATCGTCACACGTTCCTGGTGTTTTAATAGTGACTTGATTTGTTTTTCATCACCGAATAATACTAATTCTATATCTTTATAGGCATCGAGTGCTAAATCACATCCTCTGACTATTTCGACAGGGGCATTGTCTCCACCCATCGCATCAATTGCAATTTTAATCATGAGTTTTCCTCCCATTTTATCTCATTATAGCATTTACCCTCTTTTTATAAAAGAGAATGTTTCTAGGTTCAAATCATTTTACTCGAGTTTATATACTTTTCTAAAGGTTTGATTAATCTTGTCATTCTTTAAAATCCACAATGCGGCTTCTTTAACTTTCAAGAATAAATCAAAATCTGTACCGATATCCGCGTATTCAAAACGGATTAATCCACTTTGACGAACCCCTAAAAATTCACCTGGTCCTCGTTTGGATAAATCGTATTCAGATAACAAAAATCCATCATTGGTCTTCGAGAAAAAGGATAAGCGTTCAATATCCGATTCATCTGAAATGACATAACAGTGACTTTGTAAATCACTTCGACCTACTCTACCACGTAATTGGTGTAATTGGCTTAACCCAAAATACTCGCCATCAAAAATGACCATCATGGTGGCTGAAGGCATATCAATGCCGACTTCAACTACAGTCGTTGAAACCAATATGGCCCCTTTTGAGTGATAGAATTGATCTATCACATCGTTCTTTTCTTGAGTAGACATTTTACCATGTAGCATAAAGACATCATAACTTGAGAACGTTGCTTGAACTCGTTCATAAAGTCCAATGACCGTTTCGCCGCGATCGGTTGCATCAATTGATGGGGCTATAAAGAAGGCTTGGTGTCCTTGATCAAGTTCTTTCTTTACATGTTCAAATACAGCTTGTTCTTGAGATTTTTGGAAATATCGGGTTTGAATTTCTTTTCTCCCCATCGGTTTTTCCTTAATGATTGATACATCCATATCTCCAAATAGTACGATTGCTAGGGTTCTTGGAATTGGTGTAGCGGTTAAATAGACAATATCGGCAATGCCTTTATTGTTTAGTGATTCTCTCGTTTCAACACCAAAACGGTGTTGTTCGTCGATGACCACAAAACCTAAATCATGGAACACTACATCATCGGTGACCAGCGCATGTGTACCAATTACCAAATCTATTTCACCTCTTAGAATTTGTGCTTTTAAAAAGGGTTTATTTTTGGTTGAGCCAGTAAGTAGTGCCACATTTAAATCCTTGAACATGGATTTAAAATACTGATAGTGTTGTTCCGCAAGAATTTCTGTTGGTGCCATAAGAGCACTTTGATAGCCCGCGGTCTTTGCTCCCATAATGCCTATTGCGACAACAATCGTTTTACCTGAACCAACATCACCTTGGATTAAACGTTTGGTTGGATAGGGCTTTTTGAAATCTCTAAAAATGTCATTTACAGCATCTTTTTGATCTTGAGTTAATTCATAAGGAATGGTTTCAATAAAGGATTTAACCCGATCAAGTTGATAGTGCTTAATTGGTTTTGAATCTTTTTCTAATAAGAGTTTTTGTGACATCATTTTGTATTGGAAGAGCAATGCTTCTTCATACTTGAGTCGATAGTATGCTTCTTTTATATCAGAATCTGAATTGGGTTGATGAATTTTATGAATTAATTGTTCTCTAGAAATAAGTCCTTCGTCTTGAATGAGTTTATTCGGTAGGGTTTCATAAATGTCTACTAAACCTTGATCGAGTATATTTTTGACAATCTTTGATACTACTGAATCATAAATTGGATCGAGATTATATAATGGTTTAAATGTACTTGTTAAAGGTTTAAGTAAGATTGCACTTGCTGTAATCAATTTCTTTTTCTTTTCAAAACGTCCTTTAACTGTAATCGAAAGATTTTCTGTTAATGCATCTTTGAGATATTCTCTACGAAAAGCAACAACTTTAATTTTTTCATTATCAACCAAAAGATTAAAGTGTAATGATTTTAAATTACCTCGATGATTTACAATCTTTGGAATATCGATTACTAATCCGTTCACGGTGACTTCTGTTTTATCGACAGCTAACAATAAAGAATCCTCTTCAAAGGACTGGTATTTAACAGGAAAGCGCATCAGTAAATCATAAGGTGTGTATATACCGTGAGCATTGAATTGAATTTCTAGTGCTTTTCCAACACCCTTAACATCGATAATTCTCATGGTGTTTAACCTCTATACTTCGTATCGTTATACTTTATGATACCACACTAAGAGTAGAAAAAAAGGGATTACTCCCTTGATTTTTTTTGTAAATATAAATCTGCCAAAGCAATCGCAATCGCATTTTCAATGACAACTACTGCACGTCTAGCGATGCAGGCGTCGTGTCTACCTTCGATTTGTAATGTCTGGATTGATTTGGTTTCAAAATCAAATGTATCTTGTTTTAGAAAAATACTGGATGCTGGTTTGACAAATACACGAACAACCAATTCGTTTCCATTGGTGATACCCCCATTGAGCCCACCATTATGATTGGTTGCAGTCTTACCCGTTTCATCAAGGATACGGTCATTGAATTCAGAACCCTTTAAATGAATACCATTAAACCCAACACCAAATTCAACGCCCTTAGTCGCAGGTACCGAGAAAATCATGTGTGCAATTTTAGATTCAACAGAATCAAAGAATGGTTCACCAATACCAACAGGTAGTCCATTAACACGAACTTCAACAATACCCCCAACGGAGTCTAAACTTTCGGAAATACCTTTTAAATATTCATCCAATCCATTCATGTCAGTCAATTCGCCTACGCGGACTAGTTTTGAATCAAATTGTGCGTTCAATACCATTTTGGCAACCGAACCAGCAGCAACAATTCCTGTGGTTAATCTTCCCGAGAAATGTCCACCACCACGTTGATCCGCAAATCCTTTGTACTTGATGTAACTCGTGAAGTCAGCATGACCGGGTCTTGGTTGTTTTAATAAATTTTGATAATCTTCACTGCGTGTATTCGTATTTTCAAATAGGATATGAATTGGTGCACCAGTTGTAAATCCGCGATATACACCTGATATAATCTTAGGCTCATCAGCTTCAATACGTTTTGTTGTTCCAATAGCTCCAGCTTTACGACGGTTTAAATCTGTATTTAATAAATCCTCATTAAATGTAATGCCTGGAGTCACGCCATCAATAACGACACCAACGGCTTTACCGTGCGATTCTCCGTATATGTTAACTGAAAACAATGTGCCAAAATGGTTCATGAATTCATCTCCTCAACTAAAACGTCAAAGGCTTCTTTCGATTCGTCAATGATACGATCCAGCCAAATGGATTGTGATTTCATAGCTTGACCTACTAACATGGTTGCACCACCAATTCCAAAACTTGCTGTTTTCATGAACTGGGTTTCTTTTGGATTATATATGAGGTCGATAGCAATGACTGTTTTTTGAGCAATCTGTTTTGAAACCGGCATTTGATCACCTCGAGGGGCTGTTCCTATTGGTGTTGTATTAACCATAATGTCAATTTTGGGGACAATATCAAGAACTTCATAGCCTGAAACCAATTGAAATTGGTCCCTAATTTTTTCTTTATCGCGTGAAACAATCACAACTTTTGCTCCAATTGATTTTAAAGCATAATGAACTGCTTTTGCAGCACCACCTGATCCAAGGACATATGTTACTTTGCCTTTTGGATTTACATGATATAAAGCCAATAGTTTTTGAAAACCGTAATAATCTGTATTATCACCAACCAACTCATTGCCTACCATGTATAAAGTATTAACTGCACCTATTTCTTTGGCTGTATCGGTTAAACGATCACAGTATCGTAGGATAGATTCTTTATAGGGTATCGTTACATTGAGACCTTTAAGGAGTCCTTGTCTCAATTGATTGATTTTAGCAACTACATCAAGTTCTGTTTCACAATCATATACATCATATACAATACGATAACCATTCATGCGTGCGATACCTTCATGAATACGTTTTGATAATGAGTAACTGATATTACGACCAATGAGTCCAAATCTATTCATAGTGATCCTCCTGATATTGGCGAGATATCTCAAGAATAGTTTTTAGTAGCTGTTCATAATAAGGTTCTAGTTCCTTAGAATCAAATCTCTTAACATTTCGAGCAATCATTTCCGCTTCTCGTTTTGAATCCAAGATAGGTAGATGATTTGATTTCTTAAATTCTAGAACATCCATGACGGCTAACATCCGTGTCTTAAATAGACTTGCGATTTGTTGATCAATTTCATCTATAGTGACACGAGCTTGTTCAAGTTTATTCATAAGATATTTCTCCTTTCAGTTTAACATAATCTTCAAAAAAAGTGGGATAAGATTTATTAATTGCTTCAGCACCTATGATTCGAATTGGGCCATCAGTTTTAATGGCTGCAATAGCTAAAGCCATAACGATTCGATGATCATTCCATGAATATAAGTTCATATTTGATTTGAGATTTTTCACACCTTCAATAATCATTCCATCCTTAGTCTCACTAATCTTAGCACCCATCTTATTTAGCTCTGTTGCAATAGCTGTAATACGGTCAGATTCCTTGATTCTAAGCCTTGAGGCATTAATAATGTGCGATGTCCCATCCGATAAAGCGCATAGCACGGCCATTATCGGTCCAATATCTGGGGACTGCGAAAGATCTATCGTTCTTCCATATGTATTACTCGGTATTGGCTTAATAGAGCCATTATCATAATTAATAGTAGCTCCCATCATTTTAACAATTTCTAGTACTTTTTCGTCTGCTTGATGTGTGTTTTTCTCAAGTTTCGATAATCTCAGATTTGCACCTAAAATGCCTGCAATAATATGGAATGCTGCTTGTGAAAAATCACCAGAAACGTCAAACGTTTTTTTGCAATATTTTTGATTTCCTCTTATAAAGTATCCATTTTCAATCTCTTCAATTTCTACTCCAAACTGATGTTGAATTGATATCGTCATATCGACATAATCCTTTGATTCAAGGGGGGTCTCAAGTAGTAGTTTAGAGTCTCCATTTAGTAGGGGTAACGCATACAGTAGGCCGGTCACAAATTGACTGGAAATATTACCTAAAATTTTGTATTCACCAGGTACCATTTTACCACTAATTTTAAGGGGCAAATTTTCATCAAATTGCTGATATTTGACCCCCATTTGATCAAATACCTTTAAATACTCCGAAATGGGTCGTTTTTTGAGTCCAGATTTACCGTCAAAGGTAATTTCGCCTTCACTCAAAAGTGCAACTGGTACTAAGAATCTTAAGCTAGATCCTGATTCGTTTGCGAACAAAATACGTGATGGTTTTTGAATACCTTTTGAGTGAACTTCGATGCCTTCGGGTGTTTTATTTATTACAATGCCTAGAGCCCTTAACATATCTATAGTTGCTTCAGTATCCTCAGATTCAAGTGGTCGACGAATTAGACTTTTACCTTCAGCCAATGCTGCCGCAATCAGGGCACGATGGGTGATCGATTTACTTGGAACTACTTCAAGTGTCCCTTCACTTAGTGGTTTGTGAATGATAACATTCATAGAGTACCTCCCTAGTTACAGGTATGATGACAGGCTGACCAATGGATTGAATAAATATCATTTTAAGTTGGCCATGGGTGTTTTTTTTATCATAAAACACATCATTAATCAGTGTCATTGGATTCGTGTTCATAAGACCTAGATCGAATTTATCCAATATAATCTTTAAATCCTTTTGGAGAGTATTGGGTGTTACTCCCAATTTTTGTCCAATGTGCATTGCAATGAGCATACCTTCAGCTACAGCATAGCCATGAGCAACTTGATAATTACTTTGTTTTTCAAGTGCGTGGCCAAATGTGTGACCGAAGTTTAAATACATTCGTTCATTAAGGTCAAATTCATCCTTCAAAACAACCGCTCTTTTCACTAATAGTGTTCTTTCAATCATTTCAATTATTTTGATATTCCCATTTAGTAGTTTTTGTTGAAGTACTGGATCTCCAATATAGGCAGACTTTATGACTTCTGCCATCCCATTTTTATATTCAAAATCCGATAAAGTACGTAAGAAATCAGGATCAATTAGAACAAACTTAGGTTGATAGAAGCAACCGATCATATTTTTACCTTTATGGCTGTTTATAGCGGTTTTCCCACCTATTGAAGAATCTACTTGAGAAAGTAATGTAGTCGGGATTTGTACATAAGGAACTCCTCTATATATGGTTGCTGCGACAAATCCAACTAAATCACCGATAACGCCACCACCAAAAGCAATTAATAAGTCTGATCGTTTCATTTCCTTATCGATCAATGTATCAATGACGAATTCATAAACTGCAATCGATTTGGATTCTTCTCCTGGATTAATCACAATAAAATCAACTGTAAAGTCCTTGAGAATATCTCTTAATTTCATTTCATATAGTTCGGCTACTTTTTGATCAGTAATAATAAATACTTTCTCACCATTGTAGAAATTATTAATTTCATCTGGTAACTGTAAAATCGCTTTATGGTCTAATAAAATGTCATATGAATGATTCTGTAATGGCATCGTTATCCTCATTAAAATCCACTCCTTTTTTTAGTCGATTGAATGAATAGTTTTGCTAAAGCTTCTTTATCATTTTGATTCAATGCTTCTTTAATCTTGTCCAATTCTCGTTCGAACTTTTGAATCTCTTCGATTAAAATCGTTTTGTTTTCAAAAAACAGTTCTGTCCAAAGTACTTCATTAATCATTGCGATTCGTGTCAAGTCTCTAAACGAATCCCCAGTGAATCTAGACGTTTCTTCGTATTCGTCACTGTTGACTAACGCAACTGCCATCGCGTGTGGTAATTGAGAAGTGAAGCCAATCAATTGATCATGTCTTTTAGGATCAATGATGGTAATCTTCTTAAAGTTTAAATCATGACCAATTTGTTTAATAACTTCAATAGATTCTATGTTGGAGTGTCCCGACGGTGTTATCAAAAAGTTTGCACCTTTAAACATTTGATAATCTGCTTTTTCAATACCTCTTGTTTCCCTACCTGCCATTGGATGATGTGAAACATAAGATACCCCCTCAGGTAGAATTGCCTCAATTTGAGGAATCATTTCGACCTTAGTCCCTGAGACATCTGTTATGATTTGTCCCTTGCGTAGACTTGATAAATTCTCTTTGATAAATTCCACGTTCATTTGGGGGTAAAAACCCAAAATAACCACTTCACAGAGTGGTAGGTATTTTAGTCCAGCGTCTTTAATATAGCCTCGTTCAATCGCAATCTCTTCAGAAGCTTTTGTTCGGTTGTATCCATAAACTTCGTAGCCCTTGAGTGTTAACCCTTCAGCGTAACTTCCCCCAATGAGGCCCAATCCCGCTATAAAGACTTTCATTTAATCTTCTTTTCTAGGACATCCGAAAGCTTAGTCAACTCTTGCATCATGTGGTCGAACTTTTCAAGTTTTAAGGATTGTGCCCCATCGCTTAATGCGTGTTCAGGATCTGGATGTACTTCAACAATTAATCCATCTGCACCAACTGCATAGCTAGCCATGGATAACTTTTCAATCATCGAGAATTTACCAGCTGCATGTGAAGGGTCGATAATAACTGGTAGGTGTGATAATTCTTTAATAGCCAAAACAGCACTGATGTCTAATGTGTTTCGTGTGTATTTTTCAAAGGTACGAATACCGCGTTCACAGAGAATGACATGTTCATTCCCAGATGCCATAATATATTCTGCACTCATTAACCATTCTTCAATGGTAGAGGATAATCCACGTTTCAATAAAATAGGTTTTTTAGTTCTCGCACCAAGTTGCTTAAGTAGATGAAAGTTTTGCATGTTACGAGCCCCAACTTGATAGATATCAACATACGGTTCAAAGGCTTCAATCATATCTTCACTCATGATTTCGGAAACCACTGCTAAATCATATTTGTCTGCAACTTCTCGCATAATCTTTAATCCATCGATACCCATACCTTGGAAAGCATATGGAGAGGTTCTAGGTTTGAAAGCCCCCCCGCGTAAAATAGTTGCACCTGAGGCTTTAACTGCTTTCGCAATTTGATCAGTGTTTTCATATGACTCAATCGAACATGGTCCAGCCATGACTACAAATTGATTTCCTCCTATGCTAATGTTCTTTCTTACATGGATGATGGTATCTTCCTTTTTAAAAGATCTACTTGCTAGTTTATATGGGGTTGAAACACGTGTGACCTGAAACACCCCTTCAAAGGCTTCTAGGTCGGTTGGATTTAAACTCTTTGTGTCTCCAATGATCCCAAATACGATATTGGTATCTGAGGATGCATCCTTAATACCATATCCTTTTGAAATCAAAAAATCAGTAATACGTTTTGCTTGTTCTTTTGATGCTTGGGGTTTCATTTGTACGATCATGGTTAGCCTCTCCTTTAAAAATAAAAAATCCTTAGGAATGTCCTAAGGATAAGAAGTTCATCAATTAGCACATTTCCTATTATGTTCACCAATAAAAAGGAATGTGTTTGCATTCCCTTAAATATAATAATAGTAATAGGAAAATCTAATTTGAGTCTTTTGCATGTAAATCAAGCCTTCTTTTTGAAAATATATTATCACAGAAATGCTGATATTACAATCTATTTTTGAATATGTGAGATGTATGACAAATATTTAATGGCTAAAATAGCATGCCACTTAATCGATTGGATTTCAAATGTATCCTCATCCTTATACCATTGCCATGAAGGTTCCCAATAATTTTGTTTTAATGTGCGTTTCAGGTAATCGACACCCGCTAACAAAATGTCACTCTTAATGTCATAATTGTCATTATCGAGTGGAAAATCAAAAGGCATTGTAGCGTATCCTTCCCATGCATCAACCGCTGTTATTGAACTTTGAACTTCTTTAAATAGCTTTTGCTTGAACTCACCTAATTGAGCAAACGATGGTTCTACTTCTACTAATGCATGATATAGTCTAGCTAAAACAATGAGGTCATGTTTTTCTTGGACGGTTGTATTTAAGTAATTAGCAATATGCAGTTTGCTTAATTCAATTGCCGCATGATATCCTGAACTGTTTTTCGACGCTAATAACAATACGCTTGCCAGTATACTCGCTGTTGGATTGATGGTTACAGGATTAGATTCATCATGTAACCACCAAATTGCACATGGATAATCGTTATTTGATGGAATAGTTCTAGACCAATAGTCTCCGACTTTCGTGTTTGATACGTATTTGAACGCTCGATTGACCATAGTTTTTGTAAATTCATCGAGATTGTGTTCGCGAAAGCCCACATCACAAAGAATTTCTAGAGCAACAGAGGTTTGAAATGGTGAGGAGTTAGGATTGGTTGAATCCGGTTCAATATCATGTCCAAATCCACCATCTTTGTTTTGATATATTGATAAGGCAAAAGATACCATATCTCTTTCATCAGATTCAAATAGGGTATTATAAATAGCTACTTCAAGATCTCTGCCTTGATTATAGATTTTATGTTTGATACTTTCTAAGTCCATAAAAAATCTCCTTACGAAAAAAGCACTTATCTAGTGCTTTGTTTCTTTAATAAATCTCTAATTTGTTCGAGTAATTGAATATCTTCAGGTTTAACCACTGGTTGTGGATTCTTTTTAGCTTCTTCTTCTTTTTTAATGCGTTCTTCTTCAGCGATACGATCTTTTTTTGCTTGACCCTTGACTAATTGAATCACGATGATGTAGATAAATAGCGCAATAATCAAGAATTCAAAAGTGACTTGAATGAAGTTACCATATTTGAGTGTTGCGTAAATTGGTTCCTGTGTATCAGGATTGGTACCGATTTGTCTAATATTATATACAAGGTCCCTAAAATCAGCTTCACCTAATAGCGCTGCGATTAATGGGAACAATAAATCATTGATGACGGAAGTAACAATTTTACCAAAAGCGGTAGCCATGATAACCCCAACGGCTAAATCTAATACATTCCCTTTACTGATGAAAGCCTTAAATCCCCTAAAAAATTTCATGAAATACACCCCTTTACATGCTTAATTATATCACTAATTTCATAAATAATTGTTTCATTCGTCGATTTTAAGCGATTTTTAGATTGATGTCCGCCTGTGTAAAGTAAGACTTTAACACCGAGTGCGTTCGCTACTTCTGCATCATGAATTGTATCACCTACATATAAGCATTTTTTCGGATTAATTCCTGATTCCTTAATAAACGAAATACCACGTTCTACTTTACCTTGACCTTTAATGTTGTCAGTACCAATGATGTGATCAAAATATTGATGAATGTTTAAAACCTTCGTTTGCTCGATCAAATTATCTGTGTGTGATGCAGAAAGAATTACACTCCTAATCCCAAGGCGATGTAGTTCTTCAATTGTACTTATTACACCTTTGTGAATGGGACATTGAAAACTCGCTGGTTGATATCGATCAATAAAAAAGACACTCATCTCATCGAAAGATTCTTGTTCAAATGATAATCCGGCATCTAAATAATATTTTCTAATTGGAAATCCAAAAACCTCTTTATACTTTTCAACGGATAATGTCGGTTTGTTTTGCTTGATGAGCATTTGATTTAATAGATCAAGACACAAATCAACATCATCAAGAATAGTTCCATTGAAATCCCAAATTACATAATCATACATATAATCAACTCCATTATTTTCGATATATTTTTATGCATATTATTTCCGTATTGGCTCTTATTAATAACTTTTTAACATTACATTTTTAGAATAAATGCCGATTCTAAGCCGTTATACAATATAATGCACTAATTTATAATAAAACCACTATTAAAGTGGTTATTTATGGTAAGGATGCCCTTTAAGAATTTGAAATCCGCGATAGATTTGTTCTACTAAAATCACTCTCATTAATTGATGGGGAAAGGTCATTTTAGAAAATGATAACAAATAGTTACAACGGCTGTACACAACCTCAGTAAACCCATAGGACCCACCAATTATGAACGTTAAATCTTTCTTATCGTATGTCATCCAACGATCTAGCTTGCTTGCAAATTCCTCTGAGGATAACATATCCCCCTTGATAGCGAGACCAATCACGAAATCATTAACACCAATTTTGCTAAGAATTCGTTTTTCTTCCAGTGCCATTCCCGAGATTTCTTTTTCATCTTGAACTTCGATTATTTCAAATGGATAAGGCATTTGTTTTATGTAATCTTGAATAGCCTCCTTAAGGTAGGTTTGTTTCATCTTTCCTACACAAATAAGTGTCAGTTTCATAATTCAATAACCTCAAGTGGGGTTTGTGAAGCGTAGTAAATTTTGAGATTATCAAAATTTTGATTATTCGCTTTAAAAACTGTTTGATAAGTCGACTTAATCTTATCTATCGTATTACATTCTTCGGAAATGTGTGCCATGATGATTCCTTTTGTTCTAGGTCCCATCATTTTTGATAGATAATATGCAGAATCTTCATTGGATAAGTGACCACGTTCAGTTAAGATACGATGAATTGTCGGGTAAGGGCGATTCGAACTCTTCAACATAACGGGATCATGATTAGCCTCAAAATAATAAAAATCACAATTTGATAGTGGTTCTATTAACCCTTCACGAATATAACCAGTATCCGTTACATAACCTAATTTAACATTTTTGGTTTCAAAAATGAATCCAAGAGGTTCCGCAGCATCGTGTGATAATGGGATGGGTGTGATGGTCAAAGTGCCAATTTTTATCGGTAAAAAGGCTTCAATGATTTTAATTTTGTCGGTAAATTTATCGTTATCAAAGAAACGCATAGCTTTTGCAGTACCATAAGAGGTATAAATAGGCGCATGGATGTTTTTGAATAGCGTATCTATGCCACGAATGTGGTCTACGTGCTCATGCGTAACGAGCACATGCGTCAAATGTAATATGTTTAAGTTCTCACTCATCATCGCGTTGCTTAGCTTCTTAAAACTAATACCCGCATCGACCAATATTCTTAAATTTTCATGTTCAATATAAGTGGCGTTTCCACTGGACCCACTTGCAATAGAATAGAGTTTCAAAATATCACCAAAATCATTATATCATGAACCCTCTAGCAATTAACTAATATTTCATATTAAGGCTTTTGTGTGAGATTATGAAATCACATAAAAACGATTGCAAAGCCCTTACATGTATGTTATATTATTAGTGCTTGTGATTAAAATTCAAGGAGTGAAAATTGTGAATAAAACTAATCTCATTAAGAAGTTAGCTGCTCTAGTCTTACTTACGGCTTTTGCAGTTACGCTCGCCGCTTGCGGTGACAAGTCCTTATCAACCCCTTATGGTAGCCTTGGTGATACAGTCTATCTAAGTGGAACAGGATACAGCATCACTGAAAAAGAATTATATCAAGAGATGCGTTTAAGTAGTTCTTCAGTCTTAGTCGAAATGATTGAAAAAATCTTATATGCTGACGAACTAGCCCTAATCGAAGCAAACCCTGCTACTTATGAAGAAGATATTCTTAAGTATGCTAACGAAGCGATTTTCGGTACTTCAGATATAGATACTCTTAAGGAATACGATGCCAAAACAATTACTAATAAAGTGAAATCTTTCGTAGATTCATTCTATCTAGCTAATTCGACAATCGAAGAAAGCGACATTGATGTTGTGAACTTCGAAAATCATGATGCATCCATTCTAAATTATTACAAACTTAACGTCGCTAAAAAGATTTATGCAAAAGAAATCTTAGTAGATGAAGTTAAAGACAAAGATTCATCCAGCTATATCGATGTCGACAAAGATTTAGCTACATATTTTGACAACAACGTTAAAAACAATTACGACATGAGTGCAATCACCATTCGTTTCGTAAACCTAAATGAAGCAAACGCTACATTACGCAGATTCAACTTAAAGGCATATAGAAGCCAATTATATGTTCTTCAAGACCCAAGAGCTGGCGTAGTTACTGGACGTGCTGCAACTACCTTAAGTGAATTAGGTATTGCAAACACTGGTAATGTGAGCGAAGCAGATTATCGTAAATTCTATGACAAGTATTCCATCAATCCAGATGCAGGTTCTGACTCAGACGTTGCATTAACTCAAGATGAAACACTTGTAAAATTCTTAGAAATTTACAACTATATTTACAGCTTCCGTGATCAAGTAAATACTAATTACACTGTTGAGAGCATTCTAGCTGACTTGGATAACCTTCCATTTACTAAAGCTTATGAAGACTTCACTAACACAAGCCTACGTACTTATATTTACAACACCCTAGGAACTGAAGACGGGGAAACTCGTTTCACTGCAAGCCCTCGCTTAAGTGGTTCAAACTATTACCTAGTATTTAAACTTAAAGGTCATAATGAAGAAGTATTAAACTGGATGGATGAAGATGATGAATTCATCGTTTACACACAAGCCGGTGAGTTAACTGCAAAAGCTCAAGAAGTTTATAATGAAGTTCTTGATGCCAAATTAACAACTTCTTATATTTCTACTAAAGCAACTGAAAGACTTAATGAAGCTGATGTTGTTATCTATGATGAACTTGTTCAATTATACTTAGCACAAAGCTATAAAGAAGTGAAAGTGGCTTCTAAATCCAGCAAGACTTTAATCGCTAAAGTGAATGGTACAGAAATCACAGTAGATGCCCTCTATGCTCAACTAGAACAAAGACTTGGTGTATCTGTTGCGATTGATATGGCTATTCGTCAAACATTGAAGGATTCTGATTATGTAGATTCAATCACAAAAGAAAAACTAGATGAATATCGCAAGAATATTGAAACTATTATCAAGCAATTTGGTCAAGACTACTACGCATCCTCTGGTTATCCAGCTTCGATGGGTAGAAAGAACTTCTTAATGTTAGCATTCCGTGCAACTTCTATTGATGAAGCTGTTCAAAACGTTTATGTTGCTGCCGCATTAGAAGATGAATACCTAAAAGACCTTGAAGCGCAATATGGTGCAACTATTTATCAAACATTAGCTGATTATGCAAACAAATTGAGAGAACAATTCTTCTCATTATCTGCATCACACTTACTTGTTTACATCGATATGGATGAAGACGATACTCCAGATAAACCATCTGAATACTTCGACACCCTAGATGCACAAGAATTAGCTGATTTCCAAGAAATGTTAGTTGAATTCATGGTATTAGTTCATGATAAAGCCTTAACATATTCTTCATTCTCAACTGGCTTAAATGCAATTGTTGAAGAATATAACGCTGCAGGTAGAATTGCTCCACAATCTTGTTCAGTTCCACCGCTAGATGTCACCCCAGAATGCAAATGGGCTGAATACAAGGCAGCTGGTCTAAACCTCAAGTTTGAAAACCTATCCGCAATTACTAACTCTACAAATACAATCGGTTCAACCTCTTCATTAGACGAAGCATTCTATGCTGGCGCTAAAGAAATCTTTGCTGAAGTTAAGGCTGAATACGACGCAAACGATGCATTCCCTAGCCAATGGTTACAATCATCCCCTGCTGATTATGCTCAAGTATTAGAAACTGCATTCGGCTGGCACATGATTTTAGCAACTGGAGGATCTGTTGCAAGCAGCGCTAAGTTCACTGCTGAAGACGATTCTAAGGCTAAAGATACAGATGAATACATGATTTATGAACACATTGAATATGAAGATAAGAATGGTGAAAAATACTATCTAAACGCTTATAGCGATTCAGATGCTATTTCTGCAAACCAAGTAAGAATCTACTTGAATGAAAAAGACTCTGAATATGGTGTTGAAAACTTACCATCCAATGTCTCTACAGCAATCAATGCATATTTCGCTCCAATCTATGCGAAGTATACTGGTTCACAAAACCAATTAAACCTTCTTTATAGATTATTAGACACAACAAACTATAACTTTGCTTCTGCAGCTAATAACCAAAAAGCTCAAAGACTAGTAGAAATCAACCAAGATCAATTCTTCTCCTACATCTTCGATAACGCAGAATTCAATGAAGTTTATGGTGACTGGTGGACAACATTCTAAAACTTAAAGGACTGTAAAACTCTTCTAGAGGATGAACAGTCCTTTTTTTTATCCTTATGGATAAAACTTATAGTATTTTTTCAATTCTTTAGCCCTGGATGAACAATAGTCATGTTATACTTGGGGTAAACACGATGGAGGTATTACGATGGCACATTCAAAAA